>NZ_JBLQTA010000093.1:0-405 GCF_048159625.1 Ciceribacter azotifigens | reverse complement strand
TAAGCATAGCCGACAATGACACGAGTCCCGTCGACATTGCGCGGCGTTTGGCCGCTCTCAATCCTCCCGACCTCATCGCCTGAACAGGCTAGCCCTCTGGTTCAACGGAAAGATAGCCCGTTTTTCACCCGAAGAGGTGAGGCGACCAACGCGACAATCAGGCATAAACCTGCCAGGTCAGATCAGAAATACCCTAAATTAGTCAGGATAAATGCAGGTCTTTGACGTGAGTCAACTTCACGATTCTCGCAGAGATGATAAATACCAGTAGATATTAACAGGTAATCGAGAGTACCTACCGTGCAGCAAGGGCCAGTGCTGCCGGCGGTCCGTCACGCGCGCGGACGCCGGGCGAAAAATGACGCGCCCATTTTTTACGCTCCTGGGTCAAAACGCGGAACGATC
>NZ_JBLQTA010000092.1:0-405 GCF_048159625.1 Ciceribacter azotifigens | reverse complement strand
GCGCCATCGGCCCGATGATCAGGCTGTTCGACGTCACCTTCACGCTCGATGACGTGCGCGCGGCCGAACTTCAACTGACGGTAAGCGGCAAGGACGGCTTCGTGCTCGAAGGCCATTCGTCGATGAAGCAGATCAGCCGCGACCCCGAGGACCTGGTGCGCCAGACGCTAGGCCCACATCATCAGTATCCCGACGGTCTGGTGCTGTTCCTCGGCACGCTTTTTGCGCCGACGCAAGACCGCGACGTGCCGGGCGAAGGCTTCACCCACAAGCTGGAAGACATCGTTACCATCTCCTCTCCCAAGCTGGGCAGTCTGACCAACACGGTGCGCCTGTCGAGTGAGTGCCCGCAATGGACCTTCGGTGCGCGCTCTCTCATGCGTAACCTTGCCGCCCGAAACCTCA
>NZ_JBLQTA010000091.1:0-445 GCF_048159625.1 Ciceribacter azotifigens | reverse complement strand
CTTGGGAATCGACGAGCGCACCATACTCGTGATCCGAGGGGCCGGTCCGATCGGCTGGCCCGGCTCCGCCGAGGTGGTCAACATGCAGCCGCCAGACGCACTTCTGAGAAAAGGCATGACCAGCCTGCCGACCATCGGTGACGGTCGTCAGTCGGGAACTTCGGACAGCCCTTCGATCCTCAATGCCTCCCCGGAAAGCGCCGTCGGCGGAGGACTGGCCTATCTGCGCACGGGCGACCGCATACGCATCGACCTCAATGAAAGGCGTTGCGACATGCTGGTCGACGAGGCGGAACTGGAGCGGCGCAAAGCCGAGGGCATACCTGCAGTTCCTAAGAGCCAAACACCCTGGCAGATGATCTATCGCGCCACGGTCGGCCAACTCTCGCAGGGCGCGGTGATCGAGGATGCGCTCGCCTTCCACCGGATCTCCCGGCAACCGCCT
>NZ_JBLQTA010000090.1:0-512 GCF_048159625.1 Ciceribacter azotifigens | reverse complement strand
TCGGCGTCGGCTATTCGCGTGCTCAGCCGTCTTCTTCCGAGGGGCCGGAGAGAGCCGTCGCATGAGTACCTATACCAGCCTCTTCGCTCCGAAGTTCTATTCTGGCAGTTCTCGTTTCCTGGGTCTAAGGACAGTTTGGATGCAGTGCTTGGCCTGAAAAATCCGATATGAGCGAATGCCACGGCTCCTGCCAGCTCCGCCGCAACCACTGTCCATAACGATGGAGGGACGCAAAACCTCGTAAATTTTGCAATACGAATCAATGTTTTAACAAAAATCGCATAACCAGAATTATGGAACTTTTACCTGAGAGATCAAAGCCCATTCCCGGTTCATTTACGCAAAGACGACTCGATGATTTCCAGCGCGGTCTCGCAGAAGAAATCTCCATCACAACGAATGCGGTAGTGGCGCTGACGACAAACCAGTTCGTCTGCCCTCACCACAGTACTTAAACCTATTCACGAAGGAAAGACGTCCTGCCAGCCGACATACTACCGGATTTGAGGCCT
>NZ_JBLQTA010000089.1:0-553 GCF_048159625.1 Ciceribacter azotifigens | reverse complement strand
CCCTAAGCGGTCATCCCATGTCCTTTTGCGCCGCGCTGACTATCTCGGAGATAAAGGTACTCTTCTCTGAGGTGTAACGATCACCGTCATACGGGAACTGCTCAGCAAGGCGGTGTTTCAGGGTGGAGTATGCCAAGGCCGCATCGTTGTGTTGGCGGAGGTAGTTTCGGAAAAGCACTCGCCTATCATGTGTCAGGTTGGAGGGCGGGCAAAGGTAGACCCTTATCTGGGGTGAAGGGCGTTTCAGAAGGAAGGCCCAAACATCATCATCATACCGATTGCCACGTGCCTCGAAGCCAGCGTCAATGAGAGCTGCGCTTGCATCAGGAATGTCTCTGAGGCTCGGTACAATGACATCTACGTCAAGTATGGGCTTTGCGGGCAATCCGGGTACTGCGGTGCTGCCGATGTGCTCGACAGCCACCACGCTCACCCCGAGCACCTTTCTCAAAAGGGCTTCGGCTCTCGAGAAATCATCTATCCATTTCGGGTCAAAGGGAACGATTTCAACCAAGGTCGGCATGAGCGCATCCGTGATGTGGGCGGCAGTTCA
>NZ_JBLQTA010000088.1:0-568 GCF_048159625.1 Ciceribacter azotifigens | reverse complement strand
GCCAAGTCTATGTTGAACGCTTCGGTGCTGATCACATGGAGCATCATGAAATCGATACTCTGACGGCACGCGAGATCGAGAACATTGGCGAGCGGGTTGCCGCAGCGACAAAGCAGTTCCTCAACGCCGCTAATCCGATTCTTAGCGCAGCACTGCCGACCGGCGAACGTATCCAGGTCGTCTTGCCGCCCGCGGCACCTGACGGTGGGTCGATCACGATCCGTAAGCAAGTTGTGCAGAATTTCTCTCTGCAGGACTACCGTGACAACGGCTCTCTCGACAAAGTCTCGGTTGCTGTCGGGGGCCTAAGCGACGTGGATCGGGAGCTGATCGCCTATCTACGCGCGGAGAAGATCTACGACTTCATCCATACGGCCATCACGAAGCGGGTTTCGATCCTGATCAGTGGCGGCACGTCGTCGGGCAAAACCACCTTTCTGAACGCGTGCCTGAACTCTGTAGACCTGAATGAGCGGATCCTAACGCTTGAAGACACTCGTGAGCTATTCCCACCACAGAAGAACGCGGTCCACCTGATCGCCTCCAAGGGTGGTCAAGGCACTGCAAA
>NZ_JBLQTA010000087.1:0-572 GCF_048159625.1 Ciceribacter azotifigens | reverse complement strand
CGCAGCAGCCATTTTCTTGAACAGTTCCTTGAAATCGCTTCCATCCGCCGGCGGTGGAACAAAAATCTTACCGTTTTTTTCCAATGACTTACAGCCCAAGATTTCGTCTTGTTTCGTATCCTATCGTGCGTTGTGGACGATTTGATGGTCTGAGACGATCCCCAATGCAACTAGATCGGTGAGGCATCCGCCATGCTACTGTCGTCATCCAGTTCGCGTTCGTCCCGTGAAGCAATTGCCGCTCGATGCAACAAAACGGCTCCGGTATTCTCCACGTCCGGGAAAGTGGGAACGGAGATCGCAGCTGGTGCGACAGGAGAAGAACCCTCGCTTCGTGACCTGATCGATCAGCATTCAGCAGCCGTTCAAGGGGGTAAGAAGGCGAAGGCGAGCCGCCAGGCAATCATCAATTATGAGCCAAAAGGCGACGGAGAAGTATATCTGAAGCTGACCTATCTCGCGGCCTATCTGATCGCGACCAGGAGCGCTTTGTCTATCCAAGAGCTGAAGTCGATTTCTGAGAACTCTGGCGCTCGTAGACGCCCCTGATGTTCCCATCCCGGCCCCTCTTT
>NZ_JBLQTA010000086.1:0-584 GCF_048159625.1 Ciceribacter azotifigens | reverse complement strand
ATCGCTCGATCGGTTGGCTACGCGACCGGTGTTGCACTGCCGGCACGAGCTTTGACCGCGACACGTTCTGTAGCCGGCAGGGCTGGAGAATTAGGAATGGCCGCACGCGCCAGAACCCATGCCGGCATGAGGGAAAACATCCAAAACGCCGGTGCAGCAGAAGCGATGCAAAACAGAATTACCAACAACAGTCTGCCCAACTAGGCAACTGGTGGCGGGAATTAAGGGCTAGGATACATGGCAGAGAATAACGATGCTCTCCGGAGCTATTTTCAGGATGGGGACCGTTGGGAACAAGAGATCGTCAAAAAGGCCAAACGGTCCAAGGCGTTCGCTTGGCTGATTACGCTGATCTTCGGCGGCATCACGATCCTGTCGCTCTCCGCATTGGTGATGCTCGTGCCCCTCAAGAGCTTCGAGCCGTACATTGTCGAGGTCGACAAGAACACTGGCTATATTGAGGTCAAGACAGGGCTGACCCGAACATCGAACATCACCGATCAGCAGGCGGTCACTCAGGCGAATGTCGTCCGTTACATTCGATCCCGCGAGGGCTATGATCCTTTTGCCATTGAGCAGAACTT
>NZ_JBLQTA010000085.1:0-597 GCF_048159625.1 Ciceribacter azotifigens | reverse complement strand
TGCCGACGCCTGGTTGAAGGAGACCCTGAATTTCGACCCTCAGGGACGCTCTGCCGGCAATGTGAATGCGATCAACGCTGTCGATCAGAAGTACCACAAGGCCTGATCTCGAGCGCATGCTGAGATCCTCCAGCAGTCCGTAGGGCTTGCCTCCAGGGCCCATGAATACGGACTGCTGGCAAAGGCCGTCTGCTGACGAGGGCAAAGGCGGCGANGGACGCTCTGCCGGCAATGTGAATGCGATCAACGCTGTCGATCAGAAGTACCACAAGGCCTGATCTCGAGCGCATGCTGAGATCCTCCAGCAGTCCGTAGGGCTTGCCTCCAGGGCCCATGAATACGGACTGCTGGCAAAGGCCGTCTGCTGACGAGGGCAAAGGCGGCGAAAACACAATATCGGCTTGAAAGCGAGACCTGTGCCGGGGCAGAGGATCGCCAGGGCTTGCGCCGTCTGCTGCGACTAAAATATGCTTTTGCCGAGGAGGAATGCCCTGATGAGTCTGACCCAGAAACTGATCAATGATGGCAATGATGCCGTGGACGAGATGCTGCGCGGCATCCTTGCAGCCCATCCTCACCATCTGTGGAGCCCGTCCC
>NZ_JBLQTA010000084.1:0-635 GCF_048159625.1 Ciceribacter azotifigens | reverse complement strand
CTGCAGGAAGCCTTGCTGAAATGGTATGGACCGGGCGCGCAACCCGATCGATCCGGAAGAGCCTCGAGCCGCATCTTACGCTTGCCCAGCTGCAAAGAGCTTGGGCACCACTTAATCTCGAAAACCATGCAGACAGGCTGGCGCGGCGAGGCCTCGAGCTTCATGTCATAGTGGCATCGAGGGACACGGTTGTTTTGCCGGACCTGTNAAGCCTTGCTGAAATGGTATGGACCGGGCGCGCAACCCGATCGATCCGGAAGAGCCTCGAGCCGCATCTTACGCTTGCCCAGCTGCAAAGAGCTTGGGCACCACTTAATCTCGAAAACCATGCAGACAGGCTGGCGCGGCGAGGCCTCGAGCTTCATGTCATAGTGGCATCGAGGGACACGGTTGTTTTGCCGGACCTGTCAGAGCGCTTGCTACAACGGCTGGAAAGTGTCGGTGTCAGATTGAGCGTGCTGCGGCTGAATTGCGGACACTACTCTCTTGGGCGGCCACCCTACATCTTGGGAGTCGGATGGAGCCTGATGCGGTTTCTGTTGCGCAAGCGCGAGGCCGCCCAGGCTTAGGAGCGCTTGAGCGCCGCATCGAGCGGCACCCAACCGCAATGAGGGGAGCCCCCCTCGGCCCCTCCC
>NZ_JBLQTA010000083.1:0-637 GCF_048159625.1 Ciceribacter azotifigens | reverse complement strand
AGCGCCGCGCGCCCTTGCTCCCATTCGCTTGTGAAAGTGCCGAAAAAGAACTCCACGGCCTACACCTCGCCTCGGCGCTCATGCCCGGCACGGCGCGAAAGTGTCCGCAGCTCACTCATTACGGCCGCCTGAATCCGCTGGACGTTGCCAAGGTTGATGTCCAGCTCTGAGGGATGGACACCCTTTCCTGCATTCAGGGAGCGGGCGACCTGATTCAAANCGGCGCTCATGCCCGGCACGGCGCGAAAGTGTCCGCAGCTCACTCATTACGGCCGCCTGAATCCGCTGGACGTTGCCAAGGTTGATGTCCAGCTCTGAGGGATGGACACCCTTTCCTGCATTCAGGGAGCGGGCGACCTGATTCAAATTGATGCCGATCATCCGCATGTCTTCGAGCAATGCGGCCATGATCAACCTGTCTTCCGCAGTCAGAATAGGTCGAACGCCAGCACCCTCGAGGAGCAGAGAACGGAAAAGAGCAGACACACTCATACCGGCCGACTTGGCCGCTTCTTCGATAGCCGAATGCTCTGCATCGCTGACGCGGACGTTGATGAGACGCCCCTTGCGTTGCTTGGCTGTCGGCACTTCGATCGTGTCTCTACTCGTCAATCAATTAAGCCTTCCCGGAGCCTTG
>NZ_JBLQTA010000082.1:0-649 GCF_048159625.1 Ciceribacter azotifigens | reverse complement strand
GGCGAAGGAAAAATGGGCCGAGCGCATCAAGCTGCTCACGCCCTATCAGGTGAACGCCGCGCTGATGGCCAAGACGGGCAATCCGCGCGTGCGCTTCATGCATTGCCTGCCGGCCTTCCACAATACCGAGACCAGCGTCGGAGCCGACATCAAGGCCGAGTTCGGCCTTGATGCGATGGAAGTGACCGAGGAGGTGTTCGAGAGCCCGGCATCGATCGTCTTCGATCAGGCCGAGAACCGGCTGCATACGATCAAGGCGGTGCTTGTCGCCACCCTGGGAGCCTGAGATGCTCGTGGTCGCGGCACTGGGCGGCAATGCCCTGTTGAAACGGGGCGAGCCGCTGACGGCCGAGGCACAGAGGGAAAACGTGCGGGTCGCAGCCCGGTCGCTGGCTGCGGTGGTCAACGCCGGTCACCATCTGGTCGTCACCCACGGCAATGGTCCCCAGGTCGGTCTGCTGGCCTTGCAGGGCGCGGCCTACAAGCCGAACGAGGCTTATCCGCTCGACGTTCTGGGCGCGGAAACCGAAGGCATGATCGGCTACATGATCGAACAGGAGCTCGAAAACGCGCTCGATCACGCGCAGCCCGTCGCAACGCTCCTGACCCAGGTGGTGGTGGATGGGCGCGATCCCGCCTTCAAAAAGCC
>NZ_JBLQTA010000081.1:0-723 GCF_048159625.1 Ciceribacter azotifigens | reverse complement strand
GAGGACCTCGAACACGTGGAGCAGGCGTCCGACGGTCATCAAGGATGAGGCGTTTTCATAGCGGGCGTAGGTTGCCTCCTTTACGCCCAGGAGGGTCGCGACTTTGGCTTGCGCAATTTGTCGGTCGGTTCGCAGGTGACGGAGCCTTCGCGCGACAAGCAGATCCAGTTCCTTGAGGTCGATGATCTTTCCGTCGAGTCGTTTGCGATAGATCGAATGATCTCTGCTTGGGTCGTCAACGCGTTCAAGTCCGAGATCACTCACCCACTGCTCGNGGTGACGGAGCCTTCGCGCGACAAGCAGATCCAGTTCCTTGAGGTCGATGATCTTTCCGTCGAGTCGTTTGCGATAGATCGAATGATCTCTGCTTGGGTCGTCAACGCGTTCAAGTCCGAGATCACTCACCCACTGCTCGAGTCCGAAACCTGCCATTGCCACCAACCACACTGGAATTTCATCGTTGTTCCTCCGGGACAATTAAGGATGGTGCCTCTAAAGTCTACCCTGGATAGCTGCTTCGGCGCATCGCTTTGCGACCCCGCTCTATGCCTTCGGCACGGAGCCAGCAGGCACTGTCTCCGCCCATTCGGGTGACGATCGGTTGCGCTGCGGCTTCGCCTTCCATCACATGCGTCTTGGGCAAAAATCGGTTCGGAACATTTACAGCCTCGCCCGAAAGACCCATATTGTCGGCCGATCAGGTCAGGTCATGGCAGATCTCTA
>NZ_JBLQTA010000080.1:0-766 GCF_048159625.1 Ciceribacter azotifigens | reverse complement strand
TGCTGGAATGCCTGTGTTCGCGACTGAACAGCCTGTTGCGAGCCGGTGACTAGGGCAGCAACTCCAAGGACGGTCTTCATCATCTCTTCGTAGGACTTGTCGCCGGAGAACGTGCTGTCCGCCTTGCCAGACAAATTTTTTACTAGCTGAAGACCGTTGATGAAGGTGGTAGCAATCTGGCCGATGTCACCGCCCATGCTGCCGAAGTTCGGGACTCCGCCCTGCATGAGGCTGTCGAGTGACGGCATCTGAGAAACGCTGAACCCTTGACCAACGGCGAGGTTCTGCATGGGATTTGAAANGCCGATGTCACCGCCCATGCTGCCGAAGTTCGGGACTCCGCCCTGCATGAGGCTGTCGAGTGACGGCATCTGAGAAACGCTGAACCCTTGACCAACGGCGAGGTTCTGCATGGGATTTGAAACGCTCCCGCGATCCCCCGTGACGGCTTTAAGCGTCTCTTCTACCGTCTTCAGAACCTCCTTGTTCGTATCCAGGATCTGATCGGTCGTCTGAGAGGTTTCCGTTGCAATCTTCAGGTTGGCGCTGTCGATCACGGGAACCTGTGCATGCGCAGTAGACGCCATCGCTAGCAAAAACGCAGTCAGAAATGCTCTTTTCATGGCCGTTCTCCTTGTCATTCGGCGCTCAACATCAGCTTCATGTCAGCCTCTGGTCCGAGTTTTCGAACGCAGGCCTGTTCCTCCGGATTCCACTCAAGCTGCAGTTCCTTGTCGCAGAGGTCAGCTACCTCGCGATCGTCTTC
>NZ_JBLQTA010000079.1:0-805 GCF_048159625.1 Ciceribacter azotifigens | reverse complement strand
CGGAATTGGAGAAAGGGTGAGAACTATGGCCACAACCGCAACCGTTTACCTGCTGGACCCGGAAGCCGGGACCATTCAAGCCGCAGAGGTCGCAGCACCGAGCGCGTTCTCTCAGACCTACGGGCTGATTGGATGCCAGCTTGTCGAGGTGGTGCCGTTCGACACGAACCACGTTCTTATCATCGATGAGGAGGGTTTGCGCGATGGCTTGACCGCCTTCACTGTCTTTGACGGCTACCCGCAGCCCTTGGCCGGAAAGATCGTTCTTGCCGGTCTGGACGGCTCGCATGTGCTGCCGCCGCAGATCAGCATCGAGGNACCACGTTCTTATCATCGATGAGGAGGGTTTGCGCGATGGCTTGACCGCCTTCACTGTCTTTGACGGCTACCCGCAGCCCTTGGCCGGAAAGATCGTTCTTGCCGGTCTGGACGGCTCGCATGTGCTGCCGCCGCAGATCAGCATCGAGGAGGCGACGACCCGCCTGAGCGTCTGCAAGCCCGTTCTTGATCCGGTATTTGCCAAGGCGGACGAGCATTCTTCCCATGGGGTTATTCTAGGCGGCGCTTTGATCGGGTTCCAGACCCGCATCACCCGCACCCACCCGACCGTTATGGCGGGAGTGGTCCGATGATCATCGCTGTTGTCGAGGACCGCACCCTGTCCATTCTCGCCGGAACCTTTGCCGCGACCATCGCGGCGAAGGACATCGAATATAGCTTTCATGCCCTCACGCATTTTCCGGAGCGGCGCGCGCTGTCCGAACTGGAGGGGCTGGCAGAGCGCCTGAATGGCTTTGCCGCCTAC
>NZ_JBLQTA010000078.1:0-828 GCF_048159625.1 Ciceribacter azotifigens | reverse complement strand
GGACGCTCGCCGGCTGGACCCCGGATCAAGTCCGGGGTGACGGAGGGTGCCGCCGAGTGAGGGAGCGAGGTGTCGCCGAGTGGCAGAGCGAGCTGCTGCGGGACCGCTGGAGCACGCTACCTCCGAAATGACTGAGAAGAACGTGCCCCGAGATATCTTCCGCACCGGCTCTTCAGAGACCATGGAGATAATGGCTGATATCCTGCCAGTCGGGATTGAGGGTCTCGATCAGGTCGAGCTTCCATTTGCGTGGCCATTTCTTGATCGTCTTCTCGCGTACGATTGCATCGGTCACAAGGTCATGCTCCTCGAACCAGACCAGCGTTTTGACACCGTAGCGGCTGGTAAAACCGGGGATAAGCTCATGCTGGTGTTCGTAAAGGCGGCGCGCCAGGTCGCTGGTCACGCCGGTATAGAGCGTACCGTTACGTTGCGAGGCGAGAATATAAACGTAGCCCTTCATCGCCGCATTATGGGCACCCGGAATCGGCAAACTCAAGCTTGAGTTGCATTTTCCATGATGCAAACACTTTGCCGTCATGCCGGGCTTGAGCCGGCATCCAGTCGCGCGAGGTCCATCGCGCGGGGGACTCTTTGGGCGCAGCGGCAAGGGAAGAGTCTCTTCGGCTCGCCGACGCTCGCCGGCTGGACCCCGGATCAAGTCCGGGGTGAACGGAGCGAGGTGTCGCCGAATGACGGAGCCTGCGGGGGACGCTCGACGGGGCAATATCCATTGCGCGGAAGATTTCATGGGCAACGGATGAGTCTTTTCAGCGAAGCAAACACTTTGCCGTCATGCCGGCCTTGAGCCGGCATCCAGCGGCGCGA
>NZ_JBLQTA010000077.1:0-875 GCF_048159625.1 Ciceribacter azotifigens | reverse complement strand
CCGTGTCCCGTGGCTGCGCCATATCTTCGCCGATGGCGGTTATGCGGGCGACTAGCTCAGGGCCGCCCTCCGGCAGATCGGCAAATGGACCGTCGAGATCGTCAAACGGTCCGATACCGCAAAGGGATTTGTCGTCCTGCCACGACGCTGGGTCGTCGAACGAACGCTGGCAATGGCTCAATCGCAACCGCCGCCTCGCCAAGGACTTCGAGCAAACCATCGCATCGGCAACCGCATGGCTGTTCATCGCTTCGATCCAGCTCTTCGCCCGCCGCATCGCGAGGCTATGAAATGACGAGGGATAATTTTGAATCAGACTCTTAGCGATCATCCGGTTTCCTTTCGATCCATACTTTTACTCGACTTGCACAGAGGAAGCGGCGCATTTCAGGCCTCCATGCTGGGTGTGGGGAGGAAAGTGATCTCACCGGAGACGTCATGCAGGATCGAAGGTTGTCGGGCAGCTGACCCAGTCTCATCCCTCCCACATGTTCCATAACAGGCTTCCTGCCGAGCTGATGCGTTCGCCATGTGAGTTGAGATAGCGCGCCCGTAACCAAGTCGAAAAACTTCTGGGATTGTCAAGAAACTCAGGGCCGCGCGTCCGGACTACCAGCTTATGCCGTACCTCACAAGCACAATGACCTCCCTGTTTTGGCACCGTCTACAGAGGTCTGAGCCTGTCCCATCGGTGCGCCAACAAAATATCTTCAGGTATGCTTGACATTTGTCGACATCAATTCGACTATTGTCAAGCATGGCGTGACCGGGAGGCGATCGTCGGTGGCCCGCTTCTTCTCGCGGGTCGGTTTTGGGAGGATGTCGCGTGGACTACGTGCTGGAAGTAGAGGGACTGCAAAAATCCTTTGGCGGTG
>NZ_JBLQTA010000076.1:0-886 GCF_048159625.1 Ciceribacter azotifigens | reverse complement strand
AAATGGCAAAGAGTAAGTTTGAGCGCACGAAGCCGCACGTTAACATCGGCACGATTGGCCACGTTGACCATGGCAAGACGTCTCTGACGGCGGCGATCACCAAGTATTTTGGTGAGTTCAAGGCCTATGACCAGATCGACGCGGCACCGGAAGAAAAGGCTCGTGGTATCACGATCTCGACGGCGCACGTTGAATACGAGACGGCGAACCGCCACTACGCGCACGTCGACTGCCCCGGCCACGCCGACTACGTCAAGAACATGATCACCGGTGCTGCCCAGATGGACGGCGCGATCCTGGTTTGCTCGGCTGCCGACGGCCCGATGCCGCAGACCCGCGAGCACATCCTGCTCGCCCGTCAGGTTGGCGTTCCGGCGATCGTCGTGTTCCTCAACAAGGTCGATCAGGTCGACGACGCCGAGCTTCTCGAACTCGTCGAGCTCGAAGTGCGCGAACTTCTGTCGTCCTACGACTTCCCGGGCGATGAAATCCCGGTCATCAAGGGTTCGGCTCTTGCTGCTCTCGAAGATTCCAACAAGGAAATCGGCGAGAACGCCATCCGCGCTCTGATGGAAGCTGTCGACGCCTACATCCCGACGCCGGAACGTCCGATCGACCAGCCCTTCCTGATGCCGATCGAAGACGTGTTCTCGATCTCGGGCCGTGGTACGGTTGTGACCGGCCGCGTCGAGCGTGGCATCATCAAGGTTGGTGAAGAAGTCGAGATCGTCGGCATCCGTCCGACCATCAAGTCGACCTGCACGGGCGTTGAAATGTTCCGCAAGCTTCTGGACCAGGGCCAGGCCGGCGACAACATCGGCGCGCTGCTTCGCGGTGTGGACCGCAACGGCGTCGAGCGTGGCCAGATTCTCTGCAAGCCGGGTTC
>NZ_JBLQTA010000075.1:0-917 GCF_048159625.1 Ciceribacter azotifigens | reverse complement strand
TGGAGTTGCCCCTTAAAAACCGGACAGGATCAGGTTTCGGTTTGACGGTTTAAGAACTCACGAGGCGAGCAATACCCCAATGCCTTATGCGGGTGAAGGGTGTTGTAGTGTTCGAACCATGAGGGCAGTTGCGCGATGACGGTCATGGCGTCTGGCAAGGGGTTGACCGAGACGTAATCGCGCTTGAAGGTTTTGACGAAGGCTTCGGCCATTCCGTTGGACTGGGGGCTGCGAACGGGCGTTGAACACGGCTCCATGCCGATATCGATGAGCAGCGACTTGGTTTCCTTTGCGATGAAGCAGGAGCCGTTGTCCGTCAGCCATTCGATTGGCTTTGGAAGGGTGTTGACGAGACCGAAACGGTTCTCAACAGCCGTGATGACAAGGTCCTGGACGTCCTCGCTCTTGATGCCCTCGGTTGTCGCGACATGGGCGATGGCCTCGCGATCACAGCAATCGAGAGCGAAAGCAACGCGCACCTTCTCCTTGTTGTCGCAGCCGATTTCAAACCCGTCTGAACACCAACGCAGATTGGATTGCTCGACGGCGACGCGGCCGTCGTGGCGACGGGTGTCGATTGCACCGGTATGGCGCTGAAGAAGCATGCCGTGAACCTTCATCACCCGGTAGACGCGTTTGGCATTTGGCCATGGACGGTTTTCGCTGCGGGCTTTACGGCGCAGGATCGCGTGAACCCGGCGATATCCGTAGGTCGGCATGTCATCGATGATCGTCTTGATCTCATCCATCAGTTCCTGATCAGCGAGCGGCGGCCGCCCTCTGGCTCTGGAAGGACGTTGCCTCACACGTTCCGCTATGTTGGATCGGGCGACACCCAAGGTCTCGCACACCGCCGTCATCGCGAACCATCCTTCGGCAGCGAGAGCGAGCGCAACAGGTGTTTTTTTGACCCTGAT
>NZ_JBLQTA010000074.1:0-1030 GCF_048159625.1 Ciceribacter azotifigens | reverse complement strand
CCTTCCGTGCGAGCGCCAAGTGAGGCCTCACGCGGCTCCGGGGTTCACCACTCGACCCAGACACTTGTAAAAACCACACGACTAACTCGTGTGGTTTGATAGATCTCCTAAAGCGTGCGTTCACACGCATGTTTTGATCTTAACCTGCGTGTGTTCACATGTTATGTTTGCTTCGATGTGAAGATCTTAACGACGATACTGATGTGCCGATTGAACCCACGTCGGATCGCTAGGGGGCGGGGGAACCATTAGTCTTGAGAGGATCGTGCAATGGCAATCTGCATGTCGCTGGTAAGCGGCAAGGGTGGAGCGGGCAAGACAACCGCCGTAATCCTAGTCGCTGGAGAATATGCGCTTCATGGTAAGCAAGTGCTCTTGGTCGATGCCGATGGCCGACAAAACCTGAATGAGTGGTGGTCCCGTTCCGAGGCGAAAGACAACAGGCCAGACGGCATTGAGCTTCGCACGGCAGTAACCAACGCATCACTTCAGCATATTCTGGAGAACGAAACGCATGGGTTTGACGTCGTGCTGATCGACTCGCCCGGTCAAGACACCGTGCTGCGAGACACGATCATCGCCGGCTCGGACATCGTTATGACCCCGATCCAGCCAAACCAAGACGAGATTCTTGCTGCCGGCCAGGCAGCAATGGACGTGGCTGACACCTGCGATCGTACCGGGCGAAACATTCCACNCGATCATCGCCGGCTCGGACATCGTTATGACCCCGATCCAGCCAAACCAAGACGAGATTCTTGCTGCCGGCCAGGCAGCAATGGACGTGGCTGACACCTGCGATCGTACCGGGCGAAACATTCCACATCTCAACTTCAGAACCCGGATTACTCTCCCGGGACGTTCACTGGAAGCCTACCGCCTGATACGCCCCTTCATCGCAAACTTGCAGGAACAGGGATATGATTCATACCTCTTGGACACTGAGCTTTATGAGCGAAACCCATACCGCGACATCAGACTTGGATATGGGACGCTGCAAATGCTGGAGCTGAGCGACTCAGTCAAAAAG
>NZ_JBLQTA010000073.1:0-1039 GCF_048159625.1 Ciceribacter azotifigens | reverse complement strand
TCTCGCGCGTCGGATTGGGCCTTGTGTTCCCGGCGATCTCGTCCGGTTCGCTGAAAGTCCTGCCGCGCCATCTTCTCGGGCAGGGATCGGGGGCGGTGAACTTCATCCGGCAGCTCGGTGGCGCCTTCGGTGTGAACCTGCTGACAGTGTTTATCGAGCGGCGAACGATCATGCACGCGGATGCGTTCGCGGCGACGCAGACCAGCGACAATTCTACCACCATGGAGTTTCTTCGCGAGGTGGCCGGTCTGGTGCGGGCATCCGGGCTGCCGGAGAACCAGCTCTTGCCTACTGCGGCCTCTTTTCTGGGGCAGAGCGTGGTGGCTCAGGCAACGAATGCCGCATTTCAGGACGGCTTCCTTGTTGTTTTCGGGATATTCCTTCTCGCTTTGTTACCTACCTGGTTCATGTGGCGCGCCAGATCGCCTGCGTCATAGGTCCCATAACGGAGAACGGTGGCGTCGCCTTAACGGATATGGATTGATCTGGGTGATATCCGCCGGTGATGACAAAGTTTTCAAACGTGGACACGGCTTCGCGCTACAAACGCCACCGCTTTCCTGCCGAGATCATCGCCCATGCGATATGGCTCTACTATCGGTTCCCGTTGAGCCTGCGCGATGTTGAAGACCTGCTTGCCGAGCGCGGGATCGATGTCTCGTTTCAGACTGTCTGCGAATGGACCGCAAAGTTCGGCTGCCAATTTGCCGATCAACTCCGGCGACGCTCGCGCGGCAACTTTGCCGACAAGTGGCATCTCGATGAGATGGTCGTCTCCATCAAAGGCAAGAAGTACTGGCTGTGGCGCGCCGTTGATGCTGACGGCTACGTTCTCGATGCTCTGCTGCAAAGCCGCCGAAACAGAAAGGCCGCTCTTCGGCTGATGCGAAAGCTGCTGAAGAGCCAGGGCATCACGCCCCGCGTGATGGTAACCGACAAGTTGCGCTCTTACGAAGCAGCAAAGCGCGAGATCATGCCAGGTGTCGAGCATCGCTCACATAAAGGGCTCAACAACCGCGCCGAGAATTCACACCTTCCT
>NZ_JBLQTA010000072.1:0-1136 GCF_048159625.1 Ciceribacter azotifigens | reverse complement strand
CAGGCTGGCCCGTCTCCCGGCCCAGGACCTCGGCATAGGCGACGATGTCGCGATGCACCGCGTCGGGAAGCTCGACGGCTCAGGCCAGCGCCACGAGTTCGCGGAAGTCCGTTTCTCGGATGATGCGGATGGGGAAGCCCTTGCTGGCCAGATCCTCCGCCTTGCGATGTTTGGAGCTCTTCTCGTGGCCAGCGAGGCGTTGCACGTCGGTGTCGCCCACCACCAACAGCGTCGTCTTCTTCGTGACGCCGGAATCAACCTCGCACCCTACCGATGCAGCTAGATCGGCGGCTTCACGACGCGGAAACGCCAGCGCCCCGGTGAACACGATCACTTCCCCAAACAGCGGACCATCCGGGTTGCCGTCGCGCCGGATAGCAGCACCAGCGCTACTGGAGGACGGATCGATGGGCTGCCGAACCCGGGATAGCCAGCCGTCGAGGTCGAGGCCGGTCTTCTGCATCGCAGTCAGAAGGATGTGTCCGGCCGCCTTCGCATCCTCCAGGGCATGGTGGTGCTGGAACTCGTATCCGATCAGCCTGCAAACGTCCGCGAGACCGTAGCCGCTGCTGGCGCACTCCGCCCAGGTGCGGCGGGCAACACGGGCTGAGTCGAGCCATGTGCAGGTTGGTTCTGCAACAGCCCAGCGGTTTGACGCTTGGTGCGTGGCGACCCGGTCGAAGTGGGTATGGGTGACGGCAACGGCGTCCCGAAGCATGTCGTGAAGTGTCCGCGACGCTTCCGCATAAGTCGGCGCGCCCCTCACCATGTCCACGTCGATGCCATGGATAGAGACATTGATGCCGTCGAAGTAATCTTGCGGATCGACCAGCGAGTACCATTCGCCGACGATCTTGCCACGCTCGAATTTCACGGCTCCGATAGAGCAAATTGACGCCATATCTGCATTGGCGGTTTCCACGTCTATCGCCACGAAATTCATTGGCACGTACCCCCCTGCTATTCTCTGCCTGTGACTTGAGAAATACACGCACGCGGGACCGGCCTCAAGGATGAGACCTTCTCTGTCATATCAGCCTGATATGCGAGGCGCGCGACGGCAACGGCCCGATCCGGATCAGCTATGCCGCCCGCCTACTGGCAAGGCGACAACGACAATCCGGCGCTGGCGCATT
>NZ_JBLQTA010000071.1:0-1137 GCF_048159625.1 Ciceribacter azotifigens | reverse complement strand
TGCGTCGCAAGCCGGGACCGTGGCGATTGAGGAGCATGTCGCCTACTGCGCCTCCAAATTCGGGGTCATCGGGATGTCAAAGACATTCGCGGCCGAATGGGGCAAGCACGGCATTTGCGTGAACACGATATCGCCCACCATCGTGCTGACCGAACTCGGCAAAAAGGCATGGGCCGGCGAAAAAGGTGAGGCCGCTGTCAAGCGGATACCAGTCGGCCGATTTGCCTACCCGGAAGAGATTGCAGCATCGGCGGTTTTTCTCGCATCGTCCGGGGCAGACATGGTCNAACACGATATCGCCCACCATCGTGCTGACCGAACTCGGCAAAAAGGCATGGGCCGGCGAAAAAGGTGAGGCCGCTGTCAAGCGGATACCAGTCGGCCGATTTGCCTACCCGGAAGAGATTGCAGCATCGGCGGTTTTTCTCGCATCGTCCGGGGCAGACATGGTCAACGGCGCCGACCTGATCGTCGACGGCGGCTACACCATCCTCTAAGCCCCGGTCAGCAAGACATTATACAGGAGACAGTATGCAGCGTTTCGTAAACAATCCTGATGAGGTTGTCGAAGATACCGTAAAGGGCTTCTTGAAGGCCCATTCGGACATCGTCCGGCTTGCTGAAAATCAGCGCGTTGTCGTTGCAAAAGGCGCACCCTATCCGGGAAAGGTCGGAGTGGTGACCGGTGGCGGTTCGGGTCACGAGCCTGCCTTCATCGGCTATACCGGAAAGAACATGCTTGATGCGGTGGCTGTCGGAGAGCTGTTTTCCTCGCCGACTGCAAAAAGCTTCTACGACGCAATCTGCGAAGCAAACGGTGGCAAGGGCGTCATCGTCCTTTACGGCAATTATGCCGGCGACAACATGAACGTGAAGCTGGCCCGGAAGCTGGCCGCCAAGGACGGCATCGAGGTTGCAACCGTTGTTGCCAATGACGACGTGTGCTCCGCCCCACCGGAAGAGCGCGAGAAGCGCCGCGGGGTCGCCGGAGAAATCTTCATGTGGAAGATTGGCGGTGCCAAAGCCGCAACAGGCGCCTCACTTGAGGAAGTCCGGGTCACAGCTCAAAAGGCCATCGACAATTGCCGGTCCATCGGCGTTGGACTTGGTCCGTGCACCCTGCCAGCGGTTGGGCAT
>NZ_JBLQTA010000070.1:0-1137 GCF_048159625.1 Ciceribacter azotifigens | reverse complement strand
GTGCTGGTTCCAGATTGAATGCAACGCTGGCTGGAAATCTACACGCGTCATCGTTCGAGAGCCAACAGGTGGCGACTAAACATCTCCTTGGGTGTCTGAAACCCCAGGCACTTGCGCGGCGTTTCGTTGAGCCGATCACACAGGGCACGGATTTCCTGGTGTGTGACATCCAGCACGATGGTCTCGGATGGGAGATATCGCCGGACGCGCTTGTTGGTGTTCTCAACCGTGCCTTTCTGCCATGGCGCCTGGGGGTCACAGAACCAGGCCACTGTTCCCATGCCTTTTTCCAGTTCTCGCCATGAGACGAACTCCAAGCCTCGATCGAATGTGAGGCTCTGACGAGCCGACGCGGGCAGGGGTGCCAGATGACGGATCAACTGGCTCATGATCGGCTTTGATCGTCGGTCGTTGTTGCGGAACAGGACAGTGTAGCGGCTCTTTCGCTCGACGACGGTCGCGATGTTGGCAGATCCATGTTCTTTCCTGAAGATCATCAGATCAACCTCCCAGTGACCGAATTCGCTTCGCGAATTGATGGCTTCCGGCCGATTGCGAATGGCGCACTCCATTGAAAGACAAGGCTTCTGGGTTTGCGTGCGTATCGTGGCCGCCGTTTGCGTCGCCGCTCCGGCAAATAGCGGGCCAGTTGTTGATCCTGGCCTTCCTGCGAGTAGATATATTGGTAGATCGTCTCATGGCTCAGCCCGGCAGACGAACCACTGGCAAGCTTCAGGCGTCCGGAAATCTGCTCAGGTGACCAGCCATTCTTCAGCCTGTCGACAACGGCAGCGCACAGGGCAGGATCACGCAGGAGCTTGCGATATTTGCGCCGTCGGTCCGACGCCATAGCGTGTGCTGTGACGTGCCAATATCCGTCGGCGACGCGAGCTTCACGGTCATGCCAGAAATTGCGCCGCAGTTCCCGGCAGATCGTCGACCGATCTCGCCGCAGAGTGCGGGCGATCTGCGCCTGGCTGATCTTCTTCTCATGCATCCGCGCAATCACGCGACGTTCGTCCAAACTCAACTGAACAAAAGAGCGGCCCATCCTATCCTCCTGAGATCATGGCCATTATTCTCTTCGTTGCATTTGAAATTGGAATCTGCCCCGGCTACACCCAAAGATCGCATAAG
>NZ_JBLQTA010000069.1:0-1166 GCF_048159625.1 Ciceribacter azotifigens | reverse complement strand
GTTCGATGAACGCTGTCTTTGCGCCGACGGCTACGATCCACTCCCGTACAGCCTTGGCGATGAACTCCGGGCCGTTGTCGGAACGGACATGGCCGGGCACACCACGCAGGATGAACAGGTCCGACAGGGCGTCGATGACGTCGGTCGAGTTGAGCTTGCGATCGATGCGGATTGCAAGGCATTCCCTGGTGAACTCGTCGATGATGTTGAGCATGCGGAATCTCCTGCCATCGTGGGTCCGACCCTCGACGAAGTCATAGGACCAGACATGGTTTGGATGCTCGGGTCGAAGCCGGATGCACGATCCGTCATTCAGCCAGAGCCGCCCCTTCTTCGGTTGCTTCTGGGGAACCTTCAGCCCCTCCCGCCGCCAGATCCGTTCGACACGCTTGGCGTTCACCGTCCAGCCTTCAGACCGCAGCATCGCCGTGATCCTGCGATAGCCATAACGGCCATAGCGGGAAGCGAGCCGGATGATGTCGGAGGTCANGATCCGTCATTCAGCCAGAGCCGCCCCTTCTTCGGTTGCTTCTGGGGAACCTTCAGCCCCTCCCGCCGCCAGATCCGTTCGACACGCTTGGCGTTCACCGTCCAGCCTTCAGACCGCAGCATCGCCGTGATCCTGCGATAGCCATAACGGCCATAGCGGGAAGCGAGCCGGATGATGTCGGAGGTCAACGCCTCTTCATCGGGCCGGCCTTGCGGCTTTTTGCGCTGGGTCGAACGATGCTGGCCGAGAACCTTGCAGGCAAAGCGCTCCGAGACGGAGAACTTCGCCATGACACGATCGACGCAACGGCGACGGCGAGCGGGGCTCAGAAGTTTTGCATTCGCTGCCCTTCGGGTCCCGAAGCAGCCTCTTTCAGGATCAGCTTCTCGAGTGTCAGGTCCGAGACCGCCTTGCGCAGCCGGTCATTCTCTTTCTCGAGCTCCTTCAGCCGCTTCACCTGGTCACCCTTCAGGCCACCGAACTCCTTGCGCCACCGGTAATACGTAAACTGCGTCACGCCGATCAAACGGACCGCTTCTCCGACAGAACGACCTTGCGACAACAGAACATCGACTTGGCGCAGCTTCGCCACGATCTCTTCGGGTTTGTGCTTCTTCTGGGGCATTCCAACGTCCTCCTACGGCTCAATAGCCTACTTCAGGGAGGACCACTTTTC
>NZ_JBLQTA010000068.1:0-1174 GCF_048159625.1 Ciceribacter azotifigens | reverse complement strand
TCCTCCGTCATGCCGGGCTCGACCCGGCATCCTGTGTATCGTGTGTGTGTTATAAAGATTGCGGGCGGAAGGCCGTCCGGCATCCTGGTCGGTTGAGACCGCGCGCTGGCCTTGGTCCTCCGCCCGCTTTGAACATCCCAACCTGAACAGTTGATGGAGGCCGTGAGCGCGGACCTCGCAGCACAGGATGAGGCTCCTATGATACACCCTGTTTTCATTGGATGCGACGTCTCGAAAGACTTTCTGGATATTTTCGATGACAAGACACAGAAGCATGAGCGCATACCCAACACAGGCGTTGCCATAAATGCCTGGATCGATGGCCTTGGAGAGCTCCCGGTCACGATCGTTCTGGAGGCGACCGGTCGATATGATCGGCTTTTCTGTACAACGCTCGATGCCCGGCAGCGCCCCTATTGTCGGGTCAATCCAGCCAGAGCGCGCGACTTTGCGAGAGCGACGGGCTTTCTCGCCAAGACCGATATGCTCGATGCGCGTGTGCTGGCCCAATTGGGAAAGCGGCTGGATCCGACGCCAAGGGCTGCTCCCGATCCGGAGCGTCGCAGGCTGGCCGACATGCAGAGCCGGCGAGGCCAGCTCGTGGCGATGCGCCAGCAGGAGCGCGTCCGTCTTCACAGCGCCGAACCGCAGGAGCGTGACAGCATCGAGCGTCATGTGAGGTGGCTCGATGAAGAGATCGCACTGATCGAGAAGGCTTGCCTTGATCATGTGCGCGCCCATCGCACCCTGCGGGAAGACAATGCCAGGCTGCGTTCCATTCCCGGCGTTGGGCCGGTGACGGCGTTCACACTGCTCGCTTTCATGCCGGAACTGGGCCATGGCGCGCCGAAATCCATGGCAGCCTTGGCGGGACTTGCTCCCTTCAATGCCGACAGCGGCACACAACGTGGACAAAGACACATCCGGGGCGGTCGCAAGCGTGTCCGAGATGCACTCTACATGGCAGCCCTCGTTGCCTTCAGACTCAAAAGGCCGTTCGCACGCAGTGTTCAAACGATGACCGAAAAAGCCAAGCCATTCAAAGTTATGATTGTCGCTATCGCTCGCAAAATACTCACGACCGCCAACGCCTTGCTCAGAGATAGGACCACATTCCGAGCAGCCTGAATTCCTACCGCAATACAGTTGCCAGCCGCGCGATGTCCATCGCGCG
>NZ_JBLQTA010000067.1:0-1282 GCF_048159625.1 Ciceribacter azotifigens | reverse complement strand
GAAGCAACTTCTGGATGTGGATGTGCATTGCACAGCGGTTTTTTAAAGGAAGACATCGATGCTCACTCTCAACAATGCTCAGGCGGGCGTGATCGTCTTGGCGATCGCCGACAGGATCGTCGAAAACCGTGCCTACTTGAGTGAAATCGACGGAAAGATCGGCGATGGCGATCACGGGGTCAACATGGCCAAGGGATTTGGCATGGCCGCCGACCGGTTGAAGGGCAAGGATGTGTCGTTGGCCCAGTCGCTGGACGTGCTTGGGACGATCCTGATGACCGAGATTGGCGGTTCGATGGGGCCTCTTTACGGCATGATGTTCACGGAATTTGCCGAACAGATCGATGGTATCGAAGCCATCGACGCCGCGGCATTCAGCCGGATGCTGCATGCGGGATTGGAAGGCATCGAGGCAATCGGCTCGGCCAAGGTTGGTGACAAGACCTTGCTGGACACACTGGTGCCGGCTGTTCAAGCCTTTGACACATCGATTTCGGCCGGATCTTCGTTCGCAGATGCCCTTAGCGCCCTGGTGGACGCAGCGGAAGCCGGTCGGGATTCGACGATCAATCTGGTTGCCAAGATCGGTCGGGCAAGCCGCCTTGGTGAACGCTCCCTCGGCGTTCTCGATGCCGGGGCGACGTCCTGCGCAATCATCTTGAAGGAATTGTCATTGGGTGCGCGGGATCGGCTGGAAAGCTGACGGAATTTTCCCCCCACCCACACATACGGGGTTGGCGGCGATCTCAGGCCATCCGTTCATAGTCGAATAGTTTTCTGCGGTGACATTGCAAACTTTGGCGAACTCTCACATTTTCGGAACGAGAACGGGAAGTGCAGGGTTTCATGGCAACCAAGATGTCACGTGCTGACAAGATGATGACGCGGCAGGCTTCTCAGGCTGATTTGTCTGATGCCATACCGTTGCGATACGGGGATGATCCTTACATCTGGGCTTGCTGGCTCTATTATGAGGAAGGACGCACACAGTTCGACATCGCCCAGATCATGGGCATCTCGCGTGCAACGGTGAACAGCTACCTCGCAGATGCGCGCAGCCGTGGCATCGTCAATATCTCCCTGGAGCCATCCCGGTTGAGCTCGCTTGCAACAGCGCGCGAGCTCAAACAGCATTTTGGATTGCAGGACTGCCTGGTCGTGCCAGATGACGATGGCTCCAAGGCGTTGATCGAGCGTCTTGGAGCCGCAGGCGGCCAGGCGCTCGGCAAGCTTCTGAGATCCGGAGACACCCTGGCCGTTGCCTGGGGACGCACCGTGCTGG
>NZ_JBLQTA010000066.1:0-1309 GCF_048159625.1 Ciceribacter azotifigens | reverse complement strand
ACCTTGCCAAGGTTGGGGTCGAGGGTTCGAATCCCTTCGCCCGCTCCAGTTTTCCAAAGGAAAATCAAGCACTTGAAGACGGCCCTTCGGGGCCGTTTTTGCTTAGAGCAGCCTCTATTACCCGTGATCTAGGTGCAATCTAGGCAGCCGGACGAAAGTCGCCGGATGCCGTAGCGCGCTGACGGCGGTCCGCTGACAAGCGAACCAACCGCCGGACGTCGGCTGGCGACATATGCGAATGCTTCTCATTAGCGTTTGAAGACACATCGGATTATACTCCTGTCAGCGGCTGATGATCCGAGTCGGTTGCGCGGTCCGGGTGAGACACAATTCCGGCGTGTCTAGGGCATACCATTGAAAAGGTCGCGCATCGGCCGGACATAAGTCTCCCGGTGACGCCAGACTGGGCGGGGCCGGAAGCGCCAGGAGGAGTTCCGATCACTGACAACAGGTATCGAACTGAGGCATTTGCGCTATGCGGTCGCTGCTGCTCATTTCCAGAGCTTCAGGCGCGCGGCTGAGGAACTTGGTGTCAAGCAATCGACGCTGAGCCGCTGCATTCGGCAGATGGAAGACCGACTGGGCGTCAAAATATTCGAGCGAACCAGCGGCGGTGTGCGCCTGACGACCGCCGGCGCCGAAGTGCTGCGCACCTCCCGCCACCTTGTCGAAACCGTCGACCATATGGAGGCGACCGCCAAAGACATGGGCAAGGGCGAATCCGGCCAGCTCACCGTCGGGTTTTACACGTCGCTCTCGGCCGGGAATCTGCGTGCCAGCCTGATGGAGTATGCGGCCCGCTTTCCGAAGGTGGACATTCAGACGATCGAGGGAACGCGGCGGTGTCTGTTCGCCGGCCTGGAGCGCGGCACGCTCGACGTCGCCATCGTCACCGGCGAGCCGACCGCACGCAATATGAAGGCCATGCCGCTGTGGAGCGAGCGCGTCATGGTCGCGCTGCCTGAAGGCCACCGGCTGGCGAGCAACAACATCGTCTACTGGACGGATCTCAAGGACGAGACCTTCCTCCTCAGCCAGCGCGATCCGGGACCGGAGATTCAGGACATCCTTCTGGCGAAGCTCGCCGCGCCCGGCGAGCGGCCGAAGGTCATCAGCCATGACATCAGCCGGGAGAACATCAAGAGCCTAGTCGGCGCAGGATTCGGCGTCAGCCTGATGTGCGAGGCATGCATTGGCGCCAGCTATGTGGGCGTGGTCTATCGTGAGGCGCGCGACGGCAACGGCCCGAGCCGGATCAGCTATGCCGCCTACTGGCAAGGCGACAACGACAATCCGGCGCTGGCGCATT
>NZ_JBLQTA010000065.1:0-1332 GCF_048159625.1 Ciceribacter azotifigens | reverse complement strand
CGAAGAGGGTCGGCTGGATCGAAAGCAGGTAGAAGCGCGCCATGTTGCGTTCGGGGTCGATACGGCGCAGTTCGGTGGAGCAGGTGCGATGGTCGGTCATGTCGGAACTGTCGCGAAATCGATTCGCGCCGTCCAACGACTTTGTTGAATCTCTTCGGGCCGACCGATTCATTTTGTTTATGAATGGCTTGGCCGTTAAGGCTCATCGGTGGCGGCATTCTGTCGGCTGAGTGGCGGCAGGCACGTTCTTGCCGAGGGGGTGGGCGGCGAGCCTGCCGACCACCTGGTGGATGAGCGTCATCGCATTCGCATGGACCCACTCGCAGGCCCCTGTCGGAGCCACCTTCTCACGGACCCTCACCCAGGCTTCCGCATCGCAGCTGGTGAAAAGTCGCGCGATCGCAGGGAGGATATCGGCGAGCGCATTCCGCGATTCTTCCGAGATGGGCGCCCGAACCGTCGGCCGCCGCAAGGCCAAAGTGCACGAGTGCAACGTGCCGTGCTTGTTGTGGGATGACATGTTCCGTCTATTCGGATGAGGCCTTCTTCTCGTCGAGAGCGGCTAAATCGTCCTTCAGCCGCACAGGTAAGTCCATCCGTTCATGGAGGATACTCATCACACCCAGGTCGCCGTTGTCCAACATACGGAAGAACACGTAATGATGTCCGTACCGGCTGAAAAATGCCTCCTGCTTGACGTCGGCGGGAACCGCGAGCCGCTGCGGCAACTTGCGCCATGTCGCGTGATATCATCACACAGTCGTCTCAGATGGGAGTGTAAGCCTGTGATACAGGCTGCCGGTTGCTTCTCGCCCCATTTCTCGACGGTATCCTGCCAGATTTTGCCTAAGCGACGTCCGCACGGGGCTAGAACCTGAAGCCTGCCATGACTAGCGGCGCTGATTACGACGGATCACATCCTCGGCTGTGACCGTGACAAACTCACTGTCGTCAGCGCGCATGGCGGGAGCAAGGTCCTTCTGCAAGGTCTCCCAGGCCTCCTCACGGCTTTGCAGATCGCGGCGGATCAAGGCGCGAATATACTCGCTGGCACTTTCGTAGAGACCGTCCTCGCCAATCTGCTGCTGTATATGAGCCTGCAACTGGCAGCCGACCTTCACAGGGATGCTCGATGACGCCACCGGGAGTGTCCTTTCGTTCCGCATTAATGTGGAAAGCGTAGCATATGTCGTCAATATTCATCACTAGGTACGCCGGACAAGTGGCCGAATTTGGGTCCGTTCCGATCTCGCAAGGCGGCTCTCGCCCCCACCCTAAATCAAGCTCTTGCACCCCACCGGAAGCGGGTCGACATAGCCGCGGCGGCGTTTG
>NZ_JBLQTA010000064.1:0-1339 GCF_048159625.1 Ciceribacter azotifigens | reverse complement strand
AGCGCCGAGGTGTTGCGGGAAACCTCTTCATTTTCAAGGCCGCAGGGGCAGCCGCTGATCTGATGATGTCTCTTGACGAGGTCGAGCGGGTCGCAAGGCATGCCAATGCAAGGACATACACCATGGGTGTCGCCTTGTCCGCCTGCTCGCTTCCCCATACCCGCAAGTTCAATTTTGAACTGCCAGCCGGCGAGATGGAGATCGGAATGGGCATTCACGGCGAGCCGGGTGTTCGGCGTGGGCCCTTGAGGACTGCGAACGAAGTGGCAGACGAGATCATGGATACGCTCTTCTCCGAAATGCCCATGGAGCGCGGTGGTCGTGTGGCGGTGCTCGTCAATTCGTTGGGCTCTACGCCCCTCATGGAGCTCTATATCCTGTTTGCGAGGGTGAGCGAGCGCCTGGGCAATGCGGGCCTTGCAATCCATCGCTCCTGGGTCGGTCCCTATTGCACCTCGCTCGACATGGCCGGAGCATCCATCACTTTGATGCATCTGGACGATGAACTCGAGGCACTTCTCGATCACGCTTGTGACTGTGCCATGTTTAGAGCCGGATGATCGTAATGTCGTTTACACTTGCAGACCTCAAGAAGGTTTTCTCGGATTTGGCAAGTACGATGGAGCGGGAGCGTGACGCCCTGTGTGCCCTTGACGGTCATATCGGCGATGCCGACCATGGCATCGCCATGGCGCAAGGCATGAGTGCAGCGAGCACTGCCGTTGAGGCTCTTCCTAGAGAGGGCATGCTGCAGGACGGATTTAATGCGGCTGCCAAAGCCTTTCTAAATGCGGTCGGTGCATCATCCGGCCCGCTCTATGCCACTGCCTTCATGCGTGCGGCCAAGGTCGCAGGTCCGCGCGCGGAGATGCCGCGTCACGCGCTGCGCGATATCATCGTTGCCATGCGAGATGGTATTGCCTTTCGCGGCAAGGGAGCCGTTGGCCAAAAGACGATGCTCGACGCTTGGCAGCCTGCCGCCGAAGCTGCAGCGACGGCCGCCCAGCCCTTGGAGATCATCGAGCGCGCGAAAGAGGGTGCAGCCTCCACATCCAACATGATTGCGACCCTTGGGCGCGCTGCACGGCTGGGGGAGCGCTCGATAGGGCATGTGGATCCAGGTGCTGTATCCGCAGTCCTGATCATCTCTGTGTTGGTGGACGCCATGGGAGATCAAGGCTGAAGAGGTCCTGTCGGGTCCCATCAAGAGCGATCCGAATGGCTCCCGGCTTCATGCCCGGTCGTCATCGACAGTCCGACCCGGCGCAATTGGCCACGCAAGCACTCAAGGATTTGGGCGCCTGTTAGTCTGCAAGCGCAGCCGGCGTCAGATGAGGGC
>NZ_JBLQTA010000063.1:0-1365 GCF_048159625.1 Ciceribacter azotifigens | reverse complement strand
CTGGCGGACGAGTTCGGTGAGATCGCGGTTTGGAACCGCGATCCGGGAAAGCTGGGCGGCATGGACCTGACCGGCTTGCGCGTTTTCGAGGATGTCACCGAGGCGGTCGGCAAAGCGGACGTGGTCATCACCATGCTGACTGACGGAGCGGCGGTGGCCGACGTCCTGTTCAAACGGTGTGCGGCATCTGCGATGCGGCCAGGCAGCGTCCTGATCGACATGAGCTCCATCGCACCATGGGAGGCTCTCGAACATGGCCGACGTCTAGCCGAGCATGGCATCGCGCAGCTCGACGCTCCAGTCTCGGGCGGGACCGCCGGCGCCGAAGCCGGCAGGCTTGCGATCANCGATGCGGCCAGGCAGCGTCCTGATCGACATGAGCTCCATCGCACCATGGGAGGCTCTCGAACATGGCCGACGTCTAGCCGAGCATGGCATCGCGCAGCTCGACGCTCCAGTCTCGGGCGGGACCGCCGGCGCCGAAGCCGGCAGGCTTGCGATCATGGTGGGTGGCGATCGGAAGGTTTTCGACCGGGTGCTTCCGGTGCTTCAACCGCTCGGCAGGCCGGCCTATCTCGGCCCAGCCGGCTCTGGGCAGATCGCCAAGCTCGCCAATCAGGTCATCGTCGGCGTGACGATTGGCGCCGTAAGCGAGGGCATTGCGCTGGCGCGAAGCGGCGGGCTTGATCTCGATGCCTTTCTCGAGGCGGTCCGCGGTGGCCTTGCCGGCAGCGCCGTGCTCGAACAGCTCGGACCGCGGATGATCGCCGGTGATTTTTCCGTGCGCGGCAGGTCGAGCACGCATCTGAAGGATATTCGCAATACCCTGCAATATGCGGCTGAGCGACGTCTGCCCTTGGAGCTGACCAAGCAACTCGAAGCCGCATTCGCTTCGGTCATCGACCGTTATGGAGACCTGGATCATTCGGCGCTGATCCTCAATTTTCGGTCTGACGGTTTCGCCACCCGTTAATGACCAGATCCCACACAGCATAGCGGACCCCGGCACTGGTGCCGTTCGGCAAGCATGCATCCAAGCAGATGAGAGACAGCAATCAAGGAAAAGGTGCTCAGATGAGCAAGGCAGGTCCGAAGAAACGGTTCCGGTCGAGGGATTGGTTCGACAATCCCGAGCACATCGACATGACGGCGCTCTATCTGGAGCGCTTCATGAATTACGGGACGACCCCCGAGGAACTCCGTTCCGGCAAGCCGATCATCGGCATCGCCCAAACGGGCAGCGACATCAATCCGTGCAACCGCGTCCATGTCGATCTGGCCCGGCGCGTCAGGGACGGCATCCGCGACGCAGGCGGGATTCCGATGGAGTTTCCCGTCCATCCCACTTTCGAGAACTGCAAGCGG
>NZ_JBLQTA010000062.1:0-1390 GCF_048159625.1 Ciceribacter azotifigens | reverse complement strand
TGTGTTGGTGTGGACGGCTCTGAGACCTCGGAGATCCGTGGCATGATGGCCATGGATCTATGAGCGAGAGGAGCGCTTACCATGAAGACCGCAATACGGATTGGAATGGACACATCCAAGAACGTGTTCCAGTTGCACGGTGTCGATCAAACCGAGGATGTCGTACTGCGCCGCCAGTTACGGCGTCGGGAAATGATCAAGTTTTTTGAAAATGCACCTCCCAGTTTGATCGCCATCGAGGCCTGTGGCAGCTCACATCACTGGGGGCGCTTGCTGAGTTCCTTCGGACACGAAGTGCGCCTGATCCCACCGCAATACGTCAAACCATATGTAAAACGAGGAAAGAACGACGCGGCGGATGCCGAAGCTCTATGTGAGGCAGTCAGTCGGCCTTCGATGCGTTTCGTACCGATAAAATCGCGTGAGCAGCAAGCCGCTTGTATGTTGATGAGCGTTCGTGAGCGGTTGGTTGGCGTAAAGTCGCAACTTTCCAATGCGATCCGTAGCTACGCCGCTGAGTTTGGCATCGTCGGTCCGCCCGGTCGCCAAAACGTCAACGAATTGATCAAACGAATTCTTGAAGACAATTCACTTCCCCAGCTAGCAAAAGAGTTATTCGACCTTCAGGCGAAGGAATACCAAGGCGTTGCATCCAGGCTTGAAGAAGTGGAGGCCAAGCTTATGAAATGGCATCGAAACGATGAGGTCAGCAGGCGGATTGCGACCATCCCGGGCATAGGGCCCATCGGGTCAACGATGTTGAGCGTCAAAGCCCCCCCGGCCGAAAACTTCACCTCGGGTCGCCATTTTGCTGCCTGGCTTGGTTTGACGCCCAAGGACCACTCCACTGGAGGCCGGGTGAGACTAGGCGGCATCACGAAGGCGGGAGATCCGTCGATCCGTTCAATTCTGATTGTAGGCGCGACTGCACTGCTGAGACATGTCAGAAAGGGACGAACTAAGCCATCGCGTTGGTTGGCTGCAATGCTGGAGCGAAAGCCTCCGAAACTGGTGGCTGTCGCGCTGGCGAACAAGTTCGCTCGCATCGCTTGGCGGCTGATGATCTCCGGGGGCGTCTACAACAAACCGGTCTACCCTGAATTATCCGCGGCGGCGTAGATTAAACAGCTCGGCCAGCTTTTAGAACGAACGGCCGAGTAATCGAACTTGCAGGAGCGAGTAGATGGAACGACCGATTGGTCGGTACACGCGATAGTCCGAAGATTGCACTGGCACGCAAATTGTCGCCCATGTGTTTGGAACGCGCGTAGCGAACACCATCTTGGCCAGCAGATTGAATCTGCATCAACAGGCCGGACATCTGATTGCAAGCAATCGCGTTGTCCCTATACTCAAATCCTGACGAGGGAGGAGCCGTCCACATCTGCAA
>NZ_JBLQTA010000061.1:0-1416 GCF_048159625.1 Ciceribacter azotifigens | reverse complement strand
GATCGTGTCCCGGCGAGTGGTGTAGCTGGGTGATAGCGAAGCCGCTCGCGAGTGCACCCTCCAAGGTGCTGTAGGGCGGGCGGCGTAGCGGTGGTCACCAGTGTTTTCCGGTAGGGTCGGGTTGCTTAGAGCCAACCTGAGGGACACCACCGATGACCGAAGATATGATGAACCTGCGCTCGCTCGTTGAGAAGAGCGCTGATGCCGATTTGCTCCGGGAGATGATCGGCTTCGCTGCCGAGAAGCTGATGGCGCTGGAGGTCAGCACGAAGACTGGCGCGGGCTATGGCGAGAAGAATAGCTTCCGACTGGCCCAGCGCAACGGCTATCGCGACCGGGACTGGGAGACACGGGCGGGCACCGTTGAGCTGCGCATTCCAAAGCTTCGCACCGGCAGCTACTTCCCGAGCTTCCTGGAGCCGCGCCGCATGGCCGAGAAGGCTCTGACGGCGGTCATTCAGGAGGCCTACATCCAGGGCGTATCGACCCGATCCGTTGATGATCTTGTAAAAGCCATGGGCATGTCGGGCATCTCCAAGAGCCAGGTATCCCGGCTCTGCGAGGAGATCGACGAGAAGGTGAAGGCCTTCCTCGACAGGCCCATCGAAGGGGAATGGCCCTACCTTTGGATCGATGCGACCTACCTCAAGGTCCGGCGCGGCGGGCGCATCGTCTCCGTCGCCGTCATCATCGCCGTCGGCGTCAACACCGACGGTCGACGCGAGGTGCTCGGTATGGAGATCGGCACATCCGAGGCCGAGGCGATCTGGACAGAGTTCCTGCGTAAGCTGACAAGGCGGGGTCTGCGTGGCGTCAAGCTCGTCGTCTCTGACGCACATGAAGGCATAAAAGCCGCCGTCTCCAAGGTTCTCTCGGCCACCTGGCAGCGCTGCAGGGTTCACTTCATGCGCAATGCGCTCGCCCATGCCGGAAAGAGCGGACGCCGTGTTGTCTCCGCCTTCATCGCCACGGCCTTTGCCCAGGACACGTCAGAGGCTGCAAGTACCCAATGGCGTAACGTCGCCGACCAGATCAGGCCGAAGGTGCCCAAACTCGCCAGTCTCATGGACAGTGCCGAGCAAGACGTGCTCGCCTACATGACCTTTCCCAAGCAGCATTGGGCCAAGCTTCACAGCACCAATCCAATCGAACGCCTCAACGGCGAAATCAAGCGGCGCACCGAGGTCGTCGGCATCTTCCCCAACGACGACGCCATAGTCAGACTGGTCGGTGCCTTGCTCCTGGAGCAGAATGACGAATGGGCCGTCCAGCGGTCCCGCTACATGACACTTGAGACAATCGCCACGATGAGCGATGATCCGCTCATCAGCCTGCCAGCCGCAAGCTGATCCATTCCCGGCTCTATCCGGAAGGCACGGCGACCGCCAAAGCTACACCACGCCTTGGGACACGATC
>NZ_JBLQTA010000060.1:0-1557 GCF_048159625.1 Ciceribacter azotifigens | reverse complement strand
TGAGGGTCATGCCGCGTGCGGCGGACAGCATCCCGAGTGTGGCGACAAACGACGGCACCGAGAACCGTGATACGATCACGCCGACGAGAGCCCCGCAGGCGATACCGACGAGAATGCCGACGGGGTAGGCAAGCCATGGCGTGTAAGGCGCTCCAACGATGCCGGCTGTTGCTGATGTCGTGGCGAAACTAGCACTGACGATGCCGGTCAGAGCAACGACTGAGCCGACGGAGAGATCAATTCCTCTCGTCAGGATGACAAATGTCATTCCGATCGCCAGAATACCATTTATGGAGGTCTGCAACAGCACGTTCGAGATGTTGCCGGCTGTCAGGAAGTATTCGTTCGACAGCGAGAGAACAATTGCCAGAAGGAGGAATGCGAGGAAAATCCCGTATTCCTGAACGATCATCTTGCGACGTGCAGGATCCAGAAAAGACTTCAATGAATTGTTCTCGTTCGTGGACACTTCTTTATCCTCTGTTTGCCCCGACGTGTGCGGTTAGCAGCTAGGTCTTTGCGTCAGGTCGACATGTGAACGAGCGACTGCGCGTCCGTCTCTTGCCGGGAATAGATGCCACCCGATTGTCCTTGGCGCATGACCAGAATGCGATCCGACATGCCCAGCACTTCGTCGATCTCGGACGAGATCATCACGACGGTGCCGCCAGATTCAGCGAAGTCGCAGATGATCCGATAGATTTCGCGTTTGGCACCAACATCAACGCCACGGGTCGGCTCATCCAGCAGCAGAACCTTCGGTTTGCGCAGGAACCATTTGCCCAGAACCACTTTCTGCTGGTTGCCGCCCGACAATGCAGAAACAGCCATGGCGTCGCTCGCAGCCTTGATATTGAAATGCTTGATCATCTTGGCGCTTGCGGCAATTTCCTTGGCGCTTTGCATCGAGAAATATGGGCTCATGTCGGGCAGGCTCGCCATGCAGATATTGTTGCGGACACTGTCCATGAGATTGAGACCAGTGAGCTTTCGGTCTTCCGTCACCAAAGCGAGCCCTTCAGCGATTGCTTCTGCGGGCGATGAAACCTCGATGAGGCGACCATCAAGACGGACGGTTCCAGAGGATTTCTTGTCCAGGCCGAAGATGCAGTTGAAAATCTCGGTCCGGCCGGACCCCATCAGGCCATAGATGCCGAAGATCTCGCCCTTGTTTGCAGTAAACGAGATGTCAGAGATCTTGCCGGGTAACGTCAGACCCGACACCTCAAGGCCGGCCGTTTCAGTCGGCGTGTTGGTCTTGAAGTATTCTTCGCCCAGTTCGCGTCCGACAATCATGCGGATCAGCCCCTGGCGGTCGATCTGATCGAGAGCGCCACTTCCCACAAAGCCGCCGTCACGAAACACGGTGTAGGAATCGGCGATCTGAAAGATTTCCGAGAGCCGGTGGGAGACGTAGACAATTCCCTTGCCAGATGCCTTCAGGCGCTCGACGGCGGAGAAGAGGTGCTGAGCCTCCTTCTCGCCGATTGCGGACGTCGGCTCATCCATGAAGATGACTTCAGCGTCGTGGCTTAAGGCTTTTGCAATCTCGACCAG
>NZ_JBLQTA010000059.1:0-1580 GCF_048159625.1 Ciceribacter azotifigens | reverse complement strand
TCTCCCAGGGCGTCAGCCTTGGCACGCGCGACCTGGTCGTTGATGTCGACGACGGCAACCTTGGCTCCCTTTTTGACGAACGCCTCGGCGATCGCTGCGCCAATTCCCGATCCGCCACCGGTCACAAACGCAACCTTCCCACTGAGCGGAAAGCTGAGATCGATGTCAAGAGCTCTGTCTGTCATATCCTGGACCTTTTGCTGTTGTGATGACGGGGCGGCAAACCGCCCCGCCTGTGATGGGCAACCTGTTATTTGCGACCTTCGAGCAAGGTGTCGACATTGTCGGCAGTCACGGGCGTCCACGGAACATTGTAGACTTTGTCCTTGCCCTCGTTGAAAGGCATGTCCGGATACTGGTCCCAGATGGCCGACTGCGGCTTGTAGTCACCCTTTTTTGCATGGAAGATCGCAAGATCAAGCGCGCCCTGGGCCTGTGCGTTGGCGTCCTGGAGGATCGACGTCATGGTGCCTTCCTTGACAGCGCGCAGGGCATCGGTGATGCCGTCGATACCGGCAATCGTGAAATCGCTGACATTCAGCTTTGCCGCCTTGATGGCTTCAATCGCGCCCAAGGCCATTTCATCGTTCTGGCCGATGACCCCATTGATCTGCCCCGGATGAGCCGTCAGCCAGTTTTCCATCAGTGTCTGCGCTTCGGCACGCGACCAGTTGGCCGTCTGCTGCTCGAGAACCTTCACATCGGGGCACTCTGCAAGAGCCTTCTTGTTGCCTTCGAGACGAGAAATCTGCGCGGACTGACCAATGGGACCTTCCAGGATCACGACATTGCCCTTGCAGCCAAGCTTGTCGAGCACGCCCTTGGCTTCCATGTAGCCGGACACCGTATCATCGGAACCGACATAGGAGGCGAGGAGATCAGAGTTGACGCGGGTGTTGGATCCGATCACCGGAATGCCGGCATCGGCTGCCGCCTGGACTGCAGTTGCGCCAGCATCAATGTCGATCGGCACGAAGATGATCGCGTCGAACTTCTGCGTGATCATCGTGTTGAACTGTTCCTGCTGAACCAAGGCGTCATAACGACCGTCGAAAATCGTCAGTTCGACTTCGCCATTCTTCACCGCCGGATGCTGCTCGAGCGCGGCCGACCAGATTTGCATGAATTCGGCATTCAGACCGTACACCGCAGCACCGATCTTCGGCTTGTCAGCCGCCACTGAAGGAGACGCCATCAGCGCCGTCGCGGTGGCCAGTGCCATCAAAAGCTTTCTCATTGTCATTTCCTCCGTTGTGATACCGGCCACCACTTGGTAGGCCGTCCCCTTTACACGGGTGCTAAAAGCCCCGTATCTCCCACAGGCTGCCGATCAGGCCCCCTGATTTCGTTTCTGGTCGAGCATGACCGCACCAACGATGAGCGCACCCTTGAGCACCTGTTGGTAGTAGGATTGGATCCCCATGAGGTCCAACCCGTTGTTCATGACGCCGATAATGAGCGCGCCGATCAGCGTCCCGGTTATCCGACCGACGCCTCCGGCAAGGCTTGTCCCGCCGATCACGACCGCAGCGATTGCATCAAGCTCATAGGCGATCCCAGCCTGCGGCAGGGCCGATCCG
>NZ_JBLQTA010000058.1:0-1831 GCF_048159625.1 Ciceribacter azotifigens | reverse complement strand
ACGCCTGTTGGGTGAAGACGGTTTTCCCCAAGGCCCGTGGACGCCGGAGCTGCTGGCGGATGCCATCTCAAAGATCGACGCCAACCGTGTCGGAGTGGATCTTCGCACCGTCCAGCTCTGGTTTCAGGAGAATGACAAAGGCATCAGCCCGGCCAACATTCGCTGGCTGGCACGCATCTTCGGTTGCGACGATCGCGAGGCGACGAATGATTGGCTGAATGAGCTCAGCTCGGCCCAAGCGCGCCTGACCGCCAGGCGGCGGGATCAAAAGAAGACCGGCGGCTCGACTGCGACTGCCCTGCGTGTGCCTGATACGTCAGCGCCAGAAAAAAACCAGGTTCCGCTAACGCCCGTCGTCTCGGTGGACCTTCAAACCATGCCAGCGGAGCGGCCAAGGGGTTTGGCAATCAAGACCGAGGCGATTTTCTCGCACGGATCACATCTGAACTTGCCGGCCTGGATCTTCGCCGGTTCGTCCGCCCTCGGATTCCTCTCTTACATTTTGGGGATCCACAGCATCACCTATGTGCGCGCGGATGGTATCGAGAAGCAGGTTGGCTTCCTCTGGGCACCGAACTGGACCTTCCTGTTCATGGTGCTGTTGCCACTGTTTTTCGCCGTCGTCATCGAGCTTCTGGGTTTCTGGAAGCATGATGGCCGGCTCAGGCTACTGGCGGACGCTGATCGTGTAAGAAGCGGCGACGCCTGGACGCTACATTTGCAGGCCAACTCACAGACCTATTGGGCAGTTTTCCTGATCTGCATATTATTCGCGGGCGTGGTGCAATGGATCGGCGTGCAGCTTATCCCTCTGCTTGAGCAAGCGCAGGATTTTGCCCCAAGCTGGGGGACGATCGGTATCATCAGGCCGGATATCCTATCGACGCCGGCGGCAATCGTATTTACCGCCCTTGCCTATCTCTACATGTCCACAAGCTTCTACCTGCTGTTCGCTGGCCTGATCCTGCTGCATACGATCATCCATGATCTATGGAAGCTTAAACGCGGAACTGAACTCCTTGGCGAGCAGAGAGCCTGGCCGGACACCAGTGAAATCGGTCTGCGGATCATGCGCGGGGTCTTCAGATGTTCCGTGCTCGTCGTCCTTGCCGCCATCTGCATGAAGGCACAAAGTGCCTATCTCGCATCGCAGGGCCCGGATTTCGTGACATGGCTGGTCCGCGATGTCTGGGCTGCGCTGGCAGATTACGACGATGGAGATAGGACCTTCGATTACATCATGCCCACACACTACAGCAGCTTGCTCGTCGTGCTTTCGACCTGCAGCGTCTTTGTGTATGGAGCAATCCGCTTGGGGGATGATCGGCGGCTTCGTTCCCCCCTGTGGAAGATGTCTGCGGTGATCGGTTTGCTTTTCGTTTCATACATGTTGATCGACGCGTTCGATGGTTTCTCTGTTTTGCTGATCGTTACCGCGCTCATTGCGACCTATGGTCTATTCGATCCGGCGTTTGAGTCAGCTTGGCGTGCCCGTGAGATAAGAGGCGACAGCCATGTTTCATAATTGGCTGGATCGTTGGGACGAGGGGCGCGCACAGCGCGGCGAAGGGGCCAAGAAGACCACGGACCTCATTCTGGACGCCGATCGTGCATTTCCCGGCATGGGGGCGGCTGAAACGCTAGAGGGGTTTTGCGTTCTCGCGGAAAAGTCCGCCGTTGATCCGGGCTTTTTTGAGCCGCCTGATGCGAGCGATCAAAGCTTCGAGCTGCAGGATGGCTGGCTGACATTCCCTTCAGACGTTGCAACCGATGTTGCTGAAAACAACATCGTCCGGGCGAAAATTACCGAGAGCGGAAAGCGCGATCAGGC
>NZ_JBLQTA010000057.1:0-2015 GCF_048159625.1 Ciceribacter azotifigens | reverse complement strand
ACCAGTGTCGTCTATCAGCCGAACAACGTCGTGAAGGTGTCTGCGACCTACGGCATCTCAACGATGATCATCTTCGACGAAGATGAGAAGTTTGAGACGATCTCGCTTGGCGACACCGACAGTTGGCAGGTTGCCCCGTCCGAAAAGGGCAACATCCTTTTCGTCAAGCCGATAGCCAAGGACGTTTCCACAAACATGAACGTGGTGACCTCAAAGAGGATCTACTTCCTTGAGCTCAACGACTATGCACCGGAAGCAGGGAAAAAGGTCTTCGGCATTCGCTTCGTTTATCCCGAGAAGAACCTGAACGAGTCTCTGCGGAAGGAGGCTGAGTTTCGGGCAGCTAACCCGAACATTTCGAGCATCGACAAAGCGAACGTCAATATTGACTACTCTTTCTCGGGCGACGCGGCGCTGAAGCNGCATTCGCTTCGTTTATCCCGAGAAGAACCTGAACGAGTCTCTGCGGAAGGAGGCTGAGTTTCGGGCAGCTAACCCGAACATTTCGAGCATCGACAAAGCGAACGTCAATATTGACTACTCTTTCTCGGGCGACGCGGCGCTGAAGCCGACAATGGTCTTCGATGACGGAAAGAAGACCTTTTTCAAGTTCGGCAGAGGGACCGTGCCGGCCATTTTTGCCGTTCAATCCGACTTCTCCGAGACCCTGCGAAACTTCCGCAAGGAAGGCGAATACATCGTCGTTGACGGCGTAGCCACGCAATACACGCTCCGGGACGGAAACCAGTGGACGTGCATTTTCAACCTCCGCAAGCCGGACTTTGCAGCACCTGATCCTGACATCTTGGCTCCGAAGCCGGATCCTGATGCCAGCAAACGCAGGAGGAGCGGCAACTAATGAAGCGCAGCCCTGAACTCGACGCAATGGCGGCGGCCGACGAGGCCGAAATCAGCAATCGAAACGTGAAGCGCAATCAAACGGTCGGCATGGCCGCCCTTTTGCTGGCTGGCGTCTTCGCCGCGTACCTGGTGCTCGCCACGTCCGGAGAAAGCCCGCCGGAAAGCCCGCAAAGTGAGGAGGAGTTCCGTACCACGACCTTCCGGCCGCCCGGTTTCGTGCGCGATGGAGAACCCACTCCCCCACCACCCGAACAGCCTGTCTTGGAACTTCCACCTCCGCCAGCTCCGCCGGTGGACGTCACTGAATTCAACGTGCCTCCCCCGCCCGAAGTAGCTCAACCGGCGAGCGCGCCCCCGCCCGCCGACGAGGTATTTCCGGAGCGATTTCGGTCAAAGCTAATCACGCTTGACCAGAACCTGGGAGGATCCGCGAATGGTTCGCTCGATGGCTCGAACGGCGGCACGCCTTTGACCGTCGCTGGCGAGGATCGCAACAGCCAGTACCTGTCCTCAGCGAGTGCTATCGGTGACCGTTCCGCCAAAGCCCGGCAGATTGAGCGCATCGACGCCATGATCCCAGAGGGCACGCTGATCCCCGGCATCTTGGAAACGGCGATCGTCAGCGACCTTCCGGGCCAAGTCCGGGCCATCACATCCAAGGATGTCTACTCCTTCGATGGGCGGCGCGTCCTGATCCCAACAGGAACACGCCTGATCGGGGAATATCAGTCCGAAGTTACGCGGGGGCAGAAGCGGGTCTTTGTCGTGTGGACGAGGTTGATCCGGGATGACGGCGTGTCGGTGCGCTTGAACTCCATCGGCACGGACAGCCTCGGACGATCGGGCCTGACGGGTCATGTCGACAACAAGTTTCGTGAGCGCTTTGGCGCATCAATCTTGCTGTCGATCGTCGGAGGCGGTGCAAGCTATCTAACCGGATACGGTAGCGACTCCAGCTCCGGAAACGATGACGCCGAAAGAGGTGCTGAACTGGCGCGAGAAACGATCGCGCAGACCTTCAGCGACATGGCGAACACGGTCCTTGCCGAAAACCTCAGGATCCCGCCAACGATCAGCGTACCGCAAGGCGAGCGGATATTTGTCTATGTTCGCCAGGACCTCGATTTCAGCGCCATGTACGACGATCCTGTCAC
>NZ_JBLQTA010000056.1:0-2250 GCF_048159625.1 Ciceribacter azotifigens | reverse complement strand
CAGTTCCACCATTCATACAAGCGGATTTTTCGAATCCGTTTCGATATCTGACTATCTGGCAAAGCGTGCGGTGGGGGTTGTGGCTGGCCGGTTTATCGATCCCGAAGGTCAGCCGGTTCTTGGCGTGCTTGACGACCGAACCATCGGCATCTCGCTCGAAATGCTGAAGAAGATCGAAATGCGTATCGGGGTTGCAGGCGGCTTCGACAAAGTGCCCGCGATCCTGGGTGCCTTGCGTGGTGGCTATATCAACGTGTTGATCACCGATGCTGCGACGGGTCGTGGCATTCTCAATGCCGATGGCGTCACGGATGTGGATCAAAAACCCGCTCCTCGATCGCGCAGTGACAACACGATCCCGTTGCCCTCCAGCTTCCGCACCCATATCAAGAAGTTTCTCAACGACCCTGACCGCGTTGTCGACGAAATGCTGGAGGGGGTCGTCAAGGCGCATTCCGACTATCTGATGCCGATCAAGGGTTCGAACCGGGCCCTGGTTGCCCGCAGCGGTCCGCGGCCGGGCAAGGTGGGACTGGTCGTCGGTGGCGGAACCGGACATGAACCCTGCTTCTTGGGTTACGTAGGTCGGGGATTGGCTGACGCCGTTGCAGTCGGCAACATATTTTCATCACCACCGCCCGGACCAATTTTAGAATGCGCAAGAGCTGCCACAGGCGGCGAAGGCGTCCTGTTTGTCTATGGCAATTATGCCGGTGACGTGATGAATTTCGAGATGGCCGCCGAGATGGCGCAAGACGAAAACATCCCGGTCAGGACCGTTCTGACGACAGACGATATCGCGTCTTCCCCCATCGAGGNGAGATGGCGCAAGACGAAAACATCCCGGTCAGGACCGTTCTGACGACAGACGATATCGCGTCTTCCCCCATCGAGGACAGGGAAGGTCGAAGAGGCGTTGCTGGCAACTTCTTCATCTTCAAGATCGCCGGCGCTGCCTGCGACAGGGGGCTTGGACTTGCCGAGTGCGAAGCGGTCACCCGCAAGGCCAACAACCGGACATTCACGATCGGCGTTGCACTCGAACCCTGTTCCCTTCCGCAAACCCGTCGACACAATTTCGAGATCGGGCCCGACGAGATCGAAATCGGGATGGGCATTCATGGCGAGCGTGGTGTGATCCGCGACAAGATGATGACTGCGGATGAAGTCACCGATCGGGTGATGGACCGCATTTTCTCGGAAATGTCAGCAGTCCCTGGCGACAGGGTGGCTGTCCTCGTGAACTCGTTCGGATCGACCCCCTTGATGGAGCTTTACATTCTTTTCAGGCGGGTCGAACAGCGCATGAGAGCCAAGAACATCATCATCGAAGCCAGTTGGATCGGCCACTATTGTACCTCTCTCGACATGGTCGGAGCCTCCATTTCGGTTCTCCATCTTGATCAGGAACTGTCCGATCTGTTGCGTCATCCCTGCGATGCGGCGGCACTACGCGTCAATTGAATGAAATCTTGGGTCTCCAAATGATCAAAACAGCAATTTTAATGGAAATCTGGAGGCAGTCATGGTGACATCGGCATCGCGCCTTCTTGGCCGGATGTTTCAACTGATTTCCGCAGCCATGCAGGCCGAAAAGGATCATCTCTCCGACCTTGATGGTGCCATCGGCGATGCAGATCACGGCATTACCATGGCGCTCGGCTTTGCAGCAGTGACGTCTGCGATCAATAAACTGGAGATCGATCGGATGCCGCCGTCAGATGTGCTCCTCACGGCTGCGAATGCGTTCCTGGATGCAGTGGGAGCATCGACCGGGCCGCTTTATGCTTCAGCTTTCCGAAAGGCAGCAGACGCGCTCAAGCATGATGAACACCTATCCCAGAAAGGGCAGGTGGCCATGTTGGAGGCCATCGCCCAGGGAATCCGGGATCGTGGAAAGGGCCAACGTGGCGACAAGACAATGCTTGATGCGTGGATCCCGGCTGCGGAAGCGGCAGTAGGCGCTCACGAAAAAGCAATGTCAGTTGCGGATATGTGGCAAGCAATCGTATTGGCAGCCGAAACTGGTGCCGCCTCAACCCGTTCAATGGTGGCGACAAAAGGACGGGCAGCAAGATTGGGTGAGCGCTCGCTCGGACACACCGATCCGGGGGCTGCCTCGGCCGTCGCCATTCTGCACGCGATGAGAGAAACTTTTGCAGGCAAGTTGTGATTGCTGATTGCTGGCTTACAGCATCGTTGTGCGAGAGTTGCCGATGGGATGTATCGATCTGATGGTAACTAACAGTA
>NZ_JBLQTA010000055.1:0-2294 GCF_048159625.1 Ciceribacter azotifigens | reverse complement strand
GATCACCTGGAGGTTCCGATAGTCCGAGACCAGGACCGAGGCCAGGGTTCCGACGATGGTTTCCTCTTCGCAGTAGGCCGGAACCAGCACCGTGACCGGCGGTGTGTAGTCCGGGTCCCGCAATGGGTGGCGGCGGCGAAGATGCGAGGCCACGGTGACGAATAGCACGCGGGCGATGCCGGCAACGACGGATACCCAGAAGAGCAGTTTGATCGTCAGAGACAGATAGCGAGGGTCGTGAAGGAAACCGCGTCGAAGGTGGTTGCCGGGCCCTCGTCCGGCGGCATGACCTTGTCGGCGGGCAGGCCGAGCATGTCGGCCAGCGTCACGAAACGGTAGCCTTCGGTCCGCAGCGTATCGACGAGGAGAGCCGTCGCCTCGACGGTCGACGTGCGATCGCCGCCGCCGTCGTGCAGCACGATGACGTTGCCGATGCCCGCCTTCAGCTCCCGCAGCACCGACGCGACGATCTCGTCGGCGGAGATCTGCCGCCAGTCCGGAGGGACGATGTCGGCGCCGGCGACGATGTAGCCTTGCTGGTCCAGGAGGCGCATCGGCTCGGCTTCGGCGCCCGTCAACGGTCCCTCGCTGCGACCGTAGGGCGAGCGGAAGAGCAGCGTCTGGTGCCCGGTCAGGCTGGCGATCAGCCGTTCGGTGGCGTTGAGCTCCATGCGTGCGCGCCAGCCGGAGGCGTTCTCGAGCGCCGGGTGGCTGAAGGTATGGACGCCGATCTCGTGACCATCGTCGACAATCCGGCGGATGATGTCCGGATTGTCGAGCGCCTGCTTGCCGATGACGAAGAAGGTGGCGGGTGCATTCCGTGCCGCGAGTTCGTCGAGGACGGCATTGGTGTAGACGCGGTCCGGGCCGTCGTCGAAGGTGAGCGCCACCATTCCGGGCTGGCCGGTGCCGTAGCGCAGCACGGTGAACGGTTCCGCTGCGCGCGCGTAGTCCTCGGTGATGACGAGGCCGGTCGAGGGATCGAGGACGACATTGCGGATACCTGTCTCCGGCGCGCGCACCAGCTTGTGGAAGGCGCCCTTGCCGTCATAGCCGACGTAATCGCCGATCGCGACTTCCTTCAGCAGCGACTGTACCGACTGACCTGCCGTGCGGCGATCGAGCAGGCGCCAGATGGCCGGGTCTGCGTCGGTCGACGGCCAGACGGCGACGGCCGGCATCGTTCCGGTGTGCGAAAGCGCGACCAGCTGGTTGTGGAAGGAGACCGCGTCCAGCATCCAGATGCGGTGGCGGTTTCCGGCGTCGTCGACGAACCGCGTCGTCGGGTTGAGCGACACCGGATCGAGCCGGATGCTGCCGCCGTAGAGACCAGAGAGACGGGCGCCCTCAGGAAAGGCGACCGGCCGCGGCTCGCCGGTATTGCTGACCCAGTCGTAGCCGCCTGTGCCGAACGCGACGATCAGCTTGTCGGCTGGTACCGCCGCGACCACTGAGGAAAGCGCGGCCGTCAGCCAGGCCTGGGGTGCAAGCGGCGTCGGCCGCGGACTGTCGCCGGGGTCCTGGAAGGCAAGAACCACATAGCGGTCGACCGCGGCGGCGAGTGCTGGCTCGCTCCAGGGCGCTTCCGAGATCGGGGTGACGATGCAGGTTCGCCGGCCCGCGGGGGCGAAGGATTGCTTCAGCGACGCGACCAGTCGCGCCAGATCGCGATAGGAGGTTTCCGGCACCGCCGCGGCATCGAGGCAGATGCCGTCATAGCTTCGCGCCTGGACTTCTCGCGCCAGTGCCTCGGCAATCCGCGTCGAGGTCTCGGGCGAGGCGAGGGCGGCGGCGGTCTTTCCCGGATCGTTGTCGGCGGAGAGTTCCACGACCGGCAGCAGGGTGAGCGCCGGGCGCCGGCGTGCCACGACCTCGGCGATGCGCTGCTGGTGGGGGGCGGAAAAGCCCAAGGGGACGAGATCGCCCTGCGGAAGATCGACCCGGTACCATTCCGGCATCAGGCCGTCCATTGCAGGCAGGTCCTTCTGCAGCGAACGGTCGCTCCACTCGGGCCAGTAGGGAAGATGGCCGAAGACCTTCGGCGGGATCGTCCGCGCCGCGGGAGAGGAGGGCGTGGCCGCAGCCGGCGCGGGCGGCCGGGGTACCGACATGTCGATGGATTGCGGGGCACCGACGCCATCGCGCAGGACGCCCGGCGAGGGAAGCTTTCCAAGAAGATAGAGGCTGACGCCGAAGGCGCCGAACCAGAGGACGAAGAAGGCAAGCACGAGTGCGGCGCCGACCTTGACGATCGTTCCGCGTTTTGACCCAGGAGCGTAAAAAATGGGCGCGTC
>NZ_JBLQTA010000054.1:0-2378 GCF_048159625.1 Ciceribacter azotifigens | reverse complement strand
GTCCGCACTTCAGATGCGCCGCAGAACATCTCCGCCATGCTGGCCGGCGTGCTCGCCGATGGTACGAATCTCGGCCCGAAGCGAATGGCGGGAGCGTCGAAGGGGATCAGCGCTCATCAGATCGGCTGGATGCGCAGCTTCCATGCCCGCTCCGAAACATACCGAGCCGCGCAGGCTTGCGTGACCGATGCCCATACGCGTCATCCCCATTCGTTGCTCTGGGGTGACGGAACAACGGCATCGTCCGACGGGCAGTTCTTTCGCGCCAGTGATCGGGCCGCCAGGCGCGGCGACATCAATCTGCACTATGGCAGCGAGCCCGGCACGAAATTCTACAGCGGCCTCTCCGATCAATACGGCTACTTCAGCATCCTGCCGATCAGCCCGACCGAGAGCGAGGCCGTCTATGTGCTCGACGGCCTGTTCGACCACGACACGATCCTCGAGATCGAAGAACTGTTCACCGATACCGGCGGCGCCAGCGATCATGTCTTTGCGCTGTTCGCCCTGATCGGCAAACGATTCGCGCCCCGGCTGCGCAACATCAAGGACCGGAAGTTCCACACCTTCGAGAAGGGCGACGCCTACCCGGCGCTGGCCAACCACATCGGCGCGCCGATCAACACTGCGCTAATCCTTGAACATTGGGATGAGCTTCTGCGCCTGGCTGCCTCTATCACAACGCGCACCGTCGCTCCGTCGGCGATCCTCAAAACGCTATCCGCCTCATCGAAATCCAATGATCTGGCCAGGGCGCTGCGCGAGATCGGCCGCATCGAGCGCACGCTGTTCATGATCGAATGGTATTCCAGTCCGGCATTGCGCAAGCGGTGTCAGGCCGGGCTCAACAAGGGCGAAGCTGCCCACAAGCTCAAGCGCGCCGTCTTCTTCCATGAGCGCGGCGAAATCCGCGACCGCTCCTATGACAGCCAGGCATTCCGGGCATCCGGCCTCAATCTCGTCGTCAGCGCAATTGTCTACTGGAACACCGTCTATCTCAGCCGCGCCGTTGCCCACCTGCGGCAACAAGGTCGTCATGTCCCTGACGAATTGCTCAAGCACATCTCGCCGCTCAGTTGGGAACACATAAACCTCACCGGCATCTATTCGTGGGACACCGAGCAGCAGATGCCAGAGGGCTTCAGGCCATTGCGTGTTCCCGGACAGATTCTCCGAGCCGCGTGATGTTCATGCTCCGTTCGAGCTTAGCGCAGGATTTCGAACTGCTCTTGTCCTGACCCCATAGAGCGGCAGACCGTCGGCGTATTTGGAGACAGCGATATAGGCGAGTAGCCGCTCTGACGGCAAACCACTCTCGATGATGTGTGCCGGTGCCAATGCCTGGATCACGCCGTCGCGCCCGCGGAAGGCGTATTTGGGGCGGCGAGTTACGATGACCCGGAACTTCGGTGGCACGACATCCAGCCGCTCGGAGCGGTCCTCGCCGATCAGGACCTTTTCCAGACCTACACAATCATCGGGAATATCCGGCTCGATGACTTCTTCGATGCGTTCGAGATGAGCGGCAAACCCCTTACGCGGCCGGGGTGCTCGTTTCGGCTTGTCGCCGGCGGCACGATCAAGCTCGCTCTGGATCGCCGAAAGGCCGGTCTCCACCTCCTCGAAAGCAAAGGACACCTGCTCATCGTCGACGCCAAGGCGCAGCCGTTCGGAACGCTTGCCGTGCTGCGTGCGCTGAAGGACCTTCAGGATCGAGGTGAGATTGGCGATACGCTCATTGGCGCTCTTCTCGACAGCCTCCAGACGGGCAATCTCGGCCGTCGCGGCGGCAAGTCGGGCCTCGTTTGCAGCCTGCTCACGCGCCATCGCGGATATCATCGCCTTGAGCGCATCGACATCATCTGGCAGGTCGGAAACGGGCAAAACCATGAGAAGGAATAGAGCACAAAAACAGCCGATTTCCCAACGGTTACAGCGACATGATTCATCTTGCCGCAGGTGATCTCACCCCGTCAACAACGGTCGCCTGATCTTGGGCGGACGAATCTTTTTCCAGTCCATTCCGGCCAGAAGCGCCATGAGCTGGGAGTGATCCAGACGCACCCGAGCCACCGATATGCCCGGCCAGCAGAAGCTCTGCTCTTCCAGAGTTTTCGAATACAGGCAGACCCCTGAGCCATCCCACCAGACAATGCGAACGCGATCCGCCCGTTTCGATCGGAAGACGTAAAGAGCGCCATTGAACGGGTCGAGGCCGCCATCTCGCACGAGCGCCATCAAGGAGGCGGCTCCCTTGCGGAAGTCGACCGGTTGGCAGGACACGTAGACCACAACACCCGAGCCGATCATGTCAGGCGAACCGCCCGCAGAACCTTCGCAAGGTGTTCGGGGGCAACATCACCGCTCGCGCGAACCAC
>NZ_JBLQTA010000053.1:0-2405 GCF_048159625.1 Ciceribacter azotifigens | reverse complement strand
TCAAACCGAAACCTGATCCTGTCCGGTTTTTAAGGGGCAACTCCAGTTTGCGGCAATATCGACCTTCGCATCGACATCGACGTCAGTCGAATTGTCGGTGTTGTTACGGTTGTCGCCGTTTGCGACACCGCCGACATAGCCGGTGGAGCCTTCATCGACTTCCGTGGAGTTGATGGCGCTGTTGGCAAAGCCGTCCGCCAGTGCACCAACATTGTTTTCGGTATCGGAACCCTTCGGGTCATAAGACATTTCGAACTCTCCTAGAAAGGAGGAGCAGTCGTGAAATCCCTCTCATCTCGACTGGGATCTTTTCTCGCCTGCTCCACGCTGTTGAAATCTGCAGATGTACGCATCACGTGTTCATCTGCCCTGTCACAAGTCACGCAAGTCATTCGAGAATAGAAACCTCGAACGAGGCAATATTCTCCATCCCCGGAGGCGAACATTTGCTTCCGGCTCAGTCAGTTTGCTTTCATGTAATCCGCGTGAAACCTGCGCGAACGAGTGGATCGTCGTTCTCGGTCCCGCCAAGCCTCACCGCGGAACCAAAATGAACATCAAAAAACCGGACATTCCTAGCCGCGAAATGGGATTACTCACTGCGGCTTAACGTGCAGCGTGCTCTCTTCTTTTGTCGATGCGTCGGAAAATTCTCGTAAAAACAGCAGAAGGAGAGCCGCTACCCGATCTAGGTGCATCGCACCTAACCCGACAAGTCGTGATTGAATAGAATAATTCCAGTATATTTTCGCGCATCCCTCACACGAAAGTGCGACTTCTTTCGTCAACTGTAGCCCGAACTGGTTATTTTCTTCGGTCAGCGGAAAAGATAACATATTTCGCACAATATCAGCCCTAAGCCATCAGATGAGGACCTGGGTAACCGCGGGCTCTCCCGGGAGTTTCACTGTATTGCGTCGAAAGCAAACGGGAGCGTTGTATGTTGATGACCGAGTCTCCTCCACATGATACGGCCCCGCGAGAGCGACGTAGCTCCCCAGCCAATCTGTTCGTCATGGTGGCCAAGCAGGATTTGTTGTCGGAATGTCTCGCCGAGGTTTTGTCGAAGCACTTTCCCGAGACAGAGATCGTCGTCTATCGCAGCGCCGGCGAGATGACGCCCGAGGAATGGGAGAACGTCAGGCTGCTTCTCCTCTACGACATTGACGCCGATCATATTTACGAGATCGTCGAGGACGCTTGCAAGGAAGCACCAGAGGTTTCGATCGCGATCGTCCTCGACAGTGGCAATACCTATGATGAATATCTGAAGCACCTGGTCGCAACCGGTGCGATCGACGGCATCCTGCCGCTCACGCTTCGGCTGGATGTTTTTCTTGCCGCCATAGACCTGCTGGCGAAGGGCGGCGAACATTTTCCGGCGGCCCTCCTGCAACGGCTCCACGAAGCCGGGCCACGTCATGTCGAGACGGCCCCGACCGGCGGCCTCATCCAGAGCGTCGGGCAGCCGATCGCTCAAGATCATCAGATTTCGGTGCTGACGACGCGCGAGGTACAGATCCTGAACCTCATCTGCCTGGGGACGCAGAACAAGACGATCGCCGACCAGCTCCGTCTCTCCGAAAACACGGTGAAGGCGCATATCCGCAGCATCTACAAGAAGATGAACGTGAAGAACCGCACCGAGGCCGCCTCGCGCTTCTTCTCCGACGAGCGCGCGGGGCCGACCGGCAAGGAATACAACTGACCGGCCGGGCAGCGTTCTTCTCCGACATGCAGGACGCGCAGCGGCCAAAGCTCCGGGGCGCCTGGCCATCGTTCGATTCCGCCCGCCCGGTCGGCTGCGACGGGCCGCAGAGCGCGCGTTTTCGCCGCAACGCTCGAAGGGATGGAGCCCCTCACCGATCGTAGGACAGGATGGAGTCGTCGCGCCTGCCGTCACTCAGCCGACAGAATGCCTTCACCGATGAGCCTTAACCGTCACGCCATTCATAAACAAAATGAATCGGTCGGCCCGATCCGATTCAACAAAGTCGTTGGACGACGCGAATCGATTTCGCGACAGTCCTGCCATGACCGACCATCGCACCTGCTCCACCGAACTGCGCCGCATCGACCCGGAACGCGNAATGCCTTCACCGATGAGCCTTAACCGTCACGCCATTCATAAACAAAATGAATCGGTCGGCCCGATCCGATTCAACAAAGTCGTTGGACGACGCGAATCGATTTCGCGACAGTCCTGCCATGACCGACCATCGCACCTGCTCCACCGAACTGCGCCGCATCGACCCGGAACGCGACATGGCGCGCTTCTACCTGCTTTCGATCCAGCCGACCCTCTTCGGCGGCGTCTGCCTCGTCCGCAACTGGGGCCGGATCGGCACGGCCGGACAAGCCAAGATCGAGACCTACGACCGGCCTGACGACGCACACCGCGCCTA
>NZ_JBLQTA010000052.1:0-2497 GCF_048159625.1 Ciceribacter azotifigens | reverse complement strand
GGCGCACCGGGCTGTCACGCAACACGATTGCGAAGTATTTGAGCGCGGGTACGATCGAACCGACGTTCACGGTACCGGAACGACCGAGCAAGCTTGATCCTTTTGCCGACAAACTTGCGGCCTGGCTCAAGACCGAGGCCGGGAGGTCACGCAAGCAGCGCCGAACAGTGAAGCAGCTTCATACCGATCTGGTTTCTCTCGGCTTTACAGGCTCGTATGGCCGGGTTGCTGCTTTTGCCCGTGAGTGGCGGGCTGATCAGCAAACGGCGGGGCGGGGTATATTTGTTCCGCTCTCTTTCCGGCCCGGTGAAGCTTTCCAGTTCGATTGGAGTGACGACTATGCCGTGATCGGCGGCGAGCGAGTGAAGCTGNGATCTGGTTTCTCTCGGCTTTACAGGCTCGTATGGCCGGGTTGCTGCTTTTGCCCGTGAGTGGCGGGCTGATCAGCAAACGGCGGGGCGGGGTATATTTGTTCCGCTCTCTTTCCGGCCCGGTGAAGCTTTCCAGTTCGATTGGAGTGACGACTATGCCGTGATCGGCGGCGAGCGAGTGAAGCTGCAGGTGGCGCATATCAAACTGTCGCACAGTCGGGCGTTTCTTTTGCGGGCGTATCTGCTCCAGACACATGAGATGTTGTTCGATGCCCACTGGCACGGCTTCCGGGTCTTCGGCGGGGTGCCTGCGCGGGGGATCTATGACAACATGAAAACGGCAGTCGATCGCGTTGGCCGCGGCAAGGAGCGACAGGTCAATATCCGCTTTCTCGCTATGACGAACCACTACGTCTTCGCGCCCGAGTTCTGCAATCCTGCCGCGGGCTGGGAGAAGGGGCAGGTCGAGAAAAACGTCCAGGATGCCCGCCCCCGGTTGTGGCAACAGATGCCGGACTTCCCGGACTTGGCGGCATTGAACGTCTGGCTGGAGCAGCGTTGCCAGGACCTGTGGCAGGAGACACCGCACGGGAGCCTGCCCGGTTCGATCGCGGATGTCTGGGCTGATGAGCGGGCAGCACTGATGGCATTACCCACCATGTTTGACGGATTCGTCGAGCAAGGCAAACGAGTCTCGCCAACGTGCCTGGTCACCTTTGAGCGTAATCGTTACAGCGTGCCTGCATCGTTTGCGAACCGGCCTGTCAGCCTTCGGATTTATCCAGAGCGGCTGGTCGTTGCGGCCGAGGGCAACATTCTCTGCGAACATCCGCGGATCATAGAACGCAGTCACGACAAGCCGCCAAGGACGATTTATGACTGGCGGCACTACCTTGCCGTCATCCAGCGCAAGCCCGGTGCTCTGCGCAATGGCGCACCCTTCATGGAATTGCCGCTGGCCTTTCGACAGTTGCAGGACCAGATGCTTCGCCGCCCCGGCGGCGATCGGGAGATGGCGGACATCCTCGCTCTGGTGCTTCATCACGACGAACAGGTCGTCGTCCGAGCTGTCGAGCTGGCGCTGGATCAAGGCGTGGCGACCAAGACCCACGTGCTGAACCTGTTGCATATGCTGATCGATGGCAAAACGACCGACGGTCCCAACGTCGATACGCCACAGGCGCTGACCCTGGTTCACGAACCCAAGGCCAACGTCGAACGTTACGATGGCCTGCGTGTCCGGATCGTGGGAGGTCGCCATGCGTCATGATCCCGCCAGCGCCGCCGTTGTCATCATGCTGCGTAGCCTAAAGATGTATGGCATGGCCCAGGCCGTAACGGACCTGATCGAGCAAAGTGCTCCGGCTTTCGATGCTGCCGTGCCGATCTTGTCCCAGTTATTGAAAGCCGAGGTGGCTGAGCGTGAGGTCCGCTCTATCGCCTATCACATGAAGGTTGCCCGCTTTCCGGCCTACAAGGACCTATCCGGCTTCGACTTCGCCACCAGCGAAATCAACGAAGCGACGGTGCGCCAACTGCATCGATGCGAGTTCATGGACGGAGCACAGAACATTGTCCTTGTCGGCGGACCGGGCACAGGAAAAACACATGTCGCGACCGCGCTTGGTGTCCAGGCCATCGAACATCACCGCCGCAAGGTCCGCTTCTTCTCAACCATTGAACTGGTCAATGCGCTTGAGCAGGAGAAAGCAAAGGGCAAGGCGGGCCAGATCGCCGAGACCTTGGTTCGTCTCGATCTGCTGATCCTCGATGAACTCGGATACCTCCCGTTCAGCGCCTCAGGCGGAGCGCTGCTGTTCCATCTGTTAAGCAAGCTCTACGAACGGACCAGCGTCATCATCACCACCAACCTCAGCTTCAGCGAATGGGCGACCGTCTTCGGCGACGCCAAAATGACGACCGCTCTGCTCGACCGCCTGACCCACCGTTGCCACATCCTGGAAACAGGTAACGACAGCTTCCGCTTCAAGGCCAGTTCGGCAGCAGCGGCACAGAAAAGAGGAGAAAAGGCCAGCCACTTGACCAAAGCCTGATCAGAAAACCATACTCAGAGGTGGCTCACTTCTCGGTGGAAAAACCGGCTCAGTTCCGCGCGGAAACCAACA
>NZ_JBLQTA010000051.1:0-2534 GCF_048159625.1 Ciceribacter azotifigens | reverse complement strand
GAACGAACCCGCTGCGCGGGAGGGTGTCCGCGGCTGAGGTAGCGGGCGCGGGCTGGAGTTTGTGCCTGGATTGAACGTCGCCCGGCAAGGGGAGAGCATGACGAGCTTCTTCAACAAAGGAGCCAGATCATGCAGTACCCCGATCTCGACACGCCTATCAGCCCGCTGCGCCAGCGGGTGATCGACGACATGAACATGCGGCGTTTCTCACGCGACACGCAGCGCAACTATCTTCGCGATATTGGACGCCTGGCGACCTTCCTCGGGCGGTCACCGGACACGGCGACCGCCGACGATCTGCGTCGGTTCCAGATCGAGCAGCAGAACGATGGTGTGCCCGTTCCGACAATGAACAGCATCGTGTCGGCGTTACGCTTCCTCTTCACCCAGACCCTCGACCGCCCGGACCTGGCGCGCAGGCTTGTCCGGCTGGCGCATCCTCGGAATCTGCCTGTGGTGCTGAGCCGCGACGAGGTTGCTCGCTTACTGAATGCCACCACCTGCCTCAAACACCAGGCCGCATTGTCGGTCGCCTATGGCGCCGGTCTCCGTGTCGCTGAAGTCTCCATGCTGAAGGTCACCGACGTCGACAGTGAGCGGATGCTACTGCGGGTCGAGCGCGGCAAGGGCGGGCGCTATCGCAATGCCATGCTTTCTGAGGATCTGCTCACCTTGCTACGCGAGTGGTGGAAGGTGGGGCGACAGCAGGGTGTGATGCATCGCGACGGCTGGTTATTCCCAGGCCAACACGCGATGAAGCCGATCAGTACGCGGCAGCTCTATCGAATTGTCGTTGAAGCGGCCCGGGCCGCCGACATTGCCAAGCGGGTCGGGCCGCATACGTTGCGCCATAGCTTCGCCACTCACCTGCTGGAGGACGGCACAGACATCAGGATCATCCAGGTCCTGCTCGGGCACGCAAAACTCAACAACACCGCCCTCTACGCCAAGGTGGCGACCAAGACTGTCCGGACGGTTACCAGCCCGCTCGACAAGCTCGGCCTCTTCAAGCCGGAGGAAGCCTCCCCCGACGGTTGAGCCTTGCGTGCCTCGATCGAGGTCGCTGACATCTTCCGTGCTGCCGGGGCGGCCTACCGGCGCGCTCATGCAGGGCACCTGAGCCTTCCGCAACTGAAGGTGATGTCGGCGGTTGAGAACTGCCGCACTGCTGCCCTCGGCGGTCACGTCGAGGCCTGTGAGGACTGCGGCCAGTGGCGGATCGCCTACAACTCCTGCCGCAATCGGCACTGTCCGAAGTGCCAGGGTGCCGCCGCGCGGACATGGCTCGCCGAACGTGAGGCCGATCTGCTTCCGGTCGGTTACTTCCACGTCGTGTTCACGCTGCCCGCCGAGGTCGCCGATACAGCGTTCCAGAACAAGGCGCTCGTCTATGATCTGCTGTTCAAGGCGGCGTCGGAGACGATGCTGACCATCGCGGCCGATCGCAAACATCTCGGCGCGCGCATTGGCATCACCGCCGTGCTCCACACATGGGGATCGGCGATGACGCATCACCCGCATGTCCACATGATCGTTCCGGGCGGCGGGATCACGCCAGACGGAAGCCGATGGATATCATCGCGCCCGGCCTTCCTGCTTCCCGTACGCGTACTCGGCAAACTGTTTCGACGGCTGTTCCTTGCCCGGCTGGTCGCTCTGCACGATGCTGGGCGGCTCGGCTTCTTCGGTGCCCTTGCTCATCTCGCCGAACGGCAGGCCTTCTTGCGACATCTATCGCCAGTCCGGAAAAAGCGCTGGGTCGTCTATGCCAAGGCGCCCTTCGCGGGGCCGGAAGCAGTGCTTGCCTACCTGTCACGCTACACCCATCGGGTCGCAATCTCGAACCGCCGACTGATCGCCTTTGACGAAACTGGCGTCACCTTCCGCTACAAAGACTACCGTCGCGACGGCTGCGATCGGCCGCAGGTCATGACGCTCGCCGTCGATGAGTTCATCCGCCGCTTCCTGCTCCATGTCTTGCCGCGCGGCTTCCACCGCATCCGGCACTACGGCCTTCTCGCAGGCTCTGCCCGAAAGACCAGCCTTGCGCTTGCGCGCGAACTCCTGCACGTCGCCGCACCTGTCGATGACACCGCTCCTGGCGAACCAGATGACTTCCGCCCGCCATGCTCCTGCTGTGGCGGACGCATGATTGTCATCGAGGTCTTTGCACGCTGGAAGCAGCCGCGAGGACCACCAGATGGGACGGCGACTACCTGGGAGGCAGCTTCATGACCCGCCATGAAATGGCCAAAACCTCAGCCGCAGGCATCACGTCTCCGGCAACCGACCCACATGCGCCCGTGGAGATCAACGCCGTCGATAGGCTTCCAACGAGATGTGCGCCAGGCTGTCAAAGCCGCGCGGATGCGCAACGAAACGACCTGTCCGTAGCCATCGATCTACTTCCCGGCTGCAGTCTCACCACCCCGCACATCAGCCGAAAAGCGAAATCTCCATAGCATCAGCCTGTGGTCCGCGGGTTCCTTCCTCGGGGACTTTCGTACGCCTGCCGGCGCCCGAAACTCTTCACG
>NZ_JBLQTA010000050.1:0-2583 GCF_048159625.1 Ciceribacter azotifigens | reverse complement strand
TCATCCAGATTGTCGCGCTGATCTCATCCAGATTGTCGCTCTACATGCGCGGTCGGGTCGCGGGCTTCCGCATCACGCCAAAAGGCCAAGAGGTTATTTCGCGGGTACCCTTTCTGGTGTTCGCGCCTTATCTTATCCTCGCCCTTGTTCCCGCCCTAACGGCCTGGTTGGTCCGCGACCCCGGCACCGCTGCCGGCTTCTACCTGTTCAACATCATGAACGCCCTCCTTTATGGTGGTCTCACGGTCCTCCTGCTGGTCCGTCACAGTCTGGAAAACGGGCTCGGCGTGCTGCCGCGAACCAGGCGAACCTTTCGCGTGATAGTCCTGTTTGCATGTATCGCTGGCAGTGTCAGCCTCGCCATATACGACAATGGACTGGAGGGACTGGAAGCCTGGAACGAGGGCCTAACCACGTTCACCCTGACCCGGCGGATCTACTCCTATTCAGGCGCCGGGCAATCGACGTCCGAAAAACCTAGACTGATATTCGAGCCGCGTTGGAATCCCCGCAACCAAGAGAATTGATATCGGAGTGCTATCAATGGTTGGAAAGAAACTGGCAGTCGTTGGCACTGGTTATGTTGGTCTGGTCGCAGGGGCATGCTTTGCCAAGATCGGCCATGACGTGATCTGCGTGGACATCGACGCGGATCGGATCGAGATCCTGCAAAAGGGCGGCATACCTATCTACGAGCCGGGCCTCGAAACACTGGTTCATGAAGGCGTGGCCGCCGGGCGGCTGAAGTTCACGACGAAGATCGCCGACGCGGCGCCGTGCGATGCCGCGTTCATCGCCGTCGGCACGCCCCCCCGAAAAAGCGATGGCGCGGCGGACCTGTCCTTTGTATATGACTGCGCGCGCGAACTCGCGGCCATCCTTAAGCCAGGCGCAGTGATTGTGGACAAGTCCACGGTTCCCGTCGGTACGGGCGACACCGTCGAACGGATCGTGAGGAAAACCCGTCCAGACGTCCCAATCTACGTCGCATCCAATCCTGAATTCCTGCGCGAGGGATCCGCGATCATCGATTTCCTGGAGCCGGACCGCATCGTGATCGGATGCAGCGACAAGGCGGCTGAGGATATACTGGCTGCGGTCTATGCGCCGTTGGTGGACAAGGGCCACCGCCTGATCAAGACCAAGCGCCGTAGTGCTGAACTCATCAAGTATGCCTCGAACGCCTTTTTGGCGACCAAGATCACCTTCGTCAACGAGATGGCCGATCTGTGTGAGGCAGTAGATGCGGACATTGCGGAGGTGGCACTGGGCATGGGAACGGATAGTCGCATCGGCCCACAATTTCTACAGGCTGGTCCCGGCTATGGCGGATCGTGCTTCCCGAAGGACACGTTGGCGCTCGTGCGTACCGCACAGGAGTTTGGTGTCAGCCTGCGGATCGTGGAGCAAACTGTGACAGCCAACAATGCTCGCAAACGGCGTATGGCACAGAAGGTGCGTCACATCCTGCACGGAAATGTGGAGGGCAAGAAGATTGCCGTGCTCGGACTGACATTCAAGGCCGACACAGACGACATGCGTGCTTCTCCCTCCATACCAATGATCGAGCTCCTGCAGAACGCGGGTGCCAAAGTCCATGCTTACGATCCTGAAGGGATCGAGCAGGCGAAGATGGTCCTGACTGACGTCACTTACCATCTTGATCCCTATCAATGCGCGCAGGATGCCGACGCGGTTATTATTATGACCGATTGGGAAAGTATAAGACACATCGATCTGGCGAAGCTCGCCTCGGTAATGCGGTCGCATGTGCTAATCGACTTGCGTCGGGTCTATCCCCCGGAAGAGGCAGCGAAACATGGCTTTACGATTGAAACTATCGGACGAACCGGCCTGGAGCCCAGCCCGATCTCCGAATTCGAGCCGCATTTCATGCATTCGGACCTAAACGTCCATACGCGGCAAGCGGAAGAACAGACCGCATAGGCAGCGTTCATTTGAGGAGGACTGGAAATGGTTTCTGCCTTGAACAAGATGCAAGCCGACACAGCTCCCCGCCGGCTTGCGGGCTATGTCCTGGCTCTGATTGTTAACATTGCATTCGGAGTGGGGGCAGCCCCCGCGCAGCAACCCTTGCCCGCCGATGGCCGGCCCCTCACGGCGGTTGAGCTATTAACGCTGGTCAAGGGGCGTAGCTGGCAATGGAGCGACGGTGCCGGATACTTCTCAGACGAGGGAAGGCGGTTCACCGCCTTCACGCGTAGCAAGAATGGCGCGACCTATGCCGAGGGCCGTTACCGCCTGACCGACGACGGGCGGCTCTGCTTCATCGCGGTGTGGCATGGCGCTGGCGGAGAAGCTGATGCCACTACCTGTTTCCTGCACAAGCAGGCCGATGGCGTCATCTACCAGCGCCGCCAGGATGGCGGCGATTGGTATCCATTCCAGCACACTCCGCTACTCGAGACCGATGAGTATGCGAAGTTCACGAATGAGGACCTCGTATCCAGCGAGTACGCGAAGATAAAAGCCGAACTGGACGCCAAGGGTAAAGCTCAGAAAGGAAACTGACGATGAGTGGAGTTGCCCCTTAAAAACCGGACAGGATCAGGTTTCGGTTTG
>NZ_JBLQTA010000049.1:0-2637 GCF_048159625.1 Ciceribacter azotifigens | reverse complement strand
TGTAGAGCGACAATCTGGATGAGATCAGCGCGACAATCTGGATGAGATTCTGGTGTCGCGGTTGTCGGCGACCGTATCATCGTGATTGACGCTGGCAAGGGCTTCGTCGGCTTCTGATTGTCGCGCAGCGTCAATCTCGGTGGTGTTTCTGATTGTCGCGGAGGCGGCCGGCCTTCCGCGTTGGCGTTTGGCTTCGATGGCGGATCGACGCCTGTAGCTTTCGACATTCATCTCGAAGATGGTCGCGTGGTGGACGAGACGATCTACGGCGGCGAGCGTCATAGCGGGATCAGGGAAGACCCTGTTCCATTCGCCGAACGGCTGGTTGGCGGTGATCATGATGGACCGCCGCTCGTAGCGTGCGGAGATGAGCTCGAAGAGCACGCTCGTTTCCGCCTGGTCCTTGGTCACATAGGCGAGATCATCGAGGATGAGCAGATCGAACTTGTCGAGCTTGGCGATGGCGGATTCGAGCTGGAGTTCACGACGGGCCACCTGAAGCTTCTGAACGAGTTCGGTCGTGCGCATGAACAGCACTCGCCAGCCGTTCTCGATCAGCGCAAGGCCGATTGCAGAGGCGAGATGGCTCTTGCCGCCACCGGGCGGGCCGAACAACAGGATGTTGGCTCCTTTGGCGAGCCAGCTATCGCCGGCGGCGATCGCCATGACTTGCGCCTTGGAGACCATCGGCACGGCGTTGAAGTCGAAACTGTCGAGCGTCTTGCCCGGTGATAATCGCGCCTCGGCGAGATGGCGTTCGATGCGGCGGCGATCGCGTTCGGCGAGTTCGTGTTCGGCAATCGCGCACAGGAACCGCGCCGCCGGCCACCCTTCCTTGTCTGCACGTTCGGCAAAGTCCGGCCAGAGGACTTTGATGGCCGGCAGGCGCAGTTCATTGAGCAGCGTGCTGAGCCTGGCTGCATCGATGGCAGGAGCGTTTCTCATGCGGCGTCCTCCAGATGACGCGCGTCGATCAGAGCCTCATAGCCCTGGAGGGAGGCGAGACGGACGTTGACGGTCGGCAACTGCGCCGGATCGGGTGCGAAGGCGGTCCTCAGAGCGACGATGTCCGGCAGTTCGCCCGCATCGAGGACTTTGGCCAGCCGCTCTGCCAGCTCCCGCTCACAGCCCCGATCGTGGGCCAAAGCCAGCAGCTCGACGGTGATCTTGCAGGCCTGCTTGTCGGAAAGCCGGTCGATGAGAACCTCGAAGACCCTGCGGTATTCCTGCCGTGGAAACAGCTTGTCGCGGTAGACAAGCTGAAGCAGTGCCATCGGCTTTTTGCGCAGCGAATGGATGACATGCCGATAATCGACCACCTGGTCGTGCTTGCCGCTGGCGTGCGCACGTCCTCTTTGGAGCGTCATCAGATGCGTGCCGCCGATAAAGACGTCGAGACGGTCGTCGTAAAGGCGCACGCGTAGCCGGTGACCGATGAGCCGTGATGGTACAGTGTAGAAGACCTTGCGCAAGGTGAAGCCGCCGCTGCGGGAGACCCGCACGACAACCTCCTCAAAGTCGCTGGTGCGTGTTCCCGGTAACGGCTGCAGTGCCGCACGCTCGGCGTCAATGCGCTTGCCATAGCGGGCATTGCGCCGGCTGACGATCTCATCGATGAAGCAGCGGTAGGCATCGAGATCGTCGAAATCACGGGTGCCGCGCAGCAACAGGGCATCGCGGATCGCATTCTTGAGGTGGCCATGCGGGCTCTCAATCGCGCCGTTCTCGTGGGCAATGCCCTTATTGTTGCGGGTCGGCGCCATCCGGTAGTGCGCGCAAAGCTCCGCGTATCGCCGCGTCTGATCCTCCTTGGCATCGGCATCGAGATTGCGAAAGGCCGCCGACAAGCTGTCGCTGCGATGGTAAAGCGGCGCGCCGCCAAGGAACCAGAGAGCGTTCTGCAGCCCTTCGGCCAACGCCACGAAGCTTTCGCCACCGAGAACGACGTGAGCGTGTTCGAAGCCGGAATAGGCGAGCCGGAAGTGGTAAAGCAGGTGATCGAGCGGGTGGCCTGCGATCGTGATGTCCAGTTCGTTCATATTGGTGAAGTCGGAAAGCCCCAATCGACCGGGTTCATGCACCTGGCGAAAGATGACCTCCTGCTCTTCGCCATTGATCGCCCGCCAGGAACGGATCCGCCGTTCCATGGTCCGGCGAACGCCTTCGCTGAGGTCGGGATGGCGGCGCAGCATCTCCTCGAAGACGGCGACCGGACGAATACCAGGTGCGGCCTTCAAAAGCGGAATGACTTCGGCATCGAAGATGTCGGCGAGCGGATCGGGACGCCGGCGGCCGCGCGGCGTCTTTACCTGTGATGGCAGTTGCGGGTTCTTCTCGATGCGATAGGCCGTTGCCCTACTGATCGACGCCTTCGCGGCGGCGACCTCGACCGTGTGCTCTTGTCGTAACTTCATGAAAAGCCTCATCTGATGATCGGTTATGTGACGACCGGGCACAAAGGTGGTTCTCCGTTCTTCGAAGAACCCACCGTACCGGTCGAACCGTAATCACCAGACGCAAAATCGGCGCGCCAGCAGCGGTAGAACTCCGTTCGGGCTACGCCCTCTCTGCGTTCCACCGCTGCTGCCGAGTCTCATCCTAATTGACGCTGCGTCTCACCTTGTTTGCCGCGCTGCA
>NZ_JBLQTA010000048.1:0-2798 GCF_048159625.1 Ciceribacter azotifigens | reverse complement strand
TCGGGGACTTTCGTACGCCTGCCGGCGCCCGAAACTCTTCACGAAAGGAGACGTTCAGGTACTGGACAACGCACCCTCCTAAGGAGACTATCCTCGATAGTCCTTGCGTCATAGGAGCGTCACCCGCACGGGGCGAAACCGTTTGCGGTTTGGTGGCTTGCCATAGAGGGTGGTCGGATTTTTCCCCGAGACGCCTGAACGATTTAAGAGATTCCGTTTTTGCAGCGATCGCCGCATTTCCGAAAAATTCTAAACGGCCTCCCGCGAATGGATTTTTACACTATATTCGAGTCACAGTTTCTCTGGCGAGCTGTGACTGGCGCAGATCGGCTGGATATAAAGCTAAAGATTGCTTTTTTCGCGCGAAATGCATGAAATCGAGTTATAGCTTGATTTTCTCGCAAATCATACACCATAATAAACATATGGCTTCGTTAGTGCCCCATCGGGCGCTTATGAGGTAGAGAGCGAAGGCATAACTTAATGGCCCTGAGAAGCGCAGATATATTGTTCAAGGATGAATCCGCCGGCACGTTGGTCGAAACGGCCAACGGCGGAACGCGCTTCGCCTATCATTCAGACTGGAATAAAGGCAATATCGCCTGCTGCTTCCCTTCCACGCAACGCGAACATGAATGGAAGGTCGGCCTGCATCCGTTCTTCCAGCACCTCGGCCCGGAAGGATGGCTACGCGAACAACAGGCACGTTCGGCACATGTCGTTGAAGAAGACGACCTTGGGCTGCTCCTTCGTTACGGCGCAGACTGTATCGGGGCCGTCAGCATCCGACCGCCGGACGATGCCGCACAGCTCCCGGAAATCAGCGAAGCCACGGCCAGCCCCGGACGCACAGTTTCAGGTGTGCAGAAGAAACTGCTTGTCACCAAGGATGATGAAAACAGGTTTGTTCCCGCGAGTGCGACGGGATCAGCCCCCTATATCGCTAAATTCAATTCCGACCGGATAGACAACCTCGTTCGGAATGAACTCCTGAGCCTGCGATGGACCGCCGCCGTCCTTGGCGAACGGGAAGTGACCGCGTTCACGACCTCGCTCATCGCGGCTGTTGACGAAACGGCGCTCATTGTTACCCGCTTCGACCGGAAACCGAACGGCGAGAAACTGCGCCTCGAAGACTGTGCGCAGATCCTCCGCAAGCCCAAGGGACAGGACTACGCAGGCAAGTATGATGCGGCCTACGAGGATATTGCCGCGATCATTCGTCAGCACTCATCGCGCGCGCCAATCGACCTCATGCGGTTTTTCAATCGCCTGATCGTCTTCACCCTGATCGGGAATTGCGATGCCCACCTGAAAAACTTCTCCCTTCTGGAAACGCCGACGGGCTTACGGCTATCCCCCGCCTATGATGTGGTGAACACCGCATTTTATGACGGATTCGACCAGACATTGGCGCTGTCAATCGGCGGTGAGAGAATCCATCTGGAAGCGGCCAACCAGGCGATTTTCCGTGCCTTCGGCAAGGAAATCGGCCTGCCGGACAGGGCCGTCGACCAGACATTCAGACAGCTAAAGCGGCAGGTGGAGAAGGCTGCATCCATTATCCGTCCGCCCGACGCGGAGCCGCCGGACGGCTTCGTGCATAGATTCAAAGAGATCGTGGACAATTCATGCCTGAGAATACTGGAAACATAGCCCCGCTCGCGTGGCAACGGTACGTGGAAGAAACCTTGCGCCGTCGCAAGGCGGAAGGTCTTACACAAAAAGATCATTCGGCTTTGGCGGGTGTCAGCCACCCGACAATGGCTGCGTTCGAGCGTGGTGAAACGACCCTAACACTGGCGAAAGCGCTCGATATCCTGCGCGTCGTGGGTTTGGTGGATGAGCCTGCCGAGGGGGACACGCAAGCCCGGTTCGTGCGCGATGCATTTGAGCGTTGGCGTAATCTGATTGCTCCGCTCCCCCAAGATTCGCCTGCGCGGTTTCCAAATGGCTGGTATCGGTTCGACTACTGGCTTGAGGGCGATCTCAAGATGCCGGAGCTGACCGCCTTTGAACGCATTCTTGAAAAGGCCGTAGTTCGGAAAACGGGCTGGCCGCCCTTCTGGCTTCCGACACGCGAGGCTATTCAGCCGCGTGAAGTTGATGGACTGATTGAATGTTGGCTTGCACCGCAAGGCGAGGAAGTCGAGCGCGGGTTTAATGATCCTGCGCATTGCGATTTCTGGCGTGCGGCACCTTCGGGGCGCATGTTCCTGATCCGCGGTTATCAGGAAGACGGTGCAGAGACATTCCCCGCCGGAACGATCCTCGACACGACGCTTCCCCTATGGCGGATGGGTGAGGTTCTGTTGCACGCGGAAAAGCTTGCATCGCTCCTTTGCAAAGATGCCGATACAGCCGTGACGGTTCATTTCCGCGCCATGTTCACTGGCCTGCGCGGTCGCGTGTTGCGCTCCTGGGCTAACCCGCTGAGTGATCTGCTTGTCGAAGGTCATGCGGCGCGAAGCGATGAAGCCGTGCTGGAGGCAAAGTTTTCTGCCAACGATATCGAGAGCCGATTGGCCGAATGCATGCTTCCGTTGTTGACGTCGCTCTATGAGAGGTTTGGCGTGGCAGGGCTTTCGCTCAACCGCGTCGAGGCGGAAGTGCAACGCTTGTTGAATAGCCCCATCAGCAAAGAACGTCGTCCGCGCCGCTAGCGGCGACGGCTCGCAAGCACATGGGTTTTGAGTTGATGCTCCAGGTGATAGCGTTCTGGTCGTCGGAAAGCTATTCGGAGTGATCCTATGTGTGTTGGTGTGGACGGCTCTGAGACCTCGGAGATCCGTGGCATG
>NZ_JBLQTA010000047.1:0-2825 GCF_048159625.1 Ciceribacter azotifigens | reverse complement strand
CGGCTGCAGTTGAGGATAGAGCCAGGGTTTGACGGGTTGGCCCCGGCGATCGCGCCTTTGGATAACGATCGCTTTCGAGAGCTTGTCGTCGATTGCGGCCATCAACACTTCCTCCTGGGCGCCCAAGGCACTGCGCTTTTCGAACTCTTGTTCCCAGAGCAGCGCTTCCTTGATTACAAAAATGTCCCCGCGCTCACGCATCACCTTCGGATGGGTATGGAGCCAGCGCAGAAACGCAACCGCTTCCGGAGTCGAGCGCCACAGAGCGTCGNACTTCCTCCTGGGCGCCCAAGGCACTGCGCTTTTCGAACTCTTGTTCCCAGAGCAGCGCTTCCTTGATTACAAAAATGTCCCCGCGCTCACGCATCACCTTCGGATGGGTATGGAGCCAGCGCAGAAACGCAACCGCTTCCGGAGTCGAGCGCCACAGAGCGTCGTAGTGTTCGGCATAGGCCTCTGCGGTTTCGGGCTCCGACAGGTTCGATCCGTGCCAGATGGTCATTGGCAAGGGGCTCGGCGTGCCGGTCAAGATCTCGGCAATGTATGGATTCTCGATAAAGGCCCGGCGCAGGATCGTTGCGGCCTCGACCATTTTGCCAGACATGATTTCAACCAAGGCCGCCTCGTAGCGATAAGGAGGGTAGCTGTCCGCTTCTTGCTTGAAGATCTTCTGGGCCTTCTTCTCGTTGCCCGTGCGTAAATACTCCGAGCCGATCAGGTAGCGGATACCCTGGTTGTCGCTGGGATTCCAGCGCAGCATAAGCTCCAATATTTCGATTGCCTGATCCCGTCGACCAAGTTTCTGGTAGCAAAGAGCGACACCATGAGCCGCGCGCAGGAAAGGCCGATTTTCCAACCAGGACCATTCGATGCGGCCCCGATAAGTCCGCGGGATAGCCGCTAGGCCAATTCCTAGCCCTCGTTCGTAGGCGTCGAGCGCCTGTTTGGCTTTGCCATGCTCAAGCATCGCGAAGCCGAGATGCACATGACCATCGATGTAATTCGGATATTGCTCGACCAGGTCAGCCAATGCCAGATGGAACTTCTTCTGCGACAGGCTTCCGCTAGCGCGCTGATCGAGAAGAGTGTCGAGCCGACCGTCAGCTTCTCGCTCCTGGGCACCATGCCGAAATCGCGCGCCGTCGTCATCGAGTTCCAAAACCACAGCCGCCATTCGATCTAAGCTCCTCCCGATGACCTGTTGCCCGCAGCACTAGAAATGCACATTTGCCAGTGATATTGATCAGAATGATCCCTGAACAGCCGATATGTTCGGCGATGAGCCGCTTTCTATCAAGCCCGGCATTGCCGCTCACTCCGACCCGAGCCTGCCGTTTCAGACCTGCGGAAGATCTCGCTCTTCGATCTCCCGCAGCCGGGACACGACCGGTCACGCCTCAAGAGTGCCCTGTTTGCATTCAGTTCAGGGCTCCTTACCTGCAACTTGGCTATGGCTTCATAATCGGGGAAGTAGACAAGCATCTGGTCGTCGTCGAGACGCTCCACATGCGGCAGCACTAGGGTCATGGTCCACAGATGCGAGAGGTCTTCGGCGAGACCATTTTCCTGTTCGTCTATGCGAATTTCGGTCGGAGGCTGGATCCTAAAACAGGAGGCAGGGGAGACGGAGTCCTCGCCCGTGTGACACCTCCAAAAGAAAGCGGGGGTGCCCACATCACATCCGATGCAGCGGCTGTCGGTTCGGACGCAGAGCAGGGGACTGCGTAGCCTAGCAAGATCGACGACTGCTGACGTTGACGTTTGCTCCGCGAGGGACCATATGCGAGGAACTCGTGGATGAAGCGACACGTTGTCGTGTTGATCGACCGTGTTCAATGAGTTAGATTGTCATCATGATGCACTTTGGCGACAAGATCGTTCCCGCCGAATTCCCGGAGCTGAACTTGCTCGCGTGGAACCGCAATCCCGTGCGCCCTATCGCACCGGACGAGGCATTCGCTCTTTATGAGCGGAACTGGCGCCTCGTAGACGCAGACAACCTGACGCCGCGGGAACAGCTGCTTATTAGAGAGCTGACCGACGAATGCGGCCACGGCGTGATGCTCGTCTAGCTTCCTCGCTTCAAAAAAGCGCTCTGCTGCCATATCATCCGAGCATCCATGAACGCGAGGCGATAGTGGCTTATCTTAAACCTGAGCACGAGATCATCGGAGAGCTGCTTGCCGGAATGGATGCACCATTCCTAGCGGAATGCCAGTGCTACTTCGGGGGCGGAACCGCGATCGTCCTGAAGAACAACGAGTACCGCAGGTCGCTCGACGTCGACTTCTTATGCGCGGACATGGAAGGCTACCGGAAACTGCGGGTCGCGTTCTTCGACCATGGCGTCGCTGCCGTGCTGCCGGACGGAGCGAAGGAGCTACGCCAGGTTAGAACCGACCAGTACGGCATCAGAACTTTTGTCGAATACCAGGGCCAGGCAATCAAGTTCGAAATTGTCCGGGAGAGCCGCATCCCCCTCTCGGGAAATCTCGACCCAGACCTCGGCGTCCCCACCCTCGCGATCGAATCAATGTTCGCAGAGAAGCTGCTCGCAAACGCCGACCGTTGCCAGGACAGTTCCGTTGCCTACCGTGACGCCATCGACCTTGGATTTCTTGTTCTCCAGAAGGGGGAAATCCCTCACGTGGCAGTGCAAACTGCGGAAGCAGCGTATGGCAGCCTCGTTTCGAGGAGCGCCGCCTGGGTGTTGAACAAGCTGCAGGATCCCGACCCGATCCGTTATGCCGTCGAGACGCTTGACATGCGACTAGAAGAAGCAAAGGCGGGCCTTGCCGCCCTTCGCGACGCTGCACGCCACACAT
>NZ_JBLQTA010000046.1:0-2842 GCF_048159625.1 Ciceribacter azotifigens | reverse complement strand
GGAGTAGAGCGAACCAGTTTCATACTGGGACTTGCGCGCCGGCCCAGGCAGGTTCCCCCAGCCCTTGATCGGTTCCGCATACGGAATGTAGTCTGGACCGGTTACCCATTTGATGAAAGCAAGTGCAGCTTCTTTGTTGTGCGCGCTAGTCGGTATGGCCCACGCCCATGTCCAGAACCAGGCACTCGGCTTTGAGCCGGCTTCCTTAACTGGAGCCATTGCGACAGCCATGTCCTTAGCGTAGGGGTTCGTCTTGGGGTCGAAGAATACCTGCGTCCATGAACTGTCGTCATACATCATCGCAACCTGACCGGTGGTCATCGCCTGGCCGCATTCCTGGTTACCGAACTGCGTGATACCGGGAGGCGTAACCCGCTGCAGAGCGTCGATGTAGAACTTGATGGCTGCTGTGGTGTCGGGTGCTGTGATTTGGGCGTTCCAGTTGGAATCATACCATCGGCCCCCAAAAGCATTGATCACCGTGCCGAGCGGCGCCCCCATCTGCCCCCAGCCAGGGAGTCCCCGCAAGCAGATGCCGTATTTGCCTTCGGTGGGTTTGTTCAACTTCTCGGCANGCAGAGCGTCGATGTAGAACTTGATGGCTGCTGTGGTGTCGGGTGCTGTGATTTGGGCGTTCCAGTTGGAATCATACCATCGGCCCCCAAAAGCATTGATCACCGTGCCGAGCGGCGCCCCCATCTGCCCCCAGCCAGGGAGTCCCCGCAAGCAGATGCCGTATTTGCCTTCGGTGGGTTTGTTCAACTTCTCGGCAATCTGGATGACTTCAGCCCAGGTCGGAGCCTCGGGCATGGTAACGCCCGCGGCATCGAGCAGGTCCTTGCGATAGTAGAGCATAGATGCCTGGGCGCTTCCGGGCGCGGCATAAAGCTTGCCATCGTAGCTGAGGCCATTGAGGTAAGCCTCAAACACGTCCTCAACCTTGTATGCTGGATCTCCCTTGATTGCATCAAGCGGCTCAAGCCAGCCGGCCCGCCCCCACATAGGAACCTCATAGGGCCCGGTAGTGATCAAATCGTATATGCCGCTCTGGGTCGTGACGTCGGTTGTGATTTTCGCACGAACCTCGTTTTCTGGCACGAGCTGGAATTCGACGTCAATATCGGGGTGGAGTCGCTTAAACTCCGGTAGCAGATCTTTCAGTGCTACGAACTCCGCATTGTTGACGGAGCCAATCACCAGCTTGCCGCTTTGCGCCAGAGCGATCTGAGCGCTTGCACTCGTGGCCAGAAATGCTCCCGCTGCAAGCGCTGCGCGGAGTACCTTCCATCTCGTAAGTTTCTGTTCGACTAAGGTCAACATAGTTTGCATCCTCCCTTTGGTTGCATATGAAAACTCGGTTCAATCCCATGCCGCGAAACATCCGAATACCTCCTGAAAGTGGCGTGGCGTCGCGGCCTTCCGCGCCATGCCGGCTAACCACAGCCGGTTTCGCCTCATCCAGTCATGTTGCACGTCACCGCGGTGTTCTCGCCGCCCGTCATTCTGCGCTCCACGTCCTCCCTTCTTTCCCAATGCTGCGCCGGCAATTAGGAATTTCTCCCGAGTGCATTTCCGTCCGCATCGAACCGATAGATCCTGTTCGCCTGGGGGGTCAGGAAGACGGTGTCACCGTAGGTGGTGTCGATATCGCCGTCGGCGCGCACAGTGAGTCTTCCGGCTTTTTCCGTGCTGATATGCAGGAACGTATCCGACCCTAGATGTTCGACGACGCCGACGGTGCCCTGCCAGGTTCCTGCGCCTTTAGACAGCGTGATATGTTCGGGTCGTATTCCGATGGTGGCCGCACTGTATTCGGCCGCCACTGTGCCGTTGATGAAGTTCATCTTTGGCGATCCAATAAAGCCAGCGACAAACGTGTTGCGCGGATCGCGGTATAGTTCGATTGGCGAGCCGACCTGTTCGATGACACCGGCGCGCAACACGACGATCTTCGTCGCCATGGTCATGGCTTCTACCTGATCGTGAGTGACATAGACGGTGGTTACCCCCAGCCGCTGATGCAGTTCGGAGATTTCCAGGCGCATATTGACGCGTAATGCGGCATCGAGATTAGACAGCGGCTCATCGAAAAGAAAAGCCTTCGGCTCGCGTACGATTGCCCGGCCAATTGCAACGCGCTGACGCTGACCGCCGGAAAGCTGACCCGGACGCGCATCAAGGTAGGCGGTCAGGTTGAGAACGTCCGCCACCGTTTCAATCTTGCGGTCGATTTCCGACTTCTCGACCCCGGCCATCCTGAGCGGAAAGCCAATATTGGCGCGAACCGACATGTGCGGATAGAGGGCATAGGACTGGAATACCATCGCCAGACCACGCTTGGCCGGCGCAACGCGCGTAACGTCCTTCCTGTCGATCTCCACCGACCCCGACGACAAGTCTTCCAGCCCTGCAATCATCCGCAGCAAGGTGGTTTTCCCGCAGCCAGACGGGCCGACGAAGACGACGAATTCCCCCTCGTCTATCTGCAAATCCAACGGCGGAATCACCTCAACCGTTCCGAAACGCTTGGTCACTCTGCTGAGCGTAATGCTTCCCATCATTCAACTCCGGACGTGATGCCCGTTTCGATGGCAAGGCGATGTGCCTGCCTTCCAAATTTCGTTTGCTGCCCGCGGCTCGTATTGCACTCCACCAACCGTTGCTCTGGTAACGGTCACTTTGGCTGCGTCTCCGACGATGCGCAGGATATGCCGTTCGATTCCATTCGCCGCGGCACTGTTACGCTTCCATTCCCTCATCTGCCCGTAACTGTTTGAGAGGTAACGTATTATCCGTGTGCTCATCGCGCCCAACCTTGGAAGAACGACCTGCTCGGTGTACA
>NZ_JBLQTA010000045.1:0-2924 GCF_048159625.1 Ciceribacter azotifigens | reverse complement strand
CGGCATCATCATAGGCTGGCGGCAAGGTACCGGCCACCCGGCGCTCGAATTCAATCCGCCGATCGGGTTGCAGGCCAGCAAGGCGGATTTCCCAGGCTTTGCGCTCTGTGTGGCCGCGCGCACCGATTGTCCGCCACAGAGACTCTAAAGGGGCTGGGATCTCGAAAGGTCCGCTCGTCCAATCGAGTGCTGCCTTTGTTGCTGAAGCTTCCGCAGCACCCAGCGGCGCGCCGTGAACCGCATAGGTTCCAGCCTTGCCCGGCGAACCGAAGCCGATCGTCGTCTTGAGTGCAATGAGGGAGGGCCGTGCAGTTTCAGCCTTTGCCTCAAGAATGGNTGCCTTTGTTGCTGAAGCTTCCGCAGCACCCAGCGGCGCGCCGTGAACCGCATAGGTTCCAGCCTTGCCCGGCGAACCGAAGCCGATCGTCGTCTTGAGTGCAATGAGGGAGGGCCGTGCAGTTTCAGCCTTTGCCTCAAGAATGGCCCGGTCGATGGCCCCGCCATCATGACCATCGCAGGATACGACATGCCAGCCAGACGCACGCAAACGGGAAGGAACATCATCTGAAAACGAGATCGATGTCGCCCCGTCGATAGTTATGGCATTGTCGTCATAAAGGACAATCAGTTTGCCAAGTCCCAGATGGCCGGCAAGCGAGATGGCTTCCTGACCGATGCCCTCTTCCAGGCAGCCGTCGCCGACAAACACATAGGTTCTGTGATCGACAATGTCGGATCCGAATTCTGCCGAGAGGCGGCGCTCGGCAAGCGCCATGCCAACGGCTGTTGCCAGCCCCTGGCCAAGAGGGCCGGTTGTGGTTTCAACGCCCCGGGCATGGCCATATTCCGGGTGACCTGCGGTGATTGCGCCCCACTGACGGAAGTTCCTGAGTTGTTCGATCGTCATGTCCTCGTAGCCCGTCAGATGAAGCAGGGCATAGAGCAACATCGAGGCGTGACCATTGGACAGGATAAAACGGTCGCGGTCGAACCAGTCCGGTTGCGAGGCGTCGAACTTGAGATGCTTGCGAAACAGGACAGTTGCGGCATCTGCCATGCCCATGGGCGCGCCGGGATGGCCCGATTTGGCGGCCTCCACCGCATCGATCGCCAAGGCTCGGATGCAGTTTGCCAAGGCAAAATTCTCAGGGTCGAGTGCGGCTTTTTCCGCCACGGTCGCATAGGTCTTCATCGGTCACTCCTTAGTTTTATCATTCTCCTAGCACTGCATCCCGAACATCACAATCAAAAGTAACAAAATCACATTTTTTGATTGATTTATCCTGTGATGGAGTTAGTTCTGAGAACCTGACAGAGTGTCTCCGGCGAAAGATGGAGGAATGGAATGCGTCGCGAGGAGCGCCAGCAGCTCATCATGGATTTGCTTGTCGAAAGCCATGCCGTCGAACTGGACTGGCTTGCCGAACGCTTCGCGGTGTCCAAGATGACCATCCATCGTGATCTCGACGATCTCGAAGAAGCCGGCCTTTTGAGAAAGGTCCGTGGAGGCGCAACGATTGACGCCAGCACCCAGTTCGAGAGCGATTTTCGCTTCCGTCAAAGGCAAGGGGTGGATGTCAAGAAACGGATGGCACGCGAGGCCTTGCAGCTGGTCGAGCCTGGAATGACGGTGATCGTCAACGATGGATCGATGGCAGCAGTGCTTGGTGCCATGTTGGTGGAGTGCCGCCCCTTGACGGTGATCACGAACAATGCGGCCGTGATTGATGTGCTGAAAGATCAGTCCGGTATTGCGCTTATCGCTCTGGGCGGGCTCTATTCCGCCAAGTTCAATGGTTATTTCGGCGTCGTCACGGAAGATGCGCTTCAGCGTCTGCGCGCAGATCTCGCCTTTGTTTCCTCGCCGGCCTTGTCGGACACAAAGGCCTTCCACATGGATGATGCGGTCGTGAGGACAAAACGGGCCATGATCGCCTCTGCGAAACGCGCCTGCCTGCTCGTCAACCATACCCGGTTCGGTCATACGGCACTGCATGTCCTGGCCGATCTTTCCGAGTTCGAAAGTGTAATTACCGACGAAAAGCCTTTGCCGGAGTTTGCAGACGCGCTGGCAAAGCAAGGTGTCGACCTCAGGGTCGCTAAGCAGGAGATGTGACGAATGCACGGGACCCGACAGGTCTGGATTGGTACCAGCTGGAAGATGAACAAGACGCTGAAGCAGGCAATGGATTTTGCCAGTGCCCTGGCGTCTGCCGAGGAGAGGCGCGATCCCCGCATTCAGCGGTTTGTCATTCCGCCCTTCACATCCGTTCGTGACGTGAAGAAGGTGCTTGAGAACACGTCGGTCAAAGTCGGTGCTCAAAATATGCATTGGGCCGACGAGGGTGCATGGACCGGTGAAGTCTCTCCGCCGATGCTCAGAGATTGCAATCTTGACTTGGTTGAGCTTGGCCATTCGGAGCGACGCGAATTTTTTGGCGAGACGGATGAGACCGTCGGGCTGAAGGTCGAGGCGGCTGTGCGCCACGGCTTGACGCCCTTGATCTGCATCGGCGAGACGCTTGCACAGCGTCAGGCGGGTGAAGCGCAGTCAGTTCTGGAGGCGCAGGTGCGTGGCGCCCTGTCGAGGCTGAGCCCTTCTCAGCTCCATGATGCCGATCAGCAGATCCTCTTTGCCTACGAGCCTATCTGGGCAATCGGCGTCAACGGGGTACCTGCAACATCCGAATATGCCGATCAGCGCCATGCGGAAATCATTGCGGTCTGCGAGACGGTCCTAGGGCGCAAGGTGCCCTGCCTTTACGGTGGATCCGTCAATGCGGGCAATTGCGAAGAGCTGGTGGCGTGTCCGCATATCGACGGGCTGTTCATCGGTCGGGCGGCCTGGAACGTCGAAGGCTATCTCGACATCCTCAACAAATGTGCAGCAAAACTTTAAAGGAGTGAACTCATGAAACTTGCAA
>NZ_JBLQTA010000044.1:0-2948 GCF_048159625.1 Ciceribacter azotifigens | reverse complement strand
AACTACGCTGCAAGCGGTGACGGACCCTGCGATTATGAACAAGACAGAACTGACGAAAACTGGCAATACACAGAGCCTCGCCGGGCGAATTCCAATCCTCGGCAGGTTCCTGGTGTGGGTCTGGCTAAACCCACTCATTGCACCGGCGCTAATTGTGGTAATCGTCGTCACCCAGGCTCCATTCATTCTGACGGTGATCTACAGTCTGTTTCGATGGAACCTCCAGCGACCAGAGAACACCGCATTCAATGGAGTCGGAAATTATGTCGATATCTTCCGCGACTCGCGATTCCTAAACGCTGTAGTGACGTCGCTAACTTTCACGGTTGCCGCGGTGTTGCTGTCACTTCTGATTGGGCTGCTTTACGCACTGCTTGTGCATGACCGATTCTTTGGCCGCGGTATCGTGCGGACGCTGCTTATCACGCCGTTCCTCATCATGCCGATCATTGGGGCGCTAGCTTGGAAATATACCGTGTTGAGCCCTATTTTTGGCGTTGTGAACTGNGACGCTGCTTATCACGCCGTTCCTCATCATGCCGATCATTGGGGCGCTAGCTTGGAAATATACCGTGTTGAGCCCTATTTTTGGCGTTGTGAACTGGATCGCCCGCCAATTCGGGAGCGCTCCGACAGACTGGATCGGTATGCATCCGGTTATGTCGGTCGTCGCCGTGTTGGTATGGCGCTGGGCTCCATTCATGATGATCATCATCCTTGCGGGTCTTCAGGCGTTAGACGACAGCCAACGCGAAGCGGCCAGAATGGACGGCGCAGGCCAGTGGGCAGAAACGCGTTACATCGTGCTGCCGCACCTGAAGAGATACCTGCAACTCAGTGCCCTGCTTGGCTCGATTTTCATCGTCAATGAGTTCGACGTGATCTTCATGTTGACGCAAGGCGGGCCCGGCACTGCCACCACGAACGTACCCTTCCTCATCTATCAAAGCGTTTTTTATGGGTTCGATATCGGCCACGCGGCAGCCATGGCGGTGATTATCGTGATCGGTACGATCATCGTGGTTACCTACCTGTTGAAACTGCTCGGGAGTCTCACGGGGGATTTGGACTGATGGCCTTCTGGCGACGAAACACGACTTTCGTGCAGGGGATAGAGCGGTCGGATGCTATCCGGACGATAGTTGCCTGGGGCGTGGCGCTTGTCGTTTCCTTTCCTTTCCTCTATCTCGCGACAAGCGGCTTCAAGACCGAGGTTGAAGCGCCGAAGATGCCACCGGCCTTCGTGCCGGTGCCCAGTTCAGTTGCAAGCGTCCCGTTGACCTACACACCGACGCTTGAGAATTACAAACTGATTCTGACCGGCGATTTCATGCCCTATTTCGCCAATTCGGCGACCGCAGCGCTCGTGTCGACCCTTCTGGTGCTTCTGCTGGCAATACCTGCTGCTTATGCGTTGACCCAACCTCAGACCAGCGGCAAACGTGACGTTCTGTTCTTCTTGATCTCGACACGCTTTCTGCCCGCCGTTGGTGTGATCATCCCGATCTTTCTAGCAACACGTTTTCTTGGCCTATTAGACAACGTGTTAGCATTAATTATCCTCTACACGGCGATGAACCTACCGATCGCCGTTTGGATGTTGCGGTCGTTCTTTCAGGACTTACCTAAAGATGTGCTTGAGGCTGCGCGTATGGATGGGGCGGGTACGACGCAGGAATTGATCCTGATCGCGTTGCCGATGATAAAAAATGGCGTGCTGGCAACGGCTTTTCTAGCGATCGTTTTTGCCTGGAACGAGTTTCTGCTGGCGCTAACGTTGACAACGACAAAGGGCGCGACGGTACCGCTTTACATGATCAGCTTCATGTCGGCCCAGGGGCTATGGTATGCGAAAATGTCGGCAGCCGGTACGCTGGCCGCGCTCCCAGTCGTGATCCTCGGCTGGCTCGGACAAAAGTGGCTGGTACGTGGTTTATCCATGGGAGCTGTCAAGTAATGGCTGCTGTCAAGCCAATTCGCGTGGGCTCGTCCAAGATGACGAAGCCTTCATTATTCGCCAACATTGACAGAGTGTTTGCAGCAAGGCCTGCTGAGATAGTCACTGATGGAACCATTGTTCGAATATTGGTTATCAATTGGCGTCCGATTGAACCCAATCGTCGCTCCGCATGGTGCGGTTCCTTACAGCGAAGACCCGGCGGCGTGGGGCAGACTGAGCGCCGGTGATCGATCTGACATCGACATGTGAGACCGCCGAAAGCTTGCCGACGCTACTGTCCGTACTGGACTTGGCGAACGGCTGATGGCAAGGGCGGGATAACCGTATCGCGGCGAACTTTGGGCTGCTCGCCATCGTGGTGCGGTCGAGGCTATGAGCCTAGGCTCAGGATCTGTAATTTGCAGAGCTAGGCGGTGTTTCCCTTGAGGGCTTCAAGGATCTGTCCGCACTGATGGCTGCAAGCAGCAATCGTGCTATATCGGGTTTCACAGTAAGCGGTGTTTCCGGACTGGCCTGACCCCATAGGGTGGTCCGGTTTCAATCTTAGTTCATGATCGGCCTTGGGGCTATTGCCTGGGCAGATGACGGTGCTGCTCCGCTTGCTGGCGCAGGCCAGATGATGGCCTCGGGTGCCGGTGGCTTGTATCCAAGTGGAGTGCACCCCGTTTCACCGGACAGGTCGGCTAGTTTGATTTAGCCCTGATGAACTGCCGAGGGGAAGCCATCTTGAGCGCGGAATGGGGATGGATTTCGTTATAGTCCTCGATCCATCCGTCGATGAGCCGGAGCGCTGTTTCGGCGTCCGGTAGTGCTGCGATGCGGATATAGTCCCGCTTCAGGGTTTTGACGAAGGCTTCCGACATGCCGTTCGACTGCGGACTGGCCACCGGCGTGAAGCAAGGCGTCAGATTGAGCGCCTGGGCAAATAGCCTCGTGTCCCTCGCGGTGTAAGCAGAACCATTGTCCGAGAGATGCTCGATTGCGTGCG
>NZ_JBLQTA010000043.1:0-3076 GCF_048159625.1 Ciceribacter azotifigens | reverse complement strand
TTGCGAGCCATATCGAAAGGGGCGACTATCTCGACCGCCGCCATGACGAGGCGCTGCCGGATCGCCAACCACTGCCACGCCCGGATCTGCGCATGATCCAGCGGCCCATCGGCCCGGTCGCCGTGTTCGGCGCATCCAACTTCCCGCTTGCCTTCTCCGTGGCAGGCGGCGATACGGCGTCGGCACTGGCGGCAGGCTGCCCGGTAGTGGTGAAAGGCCATTCCGCCCATCCCGGCACGGGTGAGATCGTGGCCCAAGCGGTCAATGCGGCCGTGAAGAGATGCGGTATTCATCCCGGCGTCTTCTCCTTGATCCAGGGAGGCAAGCGCGATGTCGGNGCGATACGGCGTCGGCACTGGCGGCAGGCTGCCCGGTAGTGGTGAAAGGCCATTCCGCCCATCCCGGCACGGGTGAGATCGTGGCCCAAGCGGTCAATGCGGCCGTGAAGAGATGCGGTATTCATCCCGGCGTCTTCTCCTTGATCCAGGGAGGCAAGCGCGATGTCGGCCACGCGTTGGTGACCCATCCGTTGATCAAGGCCGTCGGCTTCACCGGCTCGTTGACGGGTGGTCGCGCCCTGTTCGATCTGTGCGCTTCACGGCCCGAACCTATCCCCTTCTTCGGCGAGTTGGGCTCGGTGAACCCCATGTTCGTTCTACCCGAGGCCGTGCGGAGCCGCGGCGACGAGATCGCGAAGGGATGGGCCGGCTCCCTCACTTTGGGTGCAGGGCAGTTCTGCACCAATCCCGGCATCGCCGTCCTGATCGAAGGACCGGGAGCCGACGCCTTCGTCGAGGCAGCGGCTGGCGCGCTTGAGCCGATCGGTGCGCAGACCATGCTGACCGACGGCATTGCCGCTGCTTATCGCGCCGGACGCGACCGCATCGCCGGCACCGGCGGCGTACGGGAGGTCTTCACCAGCGTTTGTAATCTGCGCAATGCAACGCCCTATCTGTTTGCCACCACGGGTGCCGCGTGGCTCGCGAACGAAACACTAGGCGAGGAGGTGTTTGGTCCGCTCGGCATGATTGTGCGTGCCATTGACGCCGAGCAAATGATCGCCATCGCCAAGGGGTTGCACGGGCAACTCACCTGCACGCTGCATATGGAGGATGAAGATATGACGCTCGGCCGTGCCCTTGTGCCCATTCTCGAACGCAAGGCCGGGAGGCTACTCGCCAACGGCTATCCGACCGGCGTCGAGGTCTGCGATGCAATGGTCCATGGAGGACCTTATCCAGCTTCCACCAATTTCGGTGCGACCTCAGTGGGAACGCTCTCCATTCGAAGGTGGCTGAGACCGATCTGCTATCAGAACCTTCCGGAACAGCTTCTCCCGATCGACCTGCGATGACCTCGGGCGGCGCAATCCCGAAACCCAACACACCAAGGCGCACCGTTATACCGTCGGGCGCGTCACTGATCGTGACCGGCACAATGCGGCATGGCTCATCCATTCCGAATGCCTTGCGCCAGCGGAACAGCACGCTCGATGCAATGCCGTATTTGTTGCCAACACCGTAGACCGACGCACCTTCCCGACATGCCTCCTCGACGATACGGCGTTTGTCGGCCTCGCTGAAGTTGCGACGCCCTACCAGGCGGCCGCCCCGGCCGCTTGGAACATAGCCAACTGGGCCAACGTGAATCTCCCTAGTCTCAGGACTAACACTAGGACTAGTCTAGAGCGTCATCATGGCCAGGCCGAGCGTGCGCTCGCTAATGTCGATCTCTATCTCAGCCTGTCGACCAGAGGTGGCTCGGGAAATCTGCACAACCAGGATAAGTGGAATTTCCGCCTGACTTCGGCTTAGATGCCGGGAACAGGAGATACCATGACGAGACGACCGCGCCGGAACCATAGCCCGGCTTTCAAGGCGAAGGTGGCACTTGCCGCCATCCGAGGTGAGCAGACGCTGGTGGAGTTGTCCCAACAGTTCGATGTGCACGCCAACCAGATCAAGCAATGGAAAGACCAGCTCCTTGAGGGGGCGGCGGGTGTGTTCGGCGATGAAACGAAACCGGAGCCGACGGGTCCGACCATCGATGTCAAAACGCTGCACGCGAAAATCGGCGAGCTGACACTGGAGAACGATTTTTTATCCGGTGCGCTCGGCAAGGCGGGATTGCTGGGCGGAAAGAAATGATCGACCGCGAGCACAAGCTATCCGTCGTGCGCCAGGCGAAACTTCTCGGCTTCAGCCGTGGAAGCGTCTATTATTCTCCACGCCCGGTGCCTGATGGCGACCTTGCCCTGATGCGGCGGATCGATGAATTGCATCTCGACTACCCGTTTGCCGGAAGTCGGATGTTGCAAGGGCTTTTGAGAGGAGAAGGTCTGGAGACCGGGCGGCTGCACGTCGCCACGCTAATGAAGAAGATGGGCATCGAAGCGATCTACCGCCGCCCGAACACCTCGAAATCAGCGCCAGGGCACAAAATTTATCCCTACCTCCTACGAAAGCTGGCGGTCACCCGGCCCAATCAGGTCTGGGCGATGGACCTGACCTACATCCCCATGGCGCGAGGATTTGTCTATCTCTGCGCTGTCGTGGACTGGTTCAGCCGGAAGGTCTTGTCGTGGCGGCTGTCGATCACGATGGAAGCGGACTTCTGCATCGACGCGGTCGGGGAGGCGCTGGCTCGCTACGGAAAGCCAGAAATATTCAATACCGACCAGGGTTCGCAGTTCACCTCGATGGACTTCACGGCGGTGCTGAAGAAGGCGGAGATCGCCATCTCAATGGATGGCAAGGGTGCGTGGCGGGACAACGTGTTCGTCGAACGGCTCTGGCGTTCGATCAAATACGAGGAGGTCTACCTCCACGCCTACAAGACCGTGTCCGAGGCCCGCGTCGGCATCGGCCGCTATCTGACCTTTTACAATACTCGACGCCCACATTCATCCCTTGACCGGCAGACACCGGATCAGGCCTACTTCAACGCGCTGGCACCAATGATGGTGGCGGCATAATCGAGGCGGAAATCCACTTAGCGAAGCGCACGAAGCTGTTCAGACAAACCGAGCCACCTCTACCAGCTACGCGGTGCGCGGCCTCCGCGCCTTCGCCGAGGC
>NZ_JBLQTA010000042.1:0-3099 GCF_048159625.1 Ciceribacter azotifigens | reverse complement strand
TCATCGCCAAGGCCGGTGTGCTCGCCGGCGATCCGTCCCAACCACCAGAGATCCAGCAAGCCTCTGCTGACCTGGCTGCGACTGTTGAGCAGCTGTTTCAGATTGCCCACTACATCATGAATGCAACGCCTAGACTGTAGAGGCACGGAACGGATTTGGCGGGGGAAGTCGGTCCCGGCTTCCGCTTCGCGGCGCTATGCTAAGCCTCCTGCGGCTTCCCTTNCAGCAAGCCTCTGCTGACCTGGCTGCGACTGTTGAGCAGCTGTTTCAGATTGCCCACTACATCATGAATGCAACGCCTAGACTGTAGAGGCACGGAACGGATTTGGCGGGGGAAGTCGGTCCCGGCTTCCGCTTCGCGGCGCTATGCTAAGCCTCCTGCGGCTTCCCTTTATCCGTCAAAACCGTATCGAGAATTCCCGCTTTCCCGCCCCTTAAGGAGGGTCGGCGCTATGCTGAAAGCTCCGATGTTCTTCATTGTCCTTCTCGGATCTCGGACTGGCGCCGATCGATCCGAGCCGAGCGGCTAACCGCCGCTATCGAAACGTTGAATCAAGTTGAAATGGAGAGCTGCCCGAGGAGCGGAGCGCTCATCACTCGGAGCGCAGCGGGCAGATCCATCGTGTTATAACCTGGATCAGAAGACGGAGAACCGGCGTCGCCGGTTCGCATCCGCAAGGAGCGGCCGGGATCGGCCGCCCATCTACCCTGCCCTATACCGCTCTTACGATAGGTCGCCGATCGCGCCAATGGGCAAGCGCTGTCCCTCGTCAGGAAAAACGGCTTTCGCCGTCAGGCCGGCAAACCTTCCTTTTTTCCTTCCTCCCGCCCCATGACCCGATCGGCGTCCTAACGGGAGCGGGCTCAAGCCCTCCCCCTTCGTTCCGCCGGATGTGGGGGCACATCCTTCGAGAACGAAGGCAGAGGCTTCGCCCACTAGCGGGGCTTGCTCCCAAGGGAAACGGGAAAAACTGGAGCAAGGAACCATGAGCGACATCATCGCGATAGCACTGAACAAGCTGGACGCAGACCCGAAGAACGTCCGCAAGACTTACACCAAGGAGAGCATCGAGAGCCTGTCGGCGTCGATCCTCGCCAATGGCGTCATTCAGAACCTTGTGGTGCGCAAGGCACCCAAGGGCCGATACCTTGTGACGGCTGGCGGTCGCCGCCTAGCTGCTCTCAATCTTCTGGCCGAACGGGGCGAGATCACGGCTGACTACGCTGTGAATGTCATTGTCCGAGAGGCGGGTGACGCAACGGAATTGAGCCTGACCGAGAACGTCATGCGGGAGGCCATGCACCCTGCCGACCAGTTCGAGGCATTCAAAGAGTTGTTCGATGAGGGCAAGTCCATCAAGGACATCGCCGCCCGTTTTGGGACAACCGAAATCATCGTCAACCGCCGCCTTGCGCTAGCGAAGGTTTCCCCTGTCCTGTTCGCGGCGTTCCGCGCCGAGGACATGACCTTTGAGCAGCTTGCCGCCTTCACCATCACCGACGATCACGCTCGACAGGAAGAGGTTTGGAATGCCCTCCCCTCATGGGATCGTAGCGCCCATACGATCAAGCGCCGTCTCGCAGCAGATGAAGTCCCCGCAAGCGACAAACGGTTGGCGCTGATCGGAGGTCTAGAAGCCTATGAGGCGGCCGGCGGTCCTGTGCGCCGCGATCTGTTCGCCGAGCAGGGAGGCGGGTTTGCGTGCGATAGCGGCTTGCTGGAAAAGCTGGTTGCCGAGAAGTTGGAGGCCGAGGCAGAAACCGTGAAGGCCGAAGGCTGGAAATGGGTGGAGTGGTGCCCTCAGCAGCCGGATAACATCTACCAGATGGCCCGGGTTTACCCGCAGCGCATAGACCTCAACGACGATGATCAAGCCAAGCTGGAAGCTCTGACCGAGCGTTATGACGAGCTGGCTGCGCAGATCGATTCGGATCAGGAGGATGAGGCTGCCGAGGCGGCATTGTCCGCCGTTGAGCAGGAAATCGCCGTCCTGCAGAAGCGTGGAGAAGCCTATCAGAGCGAAGACCTCGCAATGGCAGGGGCAATTGTTACCATCGACCATTGGGGCAAGTTATCGGTGCTGAGAGGCCTTGTCCGCGACGAGGACAAGAAGAAGGCCGAAGCCACAGAAGGAAAGCAAGGCGGGGCAACCGAGGACGCTGACGGCGCTTCAAAATCTACGGCGCTTAATCATTCAGCGGCTTTGATCGAGGACCTGACTGCTCAGAAGACCGCGGCACTTCGCGTCGAACTGGCGAACAATCCCGACATCGCGCTTGTTGCAGTCGTCCATGCGATGTTGCTCAAAGTTCAGTATCGTACCGCATGGGGCATCCCCGGCCACCAGAGTGCGCTTGAAATCTCTGTCACTCATGAAGTGCTGGACGGTTCGATGAAGCGTCCCGCCGAGAACAAGGCCCTCGAGGCGTGGGGAAGCCTTGAGGAAAACTATGGGCACCGGCTTCCCGGCGATCCTGCTGACCTTTGGGAATGGCTGATGGATCAATCGCAAAGCGAGTTGTTGCAGCTTCTGGCCTATGCCGCCGCCCATTCCGTCAATGCGGTCGAGAAGAAGTTCAGCAGTCGCAGCCAAGCGCTGGCACATGCCGACCAGATGGGCCGCGCATTGAACGTGGACATGCGTGAGTGGTTTGAGACTACGGCGGAAAGCTATTTCAGCCACGTCAACAGGCCGACCATTCAAGCCGTTGTTGCCGAGGTGCGCGGCGAGGATATCGCCGCTGGTGTCGGCAACATGAAGAAGGGCGAGGCTGCGGAGTATGCCGCCAAGTCCATCAAGGACAGCGGGTGGCTTCCGCCTCACGTTCGGATCGCGTCTGACCCCGACGCAGAGGGTGAGGCTGAAACCTCTGAGGAAAAGAGCGAACACTCGTTCCCGATGGCAGCGGAATAATCCCGCCGCTGCTTGTCCCCGGTCACGTCCTCCAGCGTGACCGGCTCCCCTATTCCCGAGGATAAGCCGTGCTCGCTTCCGATCCTGATCCGACCCTTGCCGCCGAAAGCTGCTGTCAGCTAATCAACGCCTACCCGAGCGACCCGGAGCATGTTGATTGGGATGAAGTGCAAAAAGCACTCGA
>NZ_JBLQTA010000041.1:0-3451 GCF_048159625.1 Ciceribacter azotifigens | reverse complement strand
CGCAACAACGACTTCTTCGCGCAGTGGGCCGACCGGTCGCCAGTCTCCAATTGCGTCTCGATATTTCACACATTGCCGAACAGGTGTTCTTTGTCGATTCCAGCGGCCACGGTGTAGTTGGGGTCAACCATGTTACCCAGCCGCACACGCCCACATTGGCTTAGCAACATGTAAGCCTCGAACCGGTCATAACCGAACTCCTCGGCCATCCAGAGAACGAGGTCGCGATAGGCTATGCGCGCGGCATCCTCCATCGGTCGGGCGCTGCCCACTGACATAATTCGGTGGTCAGACTCGATGCGCGGCCAGCGAATAGGCCAGTCCTGGATCAGGTCTATGACGATTGTGGTCTCGCTGGCATGCTCGATCGCGTTGCCCGAAAGCTCGCCATCACCCTGTGTCGCATGGACGTCGCCAAGGAAAAGATAGGCCCCCTCAGTGCGCACGGGCAGATAAATGACGCTGCCCGGACGTGTCTCGGGTAGGTCCATGTTGCCGCCATGGCTGGCTGGAACGAGGGAACTGATCGAGTCGATCTGCGGCGATAGTCCAATCGTACCAATGAATGGATCGTAAGGTAGACGCAACCGGTCGCTCCAGTAGACCCACTTCTCGTCCACNCGGACGTGTCTCGGGTAGGTCCATGTTGCCGCCATGGCTGGCTGGAACGAGGGAACTGATCGAGTCGATCTGCGGCGATAGTCCAATCGTACCAATGAATGGATCGTAAGGTAGACGCAACCGGTCGCTCCAGTAGACCCACTTCTCGTCCACATCGACCTTGCGCACGACCTCTGGCAGAGGCTCGTTTAGCGTTGCCGTAAGGTCGGTGCCGACAAGGCCACCGAGTTCACGAATGAGGCAGGTTGTACCGCGTGGCTGGCTGCCGCGCGGCACGATCTGCTCAACATAGACGGCCAGCACGTCACCCTTGCGTGCGCCTTCGACCCGAATAGGCCCATTCTGCGGATTGCCGAAGGGCATTTCAAGGATGTCCGAGGGCCGGTCATTTTCCGACTTGATGCGTCCGCCAAAGGCGTCAAGCGTCTCGACGATAATCCGATCGCCCGGCGCCACCTCAAGTACCGGGTCCGCATAAGGGCCTAGTGTGTATTTGAATTCGCCCTGCGCTGCCTCGTCCAATCGGTGAGTACAGCCGACACGTGCCCCTGCCACGCCGCGGTTGCGCATGATCGATTTGGCCAACCAAGGCGTCTCCTCAAACGGTAGATGCATGCTACGACTCCTCGATGTAGCGCTCCTCAATTGTATTCCCTACAAGGCGGTATTCCGATGCAACCCGCCATCCTTCTTCGCGCTGACGCGCTACATATCCAATGCTGGACTGTTCCCTAGAATGGACGGCGCCTGGAAATCGGTGCCGGTTTGCTTCCCTCTCTTATTTGCATAGCCTGCATAGCAGGCACGCTGCCGAATCTGCCGAAATGCTAGGGTCAGTTCCTATCTCAAGGACGATGTGTCGAAATTACCACCAGATCACTTATTGGAATACCTATTATACCAAATAGAACCATGCTGCATTCGAATGTCAAGATGGAATTCATGTCTCTCGTGCGGAAACTTCAGTGCCGAATGGTGCTATTGCACGACAAGGTCCCGCGCCCACCGAGCAGTGAGGCGGCTGCAGCCCGAGGCGGACAGCATGGCACGTCAGTCAGCCTATCCCTGTAGCGAGAGCCGGGCTTCCCACACCGACCAGTATTGTTCGACAACGTCTTTAAGGTGCGCGCGCATGGCCTCTTCAGCTGCCTCCTTGTCGGCGGCAGCGATCGCTTCGAAGATGCGCGTGTGCGCATCGATGGCCTTCTGTGGCGATCCGGGATGCAGCATCGCGATCTGCCGTTGTTCGTACAGCCATTCTGACAGGCCGCTGTAGGTCGCGTCGATCACCGGATTGTGCGCGATCTCGACGATTCGGGCGTGAAAGGCGTTATCGGTTTCATTGAAGCTGCGCCTGTCGTGAACTGCTACTCGGTTGGCGTTCAGCGCCTGCAGCAAGGCTTTGATGTCTTCTGGGGTAGCATTTGCAGCCGCGTGACGCACGAGTGCGACTTCCAACAGAACGCGCGCGTCTTGGAACATCCGCACTCCGTCGTTCGTGGCCATCAGCGAACGAGCCACACCAGATAACTCATCGATAAGAATATCAGGTGTGGGAGTGGTGACGCGAGCAGGCTCGCCGCTCTTGACGGAGACGAGTCCCATTTTTCTCAGCGCGAACAACGCCTCACGCACCGCCGGACGACCGACGCCGAATTCTTCCATGATCTTGCGCTCAGAAGGCAGATGGTCGCCTGGCGCATAGTCACCGGCGTGGATCCGGCGCTCAAGTTCGGACGCGATGTCTTCGTACAGTTTCCGTCGACGAATTCCGTTTCGCGCCATACCTGTGCATTGCCCTTTTTGCCTATTTGTCAGTGATATCCGCAAATCGATGATCTCGGAAGGGCTATCGCTGGCAAATGTCAGGCCCTTGCCGCTCCCTGCGTTTTTCCAAGTGCCAAGCATCCAACCAGTGAAACGCACTGTCAGTCTGGCTGGGCACATATTCGCACCCAACCCAACCATCATAGCCTAACTGCTCGAGCGTTGCGAAGATGTACGGGTAATTGATCTCGCCGGTTCCAGGTTCGTGCCGGCCAGGTGTATCGGCGATCTGCACATGACCGATCACGTTGATATGTGCGGCCAGCGTATTTGCAAGTTCGCCCTGAATGCGTTGCAGGTGATAGATATCGGCCTGCAGTTTCAGATTGGTCCTGTCGACTGCGGCGATCACCTCAAGTGCGCGGGGGATGCCATCTAGGTAGTATCCTGGCATGTCGTGTGGATTGAGTGGCTCAATGAGCAGTATCACTTCGTCGACGGCGGCCCGGTCAGCGGCATAGCGCAGATTGTCCACATAGGTTGCGTATAGCACGTCGGAATCGTTCCGTCCGGCAGAGCGTCCCGCCATCACGTGCAGGTGTCTACAATCGAGCGCGCTGGCATATTCCAGCGCGAGTTCAACGCTTTCACGAAATTCCGCGGTACGTTCGGGCAAGCACGCGAGGCCACGGTCGCCATTTTCCCAATTGCCGGGCGGTAGGTTGAACAGCACCTGCGTCAGGCCGTTAGTGTGCAGCTGCTCCACCAGTTCCGCAGGACGCCAAGAGTACGGAAACAGGAACTCCACCCCCTCAAATCCGGAACGAGCGGCGAGCGCGAACCGTTCTAGAAAGGCGTTCTGAGAGAATAACATGGACAGGTTCGCAGCAAACCGAAGTGTTGTCCGTGCCTGCGTTTGAAATCTTGTCATGGGTGGTTGGCACCGCTGATTTTCAGCATAAATTTGATACCACGATAGCGAAGTGTCGTTTCAATGTAAAGGGCCGTTCACTGTGCCTAGCGGTGATCCACAAGATGGATCGCTCTACGATTCAATTCGATC
>NZ_JBLQTA010000040.1:0-4073 GCF_048159625.1 Ciceribacter azotifigens | reverse complement strand
CGGCCCTGATGGGCGTTGGAACCATCTATGTCATGACGCATGATTCCATCGGCCTTGGCGAGGACGGCCCCACGCACCAGCCGGTCGAACAGCTCGCATCCCTGCGGGCCATTCCAAATCTCATGGTGTTTCGCCCTGCCGACACGGTCGAAACGCTGGAAGCCTGGGACCTTGCGATCCGCAACCAGGCAAGTCCGTCGCTTCTCGCCTTGTNCCTGCCGACACGGTCGAAACGCTGGAAGCCTGGGACCTTGCGATCCGCAACCAGGCAAGTCCGTCGCTTCTCGCCTTGTCGCGCCAGGACGTGCCGCAATTGCGGCTGGACGCTAGCACGGACAATCTGACGGCAAAAGGCGCCTATATTATCCGCCGCTTCGGCAAGCGCCGCGACCTGACCCTTCTGGCGACAGGCACCGAAGTCGCCCTTGCGGTGGAAGCGGCCGAAGCCCTGCAGCTGGAGGATATCGACGTGACAGTCGTCTCCATGCCGTGCTGGGAACTGTTTGAGGCGCAGGATCGGGAGTATCGGGCCCAGATCCTTGGATCAGCGCCACGGATTGCGGTGGAAGCGGCCGGCAAATTCGGCTGGACGCGGTATGTGGCGAGCGAAGACGATGTCATCGGCATGTCGGGGTTTGGTGCATCTGCTCCAGCAGAGCGGCTCTATGCGGAATATGGCATCGACACACAGTCGATCCTCAAACGCGCACGGTCTCTTCTTGCCCAACCTTGATTTGGCCAATGCGTTGGTAGGGGCAATTCCGGCAGACGGAAAAACAGGGATTGCCCTCACGCGCGCAGGTCGCAGCCGGATCAGCTATCATGGCTCGCGGGTCAGGATCCGCGCGGTGGGCTCGTCGGTGATCAGGCCTTTCAGACGCCCGCTTCTCAACACAGCATGAATGGCAGCCGCCTTTTCAACGCCACCGGCGACAGCCACGATCTTGCTGTCCTCAGGACCATCGAGATCGACGGCAAGAGTGCGTGCAGTCAATGTCGTTTCCAGCACATGACCATTCTTGTCGAAGAAGTGGCCGAGCATTTCGCCCATGCCGCCGGCTGCATTGATTTCACCGATTTCCCGGCTCTCGATCATGCCAGTTGCGACCAGTTGGGCATCGGCGTCCGCAGTTCCGATGCCGACCAGTTTCAAGGATGCGCCATTCGACATGTCGAAGATCTCGCGAACCCCGGGCTGCGCGAGAAGGACCTCTCGATCGCTCATGGAATTGGCGAAAAAAGGCACCGGCAACACATAGGCTTCAGCACCGGTCTTTTCGGCAAGCCGGTGCATCACATCATGCGGGTTTGCGGCATAGTTGCGGGTCAGACCGCCAAGAAGCGACACGAAACGGATATTGNCGGCATAATCGAGGCGGAAATCCACTTAGCGAAGCGCACGAAGCTGTTCAGACAAACCGAGCCACCTCTACCAGCTACGCGGTGCGCGGCCTCCGCGCCTTCGCCGAGGCGATGACTGCGGCCTGGACCGACGAGGCGCGGGCTGTCGAAGGCCGGCCCGACGCACAGGAAGAAGCCGTCGCGCTCTTCACCATGCACGCCGCCAAGGGCCTCGAATGGCCGATCGTCATCCCCGTCTGTTGGTTTCCGCGCGAAACTGAGCCGGTTAGGCGCATAATTTCCATTGAGAATTGAGCCATGTGAACCTTCCCCCAACGCGGCGAGCGACGGGGGCAACGGAGTGATCCACATGGGACTTTTAAACATCATTCGCCGGATGGCACTGCGCGAGAAGCAATCAATTCGCGAGATCAGCCGGCGCACCGGGCTGTCACGCAACACGATTGGGGCAGGAACAAGAGCAGTTCAAAATCCTGCGCTAGGACCGAACGGAGCGTGAACCTTCGTCTCGTAGGCGCATGATCGTCTGCCGGCTGGTGACGAATTTCCTGGCGATTGCCGAAACGCTCATTCCCGTCGCCAGATCATCGCGCACACCCTGCTTTTGTTTCTCACTGAGCGTCGAGGGTCGGCCGAGGGCCTTTCCTTCCGATTTGGCGCGCTTGAGACCGGATTGCGTCCGCTCTATCAGCAAGTCCCGTTCGAACTGGGCGACGGCATTGAGCACATTCATGGTCATGGTGCCGGCCGAACTGGTGAGATCGGCCCCGCCAAGCGCAAGGCAATAGACGCGCACGCCCATTTCAGCCAGCGTCCTGACCGTGGTGCTGACATCGATCGCGTCGCGGCCGAGCCTGTCGAGCTTGGTCACGATGAGAATGTCCCCAGCCTCCAATTTGTCCATGAGCCGGGAAAATCCTCGGCGCTGCACGATGGCGGTACTGCCGGAAACCGTCTCGGTGATGATACGGCGCGGCTCGACCTGGAAGCCTGCGGCCTCGATTTCCTGAAGCTGGTTCTCGGTGGTCTGTCCCGTCGTGGAAACGCGGACATAGGCGAAGGTGCGCGGCATGGGGGCCAATTTTGTCCGAATAGGCTGTCCGTAATATTTCGCCCGTTCGAAAGCCCGTCAAGGTAATTTGTGGACAGTGCGTTTCTCCCCTGTACGGAAACGGACCTTTCTGGACAGAGGCAAGGTCTTTGGCTCGCAACGCGCAGGAACGGCAATGGCGAAACGGACCCTTCTCAAACCCCAGGATCGACGAGAGCTTTTCGACATCCCAACCGATGAGGAAAGCCTGATCCGCCATTATTCCCTATCGCCTGCCGACCGGCTCGAGATCGAGGTCCGCAGGCGTGAGCATAATCGGCTCGGCTTTGCGATGCAGCTCTGCCTTATGCGTTATCCGGGGCGCGCACTCATGGCCGGCGAGATCCCGCCCAAGGCGATGCTCAACTATGTTGCCGAGCAGATCGGGGCCGATCCGGCGTCATTTGATCTGTACGCTCGCCGGGAAGAGACGCGCATGAACCATGCCGCTCACTTGCTGAGCTATCTGGACATGAGGAGCCCTACGGCCGAGAATCGGCGCGCAGCCTTGTTGGCGGCAATCGAAGCGGCTTCGGGCACTGACAAGGGGGCAATGATTGCAAAGGCCATCATCGCCACTTTCCGGGAGCATCGGGTTCTGCTGCCCGCGCCGAACATGATCGAGCGCATGGGGCTGGCGGGCCGTGCTGTTGCTCGACGGCGTGCCGAACACGCCCTGATCTCGGATCTCGATCCAGAAAAGCTGCGAACCCTAGACCGTCTGTTGGAGGTTGACCCGGCGATCCGTCAGACGCGCTATCATTGGCTGCGCTCGACCCCGGATGCACCGGGAGCCGGCAATCTGGTTGGGTTGACGGAACGCATCGCGTTCCTGCGCACGCTGGGGATCGATCCACGTTTGCAGGCGCGAATCCCGTCCGGGCGATGGGATCAGATGATCCGTGAGGGCGACGCCACGCCAGCCTGGCTGGCCGGCGACTTCAGCGCCAGCCGGCGGCGTGCAACGATCGTAGCGCAGTTGATCAAGCTCGGGCAGAAGCTCACCGACGATGCGGTGATGATGTTCATCAAGCTGATGGGCCGGCTGTTCTCCCAGGCCAACAACCGCAAGAAGCAGCGCCATATGAACGCGCGGCTGGAAACATCGAAGGCGTTGCGGCTGTTTCTCGACACGATCGTGGCTTTGCAGGCCGCCAACGAAGAGGAAGCGGATCCCATGGAGATGCTGGACCAGCGGGTCGGTTGGCATCGGCTGCTCCAGGTCAAACCCGGCCTGGAAGCAATGGTGGAGAATAATGACGTGTCGCCCTTGATGATGGCGGCGGAGCAACATGCGAACGTTCGCAAATATGCCGGCGCCTTTCTCCAGACATTTGCTTTCCAGTCGCGTCGCCGGAATGATCCGCTGCTTGCCGCGATCGAGGTCATTAAAGCGCTCTATGCGGAAGGACGGCGTGTATTGCCTGATCGCGTTCCGGTTGCCCATCTGGCAAAAGCGGATCGCGAACGGATATTCGAGAGCGGGCGGCCGGTTCGATCGCTCTACGAGATCGCCACATTTGCTCTCTTGCGTGATCGGCTCCGTTCGCGGGACATTTGGGTCGAGGGCAGCCGCTCGTTCAGACCGATTGACGAACATCTGATGCCGAAACCGGCCTTC
>NZ_JBLQTA010000039.1:0-4111 GCF_048159625.1 Ciceribacter azotifigens | reverse complement strand
GACGCGCCCATTTTTTACGCTCCTGGGTCAAAACGCGGAACGATCGTCAAGGTCGGCGCCGCACTCGTGCTTGCCTTCTTCGTCCTCTGGTTCGGCGCCTTCGGCGTCAGCCTCTATCTTCTTGGAAAGCTTCCCTCGCCGGGCGTCCTGCGCGATGGCGTCGGTGCCCCGCAATCCATCGACATGTCGGTACCCCGGCCGCCCGCGCCGGCTGCGGCCACGCCCTCCTCTCCCGCGGCGCGGACGATCCCGCCGAAGGTCTTCGGCCATCTTCCCTACTGGCCCGAGTGGAGCGACCGTTCGCTGCAGAAGGACCTGCCTGCAATGGACGGCCTGATGCCGGAATGGTACCGGGTCGATCTTCCGCAGGGCGATCTCGTCCCCTTGGGCTTTTCCGCCCCCCACCAGCAGCGCATCGCCGAGGTCGTGGCACGCCGGCGCCCGGCGCTCACCCTGCTGCCGGTCGTGGAACTCTCCGCCGACAACGATCCGGGAAAGACCGCCGCCGCCCTCGCCTCGCCCGAGACCTCGACGCGGATTGCCGAGGCACTGGCGCGAGAAGTCCAGGCGCGAAGCTATGACGGCATCTGCCTCGATGCCGCGGCGGTGCCGGAAACCTCCTATCGCGATCTGGCGCGACTGGTCGCGTCGCTGAAGCAATCCTTCGCCCCCGCGGGCCGGCGAACCTGCATCGTCACCCCGATCTCGGAAGCGCCCTGGAGCGAGCCAGCACTCGCCGCCGCGGTCGACCGCTATGTGGTTCTTGCCTTCCAGGACCCCGGCGACAGTCCGCGGCCGACGCCGCTTGCACCCCAGGCCTGGCTGACGGCCGCGCTTTCCTCAGTGGTCGCGGCGGTACCAGCCGACAAGCTGATCGTCGCGTTCGGCACAGGCGGCTACGACTGGGTCAGCAATACCGGCGAGCCGCGGCCGGTCGCCTTTCCTGAGGGCGCCCGTCTCTCTGGTCTCTACGGCGGCAGCATCCGGCTCGATCCGGTGTCGCTCAACCCGACGACGCGGTTCGTCGACGACGCCGGAAACCGCCACCGCATCTGGATGCTGGACGCGGTCTCCTTCCACAACCAGCTGGTCGCGCTTTCGCACACCGGAACGATGCCGGCCGTCGCCGTCTGGCCGTCGACCGACGCAGACCCGGCCATCTGGCGCCTGCTCGATCGCCGCACGGCAGGTCAGTCGGTACAGTCGCTGCTGAAGGAAGTCGCGATCGGCGATTACGTCGGCTATGACGGCAAGGGCGCCTTCCACAAGCTGGTGCGCGCGCCGGAGACAGGTATCCGCAATGTCGTCCTCGATCCCTCGACCGGCCTCGTCATCACCGAGGACTACGCGCGCGCAGCGGAACCGTTCACCGTGCTGCGCTACGGCACCGGCCAGCCCGGAATGGTGGCGCTCACCTTCGACGACGGCCCGGACCGCGTCTACACCAATGCCGTCCTCGACGAACTCGCGGCACGGAATGCACCCGCCACCTTCTTCGTCATCGGCAAGCAGGCGCTCGACAATCCGGACATCATCCGCCGGATTGTCGACGATGGTCACGAGATCGGCGTCCATACCTTCAGCCACCCGGCGCTCGAGAACGCCTCCGGCTGGCGCGCACGCATGGAGCTCAACGCCACCGAACGGCTGATCGCCAGCCTGACCGGGCACCAGACGCTGCTCTTCCGCTCGCCCTACGGTCGCAGCGAGGGACCGTTGACGGGCGCCGAAGCCGAGCCGATGCGCCTCCTGGACCAGCAAGGCTACATCGTCGCCGGCGCCGACATCGTCCCTCCGGACTGGCGGCAGATCTCCGCCGACGAGATCGTCGCGTCGGTGCTGCGGGAGCTGAAGGCGGGCATCGGCAACGTCATCGTGCTGCACGACGGCGGCGGCGATCGCACGTCGACCGTCGAGGCGACGGCTCTCCTCGTCGATACGCTGCGGACCGAAGGCTACCGTTTCGTGACGCTGGCCGACATGCTCGGCCTGCCCGCCGACAAGGTCATGCCGCCGGACGAGGGCCCGGCAACCACCTTCGACGCGGTTTCCTTCACGACCCTCGCTATCTGTCTCTGACGATCAANCCAGCCTGACCGGGCACCAGACGCTGCTCTTCCGCTCGCCCTACGGTCGCAGCGAGGGACCGTTGACGGGCGCCGAAGCCGAGCCGATGCGCCTCCTGGACCAGCAAGGCTACATCGTCGCCGGCGCCGACATCGTCCCTCCGGACTGGCGGCAGATCTCCGCCGACGAGATCGTCGCGTCGGTGCTGCGGGAGCTGAAGGCGGGCATCGGCAACGTCATCGTGCTGCACGACGGCGGCGGCGATCGCACGTCGACCGTCGAGGCGACGGCTCTCCTCGTCGATACGCTGCGGACCGAAGGCTACCGTTTCGTGACGCTGGCCGACATGCTCGGCCTGCCCGCCGACAAGGTCATGCCGCCGGACGAGGGCCCGGCAACCACCTTCGACGCGGTTTCCTTCACGACCCTCGCTATCTGTCTCTGACGATCAAACTGCTCTTCTGGGTATCCGTCGTTGCCGGCATCGCCCGCGTGCTATTCGTCACCGTGGCCTCGCATCTTCGCCGCCGCCACCCATTGCGGGACCCGGACTACACACCGCCGGTCACGGTGCTGGTTCCGGCCTACTGCGAAGAGGAAACCATCGTCGGGACCCTGGCCTCGGTCCTGGTCTCGGACTATCGGAACCTCCAGGTGATCGTCGTCGACGACGGCTCGACCGACAAGACCTGCTTGCGGCTCCTGGAGGAATACGAAGACGATCCCCGCGTCCGCATCATGCGGCAGAGCAACCACGGCAAATACGCCGCCCTCAACCACGCCTACACCTATGTCGACACGGATATCGTGGTGGCGATCGATGCCGACACCACGATCGCGCCGGACGCGATCGGCAAGGCCGTCCGCCATTTCCGCGATCCGGCCGTCGGCGCGGTCGCCGGCAACGTCAAGGTCAGCAATCGCGATCGCCTGCTGACCCGCATGCAGGCGCTCGAATACATCACCGCCCAGAACATGGACCGTCGCGCCGCCGAAACGATCAACGGCATGCTCGTGGTCCCCGGCGCCATCGGCGTCTGGCGCCGCAAGGCCGTCGAGGAGGCCGGCCACTATTCCGGGCAGACCTTCGCCGAAGACNGCGATCCGGCCGTCGGCGCGGTCGCCGGCAATGTCAAGGTCGGCAATCGCGATCGCCTGCTCACGCGCTTGCAGGCCCTTGAATACATCACCGCCCAGAACATGGACCGTCGCGCCGCCGAAAGGATCAACGGCATGCTGGTGGTCCCCGGCGCCATCGGCGTCTGGCGCCGCAAGGCCGTCGAGGAGGCCGGCTACTATTCCGGCCAGACCTTCGCCGAAGATGCCGACCTCACGGTTTCGGTGATCCGGGCCGGCTACAAGGTCGTGTACGAGGAAGGGGCGATCGCGCTGACCAAGGCGCCGACTGATCTCGATCGTTTCCTCCATCAGCGCCTGCGCTGGCTGTTCGGCATGATGCAGACCGGCTGGAAACACCGCGGCGCGGTCACCGAGATGAAGGGGCTCGGCCTCGTCTCGATCACCGACCTCCTGCTGTTCGGCGTGGTGATGACGGCGCTGGCGCCGCTCATCGACATAGTCTTCGTGTCGACGCTCATCGATCGCGTGGTCACGCTCTACCTCGACCCGACTGCACCGTGGTCGGAGGGGTCGCCCTATGTCGCGGCCGCCTACGGCGCCTTCATCCTGTCGGACCTCGCCTTCGGGTTGATGGCATTCCGCTTCGAAAAAGGAGAAGACAAGCGTCTGCTTCTCCTGCTGCCGCTGCAACGGCTCTTCTATCGCCAGCTGCTCTGTCTTTCGACCTACCGCGCGATTGCGCTCGCGCTCACAGGCCAGCTCATGCGCTGGCGCAAGGCGGGTCGCGCCGGCGCCTCGAAGGGCGGGGGAGCCGCAAACGTCGAGACTCGCCTCCCCCGTCCGGCGGAAAGCCCGGTCAGAAGACCCGGCAGCCGCTTTCCGTCAGCGCACCGGTAACCACCGGCAGGTCCTTCCGTGGATGGATGACGACCGTCTGTAGGGCCGTGATCCGGTTCATGCAGGC
>NZ_JBLQTA010000038.1:0-4526 GCF_048159625.1 Ciceribacter azotifigens | reverse complement strand
TCTCCGTGGCGATTGGGATCACCTTTTCCAAAACAGGACCGAGAGCCGCGATATCGGCGCGTTTAGCGTCGAGGTGAGCGTTTCCGGCGGCTCGAACCCGCATGAGCAGGTGCGGGACATTCTCAGCAGTGGCTTTGGTGATCGACGGTACGCTTACTCTGTCGAAACCCGAAACGATGGATCGCTGAAGGTCGAGGGCTATGTTGTGTTGCGCAGCGGGCAGGGCGAGCGGCTGACGGCTGACGCGAAGGCGGCCGCCATCGTTCAGGAGCGTTTCCACGCCAGCGCCGTTGCGAAAGAGGCCCCCGCGGCTTTCTCGTTCACAGGCTATGGCAACGGCGTGGAATTTGGCGCTGCCAAGNCGGCTGACGCGAAGGCGGCCGCCATCGTTCAGGAGCGTTTCCACGCCAGCGCCGTTGCGAAAGAGGCCCCCGCGGCTTTCTCGTTCACAGGCTATGGCAACGGCGTGGAATTTGGCGCTGCCAAGTTGCGAGACCTGATCGCGCAGCGGAACGACGTTCGAGACGATCAGGGGCGTTCGATTGCCGATGACAAGGCTGCGGGCGACCTGGTGCAAAAGGAATGGCGGGATGAGCTGCACAGCCGCAAGAGCCGTGACGTGATGCACGTGATCATGTCGGCGCGTGCCGGCACGGATGCTGTCGCGTTCGAAGGAGCTGTTCGCGACTTCCTGGCTGAGCAGTTTGCGGGCCATCGGTACGTTTTCGCTATGCACGATCCGGAGAACGATCCGAAAGAAGCAGGGGAGGGGGGCAAGCGGCCGCATGTTCATGCCCATGCCATCGTTACCATGCGTTCGGAATCGGGCGACCGGATCGAGACGACTCCGGCCACCTTCCGGCAATGGCGTGAGGTCATGGCCGAGAAGGCGCGGGAGCACGGCATCAATATGGAAATGACGGATCGGCGAGAGTTCGCCACGCCGCCAGCCTTCACGCGAAATCAGGTTCGCGCCGTCAAGCATGACGGTCGAACCGAGCATGTAGGCACCAGCGATCCGGCGCAGGCGCGATATGACGCAAAGCGAGCTGGTCGGCGCATGGTGGCGACGAGCCAGAGAAGCCGCCAGTACATCCTAAAAGCGCAGGAGACTTGGCAGAAGATTGCAGTCAACGCCGGCGACACAGTCGTTGCGGCCTACGCCGCTCAGCATCGCTCCTATCTGGAAAACGGCCTTGCCCAAATGGATCAATCGCCTGCTGGTGCAGTCATTTATGCAGATTTCGGCGGTGATTACCGCTCCAATATGGTAGCAATCAGAGACATGTTATCGGAGGCAAAGGACATGCGCGAGCAGACACGCCCAGAGTTCGAAGCGTACGAAAAGACGGTTGAAACGGCTCTGTTCAACCTTCAACGCGGCGCTGGTCCAGAGGACCGGTCAGGCTTCGAAGAAGTTTCCTCCCTCGCTCGCGAGATCGTCGATCTGCGCAGGCAGATGCTCGAAATGAAGGAGCGTGGGCTTGATGAGCAGGATGGACGAAACGCTGCTGGCGACGTCTCCAGAGAAAGTGGCGTCGCGACGGAAAGAACGGCATCTGAGGTGCAAGAGCAGACGAATGCTAACCTTCAGTGGGAGGCGGCTGTTGCCAAGCATGGAGAGGCTGTCGTTGAGGCTGGTAACGATGCGATGGCAAATGTGGAACACTATCGCTCCGGCCTCGCCCATATCGAAGCCGGCGAGCTCGGAGACGAAAACCGGGAGCAGTATGAGAAGGGCCTTGAGGCTTCGCTTCATCATGCAGCTCAACTCGCCGCTACCGGAAACGGCTATCTCCGGGATGTTGCCAACGAAGATCCGGAACTGCGCGCGGAGATCGAGACCATTGAGCGCAATGAAGAGCGTGGGGACGAAAACAAGTCAAACAAGCAGCCGATCATTGCGGATACTGCCGACGATCGCCAACGCGATCTCAGGGTGGATCTGGAAGAGGAACGTCCGATTGGGCAAGCGGAGCGTGAGGCTCACCAGCTCGCTGAGACGGTGGACGCTACTCAGCGGCAGCAAGATCGTGTAAACAGAGACAGGGAAGCGGCCCAGCGGGGCGGCGAGACCACTCGGACTGATCCCGCGCAACAGCACATTCCTCGGCTCGAGGAGTTGGAGCGTGAACAGGTTGAACAGAGGGAGCGTAATCGGGACGACCGTGATCGCTAAAGTGTCATGCAGGACGGTAATCAGAACACCTACCTGGTGGAAGTAAACGACCCCAAGTCTGCCGACATCGTCGGCAAGATGATGGTGTGGGGTATGGTCTCCGTTGGAATCCTCGCGATCCTGATCAAGGTCTACGGGACCGTGATCGGCTGGTATCATGCTTCTGTGGCTTGGCTAACAGAGGCGGGTCAGTACGCAGCGAGCTTCTGGCCCTTCTGAACCTGAATTAGCGGCCGGCCTGTTCCATGATAGGATCAGGAACGGTCGCTGCGAATAGCTCTTCCAAGCTCTTCCTCTTGCGCGGTGATTTGCCTTCGGCTTCCCGTTCGACGACCTCCCTTAGACGACTAACCCGATCATTGTGCGCTTTTTCGATGTCGTTCTCTGAGACAGGTGTTGTGTGCTTTTCGGGAGCGGGCACAGCTGTCTTAGCAGGTTCCGGAGTGCCCCCGGCGCTGACCTTCTTGTTGGCCAAGGCGGATGGATTCACAACACGAGCGGGCGAGGTGGAGGGCGCTGGCTCTTTCGGAGCCTCCTCCTGGACAGGCGCCCGCGGTTCCTCCGCTTTCGCCTCAGTCGCAGGCTTTATCGCTTCTGCTTCATCAGCCTGTTCCTGGCCTGCATTGGCATAGGCTGGCGTGGTCGCTGGAACAGGTTTAGGTGGCAGGTAATCGACAGTTGGAACGGTCGGTATGTGCGTCTGAGAATAGGCCTCCGCCTCCTTGAAGGGCTGCGTCTTAAAGAAGCGCAGCTTGTCTCCAAAAATTGGCCGCTGACCCTCCACCAGCAAGATCATCTTGTTCTCGGGCATCTGGCGCACTTCCTGCGGCATCATCAGGTCCCGATCGCGAATTTGCTCGACCTTTGTTCGGCGCGGGAGGCCCATAAGCTCGATAGTGCGGGATTCAGACTGATATCGGATAGTTCTCTTGCCAAGCGCGCGGGAAGCATACTCTGCCGTGGCCTGGTCATTGGCACCAAGGATGAGCTGATAGCCGCAGTTGCCAAGGAGCGAATGTCGGGACGTCTCACCATAGATCTCATCCAAGTTCTTCAGGTCCTGGATGATGAAGGCGAGCTTGATCTTATAGCCGGCCACATAGGGCAGCTTCGTCATGATTTCGTCCATGCGCTTCAGCTGGCGAAACTCATCCAGCAGAAAATAGACCGGCACGGAGTTGGGATCATGCTCAAGGGTAAGTATGTCCATCACCTGTTGAACGAACAGCGTCAGCAGCGGCCTAAGAAGGGTGATGTCGGTGATGTTCGGGGCAAGGTAGATTGTGATGGGGCGACGCTTCATGGATCGAAGGTCCATGTCGGTCACGTTCGTTGCGGCCACAACGCGTTCGTTCTTGAACGGCCTCATCGCCTTCTGGATATCAAGCAGTGCCGAGGCCGCGGCCCGATCCGAGAGAGACAGGTAGGAATTGAAGCTCTCCATCGTGAACTTCGACAGGTATGGCTCCTTCTCCTTGATGTACTTCATCAAGGCCTGCAGATCGGTCCCGCTGTTGAAGAAGGAGTTGATCTCGCCGAGGTTCCTGCGCCCTTTGTAGAAGGGGCTTTCAAGAACATAACTGATGGCGCCGGCGAGAACCTGTTGAGCTGTGGCCTGCCAAACTGAATTCTCGGATTCGGTGTTTTCCGGTACAAGAATGCTGGCGATATTTTGAATGTCAGTCGTGCGATTGCCTCGCTCCTGACGAACGAAATCCAAGGGATTATAGCTGTTGGTCGTCTCGGAACCCGGCGCGAACAAGAAGACCTGGCTGCCGTTGCGCTTCCGATAGCCGGCGGTTGCCTTGTAGACCTCGCCCTTCAGATCCGTGACGATCATAGAGCCTTCGTGCATGAGAGCGTTGGGGATGACGTAGCCCGCGCCCTTACCGGATCGCGTCGGGCCAATAATGAGGTGGTGGCGATCGTCATACGCGCGGAGGACGTTGCTCCCGATGCGGCCGAATATGTGACCTTTCTTGCCAAACCACTTCCCGCGCCGAAGGGTTGCAAGATCCTGAAAGGCCGCATCACCCAATGGATTGCTGGTAGGTTTGAGCCCAAGGTAAGCAATGAGGCCTGATACGAGCAGCGCGGGCACTACGGAGCCGAGCGCGACTTTTTGTAGGGAAGGGGAGGAGCTATAGGCCCAGAACTGCTGAATTGGCGCGAATGGGTTTGAGGTGATTGTCGCCTCGAGGATCCTACCGTCACCGTAGAAAAGCTGAAGCCCCGCCCCGTACGCCAGCATCCAGACTGCAAATGCGATCAACAGGCAGAAGAACAGATAGAAGGCCTGTAGCCCCTTACTCATGATGCATCCCGTGCGAAGTAGATTTCGGAAACC
>NZ_JBLQTA010000037.1:0-5571 GCF_048159625.1 Ciceribacter azotifigens | reverse complement strand
TTAACAAGTGGGAGATCGTGTCCGGGGATTTAGGGGGCCACTACAATGAGCGAGATGAGCATCAGTATTTCCCGACGCGGAATGTTTCGCACCGCCGCCGCACTTGCGGGTGGCGCAACATTCGCGGTTGTCGCCGGCCCCTCGCAAGCACAGGGTACGACACCTGTCAGGAATGTCATGAAGGACAAGCGTCCGATCGTCCATCCGGACGGAACCCGTTTCGGCGCTTATGACCCCCATGGCGATTTCAAGGACGAGAAGGGCACTGTCACCGAACATCTGTTCCTGCCCTGGGAAGACGTTGATCTCTCGGGCCTGGGCATGGCCGACGCCTATGCCTTCGAGCGCGGTCGTAAGATTCTCATCACAATCGAGCCCTGGTCCTGGGACCTGGACTGGAATGTCTCGTCCAACCAGCTGCGCCGGCGGATCCTTTCCGGTTACTATGACGCAAATATGCAGGCTATCTGCGATGCCATATCGGGCTTCAAATGCCCGATCACAATCCGCTGGGCCCATGAGATGGACAACCCCTACGGCCGCTTTACCTGGTCGCTGTGGCCTCCGGCCGACTATATCGAGGCGTATCGGCGAATGCACGCGATCGTCAAGAAGACCTTGCCGAAGGCAAGCATGATGTGGTCGCCACGCGGCGAAAAAGGCCTGCAGGATTATTATCCAGGCGACGAGTTTGTCGACATCATTGGCCTTAGCGTGTTCGGCTTTGAGGCGTTCGACAAGATCGAATACGGGGCTCCGCGCTCCTTCGCAGAGAGCGTGAAGCAGGGGTACGAGCTGACATCGGGGTTCGGCATGCCGATATGGGTGGCCGAACTGGGCTATGAGGGCGGCGAGGAATACCTCACCAAATGGGTCGAACAAGCGACCCTCAAATATCCAGAATACCCTGCGCTCGAGGAGGTGGTCTACTTCAACGACAAGGAAGTCTGGCCTTGGCCGCATGGCCTCGGAACGCCCAATTGGCGTGTTGTCCGTGACGCACCGAATTACCCGCAACGTCCGGCGCGCCGCTGAGCGCCATGCTTCGGGATTGAAAAAAGAGTAGCCGGCGGTGACGCCGGCTTTACATTTGTGCTGCTGTCAGGTGCTTCAGTGAGCGGGTTTGTCTTCGGCGGCCGGGGGGCGCGGGGCGTTGGAGAACCAGCCAGGCTGGATCCGCCAGTCGGGCGAGCCGTAGTCCATCGGCCATTGGTGCGGCTCCTCGTCGTTGAAATAGATCACGCCCCGCAGCAAGCCAAACTCGCCCTCCAAAATGCTCTCATAAAGGCTTCTCAACCAGTCGCTCCGGTAGTCTGCCTCCCCGGCCACACCAAGTTCGGCGATATAGACTGGCTTGCCGAAGCGGGCGACACGGTCGTATTTCTCTTCGAACGCCTGCTCAAAGCTGCGCTCGCCGCCGTAACGGTCGCGGTCCACCCCTTGGTTGCCCCAGACAGCGAGGCCGATATAGTCGACATAGGCATCGCCGGGATAATAATCGGCGAGGTTATGCAGACCCTTCGGGGACCAGATGAATTCAGCTTCCGGTAGCTTGCCGCGGCATGAATCGACGAAGTAACGATAGGCCGACTTATAGCCGTTGCTATCGTCTCTTGCCCAGGGATAGCGCCCCGTCGGGTCCTCCATCTCCTGGCCCCAGCGGATAAACAGGCGGCCGTCGAACGCGTTCAGGGCACTACAGAGCGTGTCGATCTCCGCGTCGAACTTGCCCGCAGTGATGTCACTGAACAGCCGCTCTCCGCCATCGCGCCAATTGGCGGCCTTGGTGTAGGGTTCCACGGTAACGATCATGTCACGGCCGCGTTGGCGGGCGTACGCCATCCGGTCCTTCAACGCCTGCATGTCCAGCGCCTGCCAGTAGACGAAGATATGCTCGATATCGACGGCGTTCTCGCTGGAAAATTCGCTGTGGGGATCGTAGACTCCAAGGGCAATCCGTGGCATTGCCTCCCGCACATCCGGTGGGGCCTCGGGCTGTGCCTGGACTTGGCAGAACACCAGAAGGCCCAGAGCAAAGGCCGTTGCCGAGATCAGCCCTGTCACGATGACTCTCACACTCTAGCTCCTCGTGAAGCCACAACCATACGGCGAACTGTTCCAGAAATAGAACATCAGCCCACCTCCTGCAATGCCGCACATGTTTGTGGGTACGTGAGGATGCTTGGTGGCTGAGTCCCTTTCGAGCGCAGGGCTACCGCTCGCCTGCCGCCTTCCGATTTCCTACACCTCGGTTAAGACAAAAATCCCGTAGCCTCCCATCCCGCCTTTGTCGTACATTCGCGCATGCGTAACCCCTTTGACAGGCGGTGCAAGATGAAGAACATTCTCGTTACCGGCGGCGCCGGGTACATCGGTTCTCATGTCTGCAAGGAACTCGCGGCACGGGGCTATCTTCCGATCACTTACGACAATCTGGTCAATGGCCATCGCAGCGCCGTACGCTGGGGGCCCTTCGAGCATGGCGACGCGCGCGATCGGCGGCGCCTCGACGAGGTCATCTCGCGCTATCGGCCGCAGGCGGTGATGCATTTTGCGGCATACGCCTATGTGGGAGAATCGGTGGCCGACCCCGGCAAATACTACAACAACAATGTCGCTGGCAGCCTCGTTCTCCTCGAGGCAATGCTCGGTCAGGGCGTCAAGCGGCTGATCTTCTCGAGCAGTTGCGCGTCATATGGCATCCCCGACACGGTGCCGATCACCGAGTCCGACGCGCAGCGGCCGATCAATCCCTACGGGATGTCGAAGCTGATAGTCGAACGGATTTTGTCGGATTTCGAGATTGCGCATGGCCTGCGATGGATCGCCCTGCGCTTTTTCAATGCCGCTGGCGCCGATCCCGACAACGAGACCGGCGAAGACCACGATCCGGAGACCCGTATCATACCGCTGGTATTAACCGCGGCAGATCGTCAGGCCGAGCCCGTTACGGTCTTCGGATCGGACTACGACACACCCGATGGGACCTGCATCCGGGACTATATCCACGTCACCGACCTCGCCGACGCCCACGTGAAGGCCCTCGACGCGCTTTTCGCCGGGAAGGCGTCGCAGGCGCTCAATCTGGGAACCGGCGCCGGCTGCTCGGTCATGCAGGTCATCCAGGCGGTGCGGACTGCCACGGGTCTCGAGGTACCCTATCGATCCGGCGCACGGCGTGAAGGCGATCCGGCAATGCTGGTGGCGGATCCGTCGAGGGCGCGGACCGTTCTCAACTGGCAGCCGTCCCACAGCTCGATCGGCGAGATTGTCGATACGGCCTGGCGCTGGCACCTCAAGAAGAAAGCCAGGCAGCAAGGCGGCTAGGTTCCCACCTGCTCCAGCCGGAAAAGCGTTCATCCATGGCGTTTCATTAGAATTGCCTGGATCAATGTGAGCCGACGTTAATGTCCGTCTCTTAGGCTGTTTGGGAAGCCGAGAGTTTCGGCGGCGCTCATTCCGGAGGATGAATTGATGAGCCACAGCCCACCCGTCGATCGTTTCCCCAAGATGCTTCCTGGTGCCATGCTCAGGATCGCGCTCGCGGCAGCCTGCCTGTCATTCACGGCGGCGCCCAGCTTCGCTCGAAGCCAGGACGTTCCGGCAGCAAAGATGGTCACGAAGATAAAGCCGCTGTTTCCCACGGCGCGCGGCAAGGTCCGCCAATCGGGCTCGGCCTATGTCTGCATTCCGAGCGGCTTCGGCCAGAAGGGCCGCTGCGTTTTGCGCGCGCGCATGCTCCGGGAACGCGCCGGCACCTGACCTCCGACGGAACCCGACCTCGAGTCGCCATGGCAGACCACCGGTTCGGGTCGGGAATGTGCAGGCGGTAAAGTTTCAGCCAGTTGGCGATGCTCGACATAGCCAGCCAAAAGCACGGCCAGCCCGCGCGTCTGTCTATCGAGAAAGAGCCGTCTTGTTTCGCTCAAAGCCGGCGGCCACTCGGTTACCGGCCTTCAGCTTGAGGATCTCGTCGCCGCGCTTCGGGGGAAGATGGCTAAAGACATACCACTCACCGTCAGGCAGGCGCCGTTGCGATATGGTATTGCCGTCCGTCTTGTGCTCAAAACAGGTCACTGCTTCGGCATTCCCGTCCGCGGCAAACCAGGTCGCGCGAAAACAGACGCGTCCCGGGTTTGTCAGAAACCACCGACCGTCGGCATAGCTTCCGCTGCGTCCGCTCTTCGTAAAAGCCGTGAAGCGACGGCCGGCGACCTCGAAATAGCCCGCGCCGTCCTCCCAGACCCATGTGCGGTTGGCGTAAATGTCGTAGAGTTCGTCGGTTGTCAGAGAGCGTGACTCCACCGCCGGTTCAGGCGCTTGGCCAATGACATCCGCCGCATTGGCGACGGTCGTTGCCAGAAGCGTCAGCGCGACTGTGGCAATGCGAATAGCCTGGAAACGGGACAGGTTCTTCATCGGGCGCTCGATAGGAAGTAACACTCCGCCATTCATATCATCTTCTCCCGCAAAGTGACAGCGGATTGTCTCCATGGCGCGCTGTTGGTCTCATCAAAGGGGAAGAAGCTCCGACCAGATGATCACACGCCCACTGAGTCGAACTCCGTCCTCTATCGACCTACGGCGACCCAGGATACCGAAGCCAGGTCCTCCCATCTAGGCATCACCATGAATGGGTTCTAGCCCCGTTCCCTCTGCTCCGCTCGCGCATTAGGCACATTTATTGATCGACAGCGGGGCTATTATTGATCGACAGCGGGGCTATTGCCGCGCCCGCGGCTCATCCCACATCGGTCATTCCGGCCAAGCCAACAGAAAAGTGAACTCGGCGGGCGCGGAAGGGGAGAAGCGCCGGAGTGCGGACTCACATGCTGCTGGCCGTAGGTGCAGCACTTTTCGTTGTAGGTCCGCCGTAGACCGGCATGGAGATCGGAGATCTGTCCCGCGTACTGGAGGGCATTGTGCAAGGCATTGGCTTCTTCGGCATCGGCCTGATCATGGTTCGCTCGGTGCAGCGCCAGGTCGAGGGTTTTGACGACGGCCGCGAATATGTGTGATCGCGGGTCTTGGATTGGAAGCAACCGCCGTCCTATCGACCGTGATTGGCTCGATCATTCTCGCGGCGGGCCCCGTTATGCTTCCAAAGCTCTCCGCGACAGAATCAGGATAGAACGAGTCTGATCAAAGGTAAGCTGCTGACGCATCGTTCGGAACATCCCATGTCAGTGAGCGGCGATGACCCTGTGGCTCCTTGTACCAGACCATGTCGGGCGGTTTCTCGCACCGCAAACTTAGGGCGCATGACCGCACTCGATCCCAGTACGAAGCCCTATGACAGGCAGGGGTCTGACCATCACGCTTCGTCAGCGGCGTCAGCTACGGGCAGACGAGCAGTATCTCCGCCAGCATCGGCCGCCAGGTTCACCGGTGCCTGCGTTGGCTGGTAGTCGCCTGCGGGGCAAACTTCGCTCTAGGCCCAGGTTCGGGACCGTGAGGTGACTTAAACGATCGGATGCTGGGTGGCAATTTGTCGATGACAATGGGCAAAAGCGGACAGACCGCTTACGTGAAGAGTTTCGGGCGCCGGCAGGCGTACGAAAGTCCCCGAGG
>NZ_JBLQTA010000036.1:0-5722 GCF_048159625.1 Ciceribacter azotifigens | reverse complement strand
GGACGCTCGCCGGCTGGACCCCGGATCAAGTCCGGGGTGACGGAGAAGGAGAGCCTGCGCCCCGTCTCAGGCGCAGCCCGGCACGTCTTCCAGCCGATACCAGACCGGGATGCCGCGTTCGGTAGCGATCCGCACGTCGTTGTCCGCCCCCTTCGAGGCGCCGGGCAGGCGGAGCACTCCCTCGCACAATTGCAGCAGCCGGCCCGCGACGGGATGGAAGATTTCCTCGTAGAGGTCGTCGCCGACCGTCTTGCCGCCGGCGGCATGCCAGACCGGCAGCGCCACCCATTCGCCGATCATCGGCACATGCCCCGCCCTGAACAGGGCGTGGGACGGCGCCTCCAGCCGCTTCAGGTTCTCCGCCATCTTCGCCGGATCGTCGCCGGTGCCGGAGCGATAGGGGCCGGCAATCAGGATCAGCATGTTCATCTCCATGGTTTGTTCAGCCTGCGTCCTGCAGGCTGCACGATATTGCGTGTTTTTGCTGGATTGTCGAATCGATTCACGTAATATCGCGAGTATTCACGGATAAACATGCAGGAACATGCAATGCTCGGCAGTCAACGCAGAACGCACATCCTCGAGACACTCCGGCGCGAGGGCCAGGCGCTGGCGAGCGCGCTGGCGCGCGAACTCGACGTTTCGGAAGACACGATCCGCCGCGACATGCGCGACATGGCGGCGGCGGGGCTCCTGAGGCGGGTGCATGGCGGCGCCCTGCCCGTCGTCCCCGACCTGCCGGACCTCACCGCCCGCCGCGGCGTGGAGAACGAGGCCAAGGCGGCGCTCGGGGCGCGTGCGGCAGCCCTGGTTCAACCGGGGCAGATGGTCTTTCTCGACGGCGGCACGACGACGGCCGCCATCGCCCGGCATCTGCCGCGCGACATGCCGCTCGTCGTCGCGACCCATTCGCCGACGATCGCCGCCGAGTTCGAGCACCACGCGATGGTCGAGGTGGTGCTGATCGGCGGGCGGCTCTACAAGCATTCGATGGTGTGCGTCGGCGCGCGGGCGATCACCGCCATCGACGCGATCCGTCCCGATATCTTTTTCCTCGGCGTGACCGCCGTGCACCCGCGGCTCGGCCTGACGACCGGCGACTTCGAGGAGGCGGCGGTCAAGCGGCATATCCTCGGGGCGAGCGCCAGGACCTATGTCGCGGTCACAGAGGAGAAGCTGGACGCGATCTCTCCCTGCCGGATCGCGCCGCTCGATGCGCTGGCCGGCCTGATCGTGCCGCACGGGATCGAGGCGGAACGGCTGGCGCCCTATCGCGAGGCCGGGGCGGTGGTGATGGCGTGAGCGGGGGGCCCCGCCGCCCTCAGATGCCCTCGACCGCCGTCTTCAGCATGTCGCGGACCTGACCCGCGACGGATTTCAGCGAGGGATTGGGGATTGCCTCCATGGACGCGACCGGATCGATCGCGCTCACCATCACCGAGGCCGGGCCGGTGCGGCGCACGATGACATTGCAGGGAAGCATGGCGCCGACCTTCGGTTCGAGGCCGATCGCCTGATGCGCCATGGTCGGATTGCAGGCGCCGAGGATCAGGTAGTCGTCGACGTCCTTGTCGAGCTTCTTCTTCAGCGTCGCCTTGACGTCGATTTCGGTCAGGACGCCGAAACCCTGCGCGGAAAGGGCCGCGCGCGTCTTCTCCACCACCTTCGCGAAATCCTCGCCTTCGAACGTCCGGTCGATCGTATAGGCCATGTCTTCCTCCCTTGCGGTCATCGGACGGCGATTGAACACGCCGAACCCGGCCGCTTTGCGGCAAGCCGGTCCATCGCGGTGGCCAGCGGGAGGGCCGCCCCTCAGAACCGGGTGATCACGCTGATGCCGAGGTCGCTCGCCCGGTCCATCGCGACGAGCGCGGGCACGGCCTCTTCCAGCGAAATCTCGCGGCCGATCAACTGCTTCGGATCGAGCTTGCCGGCGGCCATCATCGACAGCATCGCGTCGTAGCGCCAGGCCTGCATGCCGTGGCTGCCGTAGATTTCGAGTTCGTGGCCGATCACCTGCGCCATCGGGATCTCAGGCGTCGCATGCTCTCCGAGCATCAGCCCGACCTGCACGTGACGGCCGCGGCGGCGCAGGTTCTTGATCGAGTTGAAGCAGGTGACGGGCGAGCCGAGCGCATCGATCGAGACATGCGCGCCGCCTTGGGTGATCTCGCGCACCGCGCCGGCGACGTCATCGGTCTCGCGCCCGTTGATCGCGGCGACCGCCCCGAGCTTGCGGGCGAAGGCGAGCTTCTCTTCCGAAATGTCGATCGCGATCGGATTGGCGCCGAGTGCTGCGGCGATCATGATCGCCGAGAGGCCGACGCCGCCGCAGCCGTGCACCGCCACCCATTCGCCGCCCTTTACCCGCGCCTGGTCGGCGACGGCGCGGAAGGAGGTGGCAAAACGGCAGCCGAGGCTGGCGGCGGTGGCAAAATCCATCTCTTCCGGCAGGTGGACGAGGTTCTGGTCGGCATAGTCGATCGCCACGTATTCGGCGAACGAGCCCCAGTGGGTGAAGCCCGGCTGGAACTGTGCCTCGCAGACCTGCTGGTTGCCGGAGCGGCATTCGCCGCAGCGGCCGCAGCCGGAAACGAAGGGCACGGTCACCCGGTCGCCGACCTTGTAGCGCATCACCCCGCGGCCGGTCGCGGCGATCACGCCGGCGAGCTCGTGGCCCGGCACGTGCGGCAGTCGGATGTCGGGATCGTGGCCCATCCAGCCGTGCCAGTCGCTGCGGCAGAGCCCGGATGCCTCCACCTTGATGACGACGCCGTTCTCCGTCGGGGTCGGATCGGGAAGCACCCGGATCTCCGGCGTCTTCTCGAAGGCTTCGTAATACATGGCTCTCATCGGTCGTCTCCTGCGCATTCTGGCGCGCAACCTATCGCAAGACGCGGGCATGGAGGCATGACTATTTTTGATGTACCCATTCACCCCAATTCTGCTTTTTCCGGATAGATCGGAAGGATTGAAAGACAGGAAACGAGGAGAAGCCGATGGCTGTCGATACTTCCGCCCGCACGCCCACATGGACCTTCGTCGACGGCGAATGGATCGCCGGTAACCCGCCGCTGATCGGGCCGGTGTCGCACGCCATGTGGCTCGGCTCGACGGTGTTCGACGGCGCGCGCTGGTTCGACGGCATCGCCCCCGATCTCGACCTCCACTGCCGGCGTGTCAACCGCTCGGCGGTCGCCATGGGCATGGCGGCGACGGTGCCGGCGGAAGAGATCGAGCGGCTGGCGCTCGAAGGGGCAAAGAAGTTCGACGGCAAGACGGCGATCTACATCAAGCCGATGTACTGGGCCGAGCATGGCCAGGCCGGCTCGGTCGTCGCTGCCGATCCGGCATCCACCCGTTTCGCCCTTTGCCTGTTCGAGGCGCCGATGCACACCGCGAAGCCGCATTCGCTGACGCTCTCGCCCTATCGCCGCCCGACGCCGGAATGCGCCATGACCGACGCCAAGACCGGCAGCCTCTATCCGAATTCCGGACGCATGATCATCGAGGCGCGCGCCCGCGGCTTCGACAACGCGCTGGTGCGCGACATGAACGGCAATATCGCCGAAACCGCCTCCTCGAACGTCTTCATGGTGAAGGAGGGCATCGTCTTCACGCCGGCCGCCAACCGCGCCTTCCTCGCCGGCATCACCCGTGCGCGGGTCATCGGCCTCCTGCGCGAGGCGGGCTACGAAGTGCGCGAGGCGACGCTCTCGGTCGAGGACTTCATGGGAGCCGACGAAATCTTCACCAGCGGCAACTATTCCAAGGTCGCGCCGGTCAACCGCCTCGACGACCGCGAACTGCAGGAAGGGCCGGTCGCCCGCAAGGCGCTCGAACTCTACATGGACTGGGCCTACGGCCGCAAAGCCGCCGCCTGAGGGCTGGCCTGCCCGACGGTATATCACGGCGCCGACCGGAAACGCCCTCTTCTCCCCGCCTACGGGGTGAGGAGCGGTTCGTGGCGACGCCACGAGTCGATCTCCCCCTCAAGGGGGGAGATCGGGTGGCCTCATATATCGCCGTCACCGCGCGCTCCTGTGGCGAAGCGCCTCTTTCCAGAAATAGTAAACCTTCGTATATATGAAGAGACGTTGTTTCTCTGGAGGTCGCTGTGGCCAATATCACCGTTCTCGGCTCCGGTTTCGGGGCGCTCACCACCATCCGCGAACTGCGCCGCCAGGGCGTCGAGGACGAAATCACGGTGATCTCGCCGCGGGACGAGCTGCATTACCTGCCGAGTTCGATCTGGCTGCCGGCCGGCCTTCGCAAGGGCAGTGCACTCAGGATCCCGCTCGGCAACTTCTTCGCCCGCCACCGCGTGCGCCACGTGAAGGCCTCGGTCACCGGCCTTGCCGAGGGCGGCCGCAAGGTGCTGACCGATGCCGGCGAGTTTTCGAACGACCAGCTGGTGATCGCGACCGGTGGCCGCTTCATCCGCAAGCTCCCCGGCATCGAGCACGCGCTCGTCCCCTGCGAGGGGATCGCCGTCGGCGAGGAAATCGACCGCCGGCTCGAGGGGATGTCCGGCGGCACCATCGCCGTCGGTTTCGCCGCCAATCCGAACGAACAGTCCGCCGTGCGTGGCGGCCCGATGTTCGAGTTCCTGTTCATCATCGACACGCTGCTGCGCCGTCAGCGCCGACGCGACCGCTTCAAGCTGGTCTTCTTCAGCCCGGCGGCACGCCCCGGACAGCGCCTCGGCGACAAGGCGGTCGACGGGCTGCTCGCCGAGATGGCCCGCCGCGGCATCGAGACCCGGCTCGGCCACAAGATGGTGCGCCTCGAGGCCGACAAGGTGGTGACGGAGGGCGGCGAGTTTCCCGCCGACCTCATCCTCTTCATGTCGGGGCTCACCGGTCCCGCATGGCTCTCCGCGGCCGACCTGCCGCTCTCGCCGGGCGGCATGATCGAGGCCGACGAGAAGTGCCGCGTGCCGGGCCGGCCGGGTGTCTGGGTGGTCGGCGACAGCGGCAGCTTCAAAGGGCCGGACTGGATGCCGAAACAGGCGCACCAGGCCGACCTGCAGGCGAAGGCCGCCGCCGCCAACATCGCCGCGGTCCTCAAAGGCCGTCCGCCGCAGACGGACTTCAAGCCGGAGCTCATCTGCATCATCGACACGCTCGACAGCGGCATCCTCGTCTACCGCAGCACGACGCGCGGCTTCGTCACGCCGCGGCTCAAGGTCTTCCACTGGCTGAAACGCGCCTTCGAGCGGCTCTATCTGAAGGCTTACCGGTAGGACTGCACCAGACGGATGTCCCCCTTGAGGGGGAGGGCTATCGCATATGGGATACCGGTGGCGGCTCNACGCGCGGCTTCGTCACGCCGCGGCTCAAGGTCTTCCACTGGCTGAAACGCGCCTTCGAGCGGCTCTATCTGAAGGCTTACCGGTAGGACTGCACCAGACGGATGTCCCCCTTGAGGGGGAGGGCTATCGCATATGGGATACCGGTGGCGGCTCCGGCCTCCCTCTTCTCCCCTCGGGGAGAAGTGCCGAGCGTATGCGAGGCGATGAGGGGGCTGCCCGGCACGGCTTTTGCGCTTCGCGCCCCCCTCATCCGGCCCTGCGGGCCACCTTCTCCCCGCTGGGGAGAAGAGACAAGCGGCACCGCGCCGACCGTTCTCTCTGCTCCCCGTCGGGGAAAGGGCAGAGGTCGTGACGCGCCATGCATCCTCCGTCATGCCGGGCTCGACCCGGCATCCTGTGTATCGTGTG
>NZ_JBLQTA010000035.1:0-6202 GCF_048159625.1 Ciceribacter azotifigens | reverse complement strand
CCGCTACCTCAGCCGCGGACACCCTCCCGCGCAGCGGGTTCGTTCCTCGGCCCCGATGCGGAACTGATTTCCGCTTAGCGCGCCCAAGCTTGACCTTTGCCAGCTCTCCAGCGAGTTCCGAAAGCTGACGTTGCTGCAGACTGGCGCAGTTGAGCATTATTCTGGCATCCTTGGAAGGCCGACTTGAGGTTGGCGCCGACCTCTGTCAGGGCTTCACGAACCGATATACGAAGCGATCGGTCTCGCCCTTGATCGAGGGATCGAAGACCTTGGTCGCGTGTGGATCGTTCCTGTTCGCCAGCAGGGCGCTTTCCGCATCCAGTACGAAGCCGGCAGCCTCCACCTCCTCGCGCACGGAGGAAGGGTCGATGCGATGCAATGACTGGGCATGATCTGTGCCGGCCCCGGCGGCGGCGGCGTGATCGATGATGACGTAGAAACTACCTGGCCTCAGCAGTTCGTAGGCAGCTCGATTGAAGTCGGCAGCCGTCGCCCCCCTGGCGTGCATCAGCGCAGTGTGGAGATCGTGGTAGAACAGGTGCAGCCACAGGACGTCGGCTGGCTGCGTGATCTTCGGCATCGCCACGAGGTCCGCTGAGACGGCTTCGACGTTTTCCCGGCCAGGCTCTTGCGCGAGCGTTCGCATGAGGCCGACCGGATCGTTTTTGAAGTGCGCGAGTTCGGCTGGCACGAAGCTGGTGACTCGACCTTCGGGTCCAACGATCTCGGAGAACAGGCGCGTCCACTCGCCGTCGCCTGGATAAACGTCGATGACGGTGGTACCCGCATTAATGCGTGCGAACCGGATCAACTCGGATAGTTTGGATTGGTCGTACATCGGAATCTCTCTTACGGTTGGGCGTGTCCGCGGTAGGTTCCAGTCAGAGGCCAGTCCTCGCCCGGAACGATCCACTCAACATCCTGAGTGACCAGCGCTAGCAGAGCCTCCCTGTCACCGCGACCGGTCGCGGCGACGAAGTCCTTCACGGTCTGGATATTCCTCTCAATGCTCATGGTTATGTCTCCATTTCTCGGCTGCGGTGTCCATCAGTCGAACTTCACCAGGTCCTTGAAGATCAGATGACGCCAACTCTTCCCGCGCGCCTGGACCAGTTGCCCGCCTTCCGACAGCCCGCCAAGCTTGATCGGCGCGAAGCCCAGATTCTCCGCGAGCGTACCAATCTCCGCCGCAGCGTCGTCATCGTCGCTCGCTACGAACACGGCTCTTCTGCCACCATGCACGGCCGGATCTTGGGCAAGAATGGCAGCGCCCAAGTGGTTGAAACCCTTGACCAGCCTTGCACCACGGAAGGCTTGCGCGACGAATTTGGAAGACGACTGTCCTCCCAGGTCCTCGGGGGGCACGCCATAGGCATTGGTCACATCGATGATCGTCTTCCCTCGCCAAGCGGGAAGCGCCTTCGCGACATCCGCATGCGCCTCGAAACGGACGGCTAAGAAGATGACGTCCGCCTTGATGGCATCCGTCAGCGTTTTGGCAATAACCTTGGGCCCGATCGCGGCCGCATCAACAGCAAAGCTTTCCGGGTCGCGCGTGGTTGCAACGGTCACTTCTATGCCGTTGCGTGCGAAGGCCTTGGCCAGAGCTCGGCCGATATTGCCGAAGCCGATGATTGCGTAGCTCATAATGCTTCTCCGATCCTGTGTTGATGCTGGGTCAGACCTGCGCCCAACCACCATCGACTGCGAGATCTATACCGGTGATGTAAGAGCTCTCATCGGAGGCGAGGAACGTGAGCGCAGCCGCAATTTCCTCTGCCTTTCCCCTGCGACCCATTGGGATCTGTGACGTAAACTGGGCGACCGCCTCCTCGGCTTGCTCAGCGGTGAGGCCGGTCGTTGTCGCCAAGGCGGGAGTCTCGATCGCGCCGGGGCTCATCGTATTGACGCGGATGTTGCGATCCTTCAGCTCCTGGGTCCAGGACCGCGAGAAGCTGCGGACAGCCGCCTTGCTTGCTGCGTAGGCGCTGAACGCTGGCAGCCCCATCACATTCGAGACCGAAGAGTTAAGGATGATCGATCCGCCGTTTTTGAAGAGTGGAAGTGCCTTCTGCACCGTAAAGAACAGACCCTTCACGTTCACATCGAAGGTCTGGTCAAAATGGTTCTCAGTAGCTGCCGCGAGCGGCGCGACCGTCCCTGCGCCCGCGTTTGCGAAGAGAATGTCGATGTGACCATGTTTCTCCTTCACGGTGGCGTAGAGCCGGTCCAGATCTTCCAGGCGCGAAACGTCGCCCGCGACTGTTGTCACGTTTTTCCCGATAAGGACCGCGGCCTCTTGTAAGACTTTCTCGCGCCGCCCAATGATCATGTGGCCAAGCCAATCCCGCTGCTTCCGCCCGTAATGACTGCGATTTTGCCTTCGAGTGCTCTCATAATCGTTGTCTTTCGCTGTGGGTGAGTTAGGCACGGAACCGTGCCGGGGTCAGAGTTGGGCTAGGCCGCCGTCGACGGCGACTTCGCTGGCGGTCATGAAGCTGCTGTCGTTCGACGCGAGGAAGGCGGCCACGGCTGCGATTTCCGCGGGATCGGCCATGCGCTGGAGCGGGGTCATCGCGCCGTAGGCCTTCTGGCCCCCCTCTCCCAGCGCCTCCTTCGCGAGCTCGGTCGCCGTCGCCCCGGGCGACAGCACGTTGACCCGGATACCGGTACCCTTCAGGTCCTCCGCCCAGGTGCGTGCGAGATTGCGCACGGCTGCCTTGCTGGCGCTGTAGGCAGTGAATGCCGGGGCGCCGGTGGTCCTGGCACTCGATCCCGTCAGGATGATCGAACCGCCCGGACCCATCAGTGCTAGCGCCTTCTGGACCGTGAAGATCGTACCCTTCACATTAGTGTCGAAAGTGTCGTCGATGTGCTTGGTGGTGATCTGGCCGAGCGGAAGCGGGCTTCCGGCCCCGGCATTGGCGAAGAGGATGTCGAGGCTTCCGCGCTCGGTTTTCACCGCCGCGTAGAGCTGGTCCAGATCGGACTCATCCGAGACAGAGCCCTTCACGGCGCGGGCATTGGGTCCAAGCGCGGCCACAGCCGCATCGAGTGCCTGCTGCCGACGGCCGTAGTTGAAGACGAAGGCACCTTCCTCGATGAAGCGCTTTGCAGCGGCGAGGCCGATACCGGTGGCGCCGCCCGTGATCACGGCGGTCTTTCCATTCAATCTGGTCATGTCATGCGGTCCTTCTGTCGCGTCTCGGGTCATCGCTTTGCGGAGAAATCCTCCGACAGCCTCGATATGGGTTCGCCGGCGCCCGGCGGTGAGTGCGCAATCGCGCGCATCCATGGTGCGAAAACGATCCACTTACGTGAACATGCGCAGCGACGATCACGCGCAATCCGTCCCAATATGGTAGACTAGTGTCTGGAAGCCGCTCCATGCGGCGCGGGAATGGACCATGATCGACTGGGATGACGTTCGTTACTTTCTTGCCGCTGCGCGTGGCGGTTCAGTGCGGGCTGCCGCCAAACGTCTGGCCGTGAACCACGCGACGGTGCTGCGACGCATTGCCCAGCTTGAGGAGCGCCTCGGGACGCAGATGTTCGAAAAGTTGCCTTCAGGCTACCGCCTGACGGCTGCGGGCGAGGAGGTGCTCGAGTTCGCGAACCAGATGGAAGCCTCGTCGCACCAACTGGAGACGCGCGTCTTCGGGCGCGATCAGAGCGTACGCGGGCTTCTGCGAGTGACGCTGCCCCCGTTCCTCGCGACACACCTGCTCATGCCAGATATCGCCGATTTTGCGCGTCTGCATCCCGACATCGAAATGGAGATCGCATCGACTGGCGACGTCGTGAATCTGACCAACCGAGAGGCGGATGTGGCGATCCGGATGGTCTCCAATCGCAAGGCCCTTCCGCTCAATCTTCATGGCCTGAAAGGTCCGGATCTGCTCGCGGGAGTTTATATGTCCCGCGATCGACTGGCCGCGTGGCATGCGGGTGCGCCGGATCCAATCCGACCCATCGTCATCGGCGGTCAGGCTGTTCCTGACTGGGTCGCCGAAGGGGAGGTCTCCGTCACAGGGGTTCCGTTCAGGACGCCGGACGCCGATGCGCAGATCGCTGCAGCAAGGCAAGGGATCGGCATGACCAGACTCCCCTGTTTCGTCGGAGATGCCGATCACCTGCTGGCGAGAGTTCCGGGCATCGACCTCAAAGCACTTGCGACGATTTGGCTTCTCACGCAAGGGGAGACACGCAAGACGAAGCGCGTGCGGCTTTTCACAGAGTTCATCTCCCACCGACTCGCCGCGTACGCTCCGCTCCTCGCCGGGCGGTCCATATCGCCCGGCTGACGTACCGTGCCAAAGGCCACAAATGGGTTAGGGAAATTGCGGTTGGAGATTGGCATTCCTAAGGGGACAGGCTGCGGAGTGGCCGCTCTCCGTGAAATCGTAACGCACAGCGGACTGTCCCGTGTCGGCCCCCCTCTAGAACCTAAAAGCCTACGCGTCCTTCCCTCGGCCATGGTGGCCAAGGAGAACTGAAATGGGTACCGCACAATATGATCCTGCCGCACTCGGCCGGCCGGCTTGGAACGCCGGTCGACAAGTCGGCGTCAAAAAGCCCCTGAAGCAGCGCCAGATTTGGGCAATTCGCTTTTTCCTGGACCGAGAACGACGGATTAGAGATCGTGCGCTGTTTGATCTCGCCATAGACAGCAAGCTCCGCGGGTGCGATCTCGTCAAGATCAAAATCGGGAGCCTGGTCACGGGCAAGGACATTCGAACTCGTGCCATGGTCGTGCAGCAGAAGACTGGACGTCCTGTACAGTTCGAGATCGCGACCGAGGTCAGGACAAGCCTGCTTACCTGGCTTCAGCGGCAAGGAGGTACAGTTGATGACTATGCCTTTTTCAGTCGAATTGATCATGCAGAACATTTCAGCACTCGCCAATACGCCAGGCTGGTCGATGAGTGGGTCACTGCGATCGGGCTTCGTCGGGAGGATTACGGCACCACTCTCTTCGGCGCACAAAGGCTGCGATGATCTACAAGGCCACCGGCAACCCTCGTGCAATACAAATCCTGCTCGGACACACCAAGATCGAGAACACCGTCAAGTACTTGGGAGTCGACATGGAGGATGCGTTGGAACTGGCAGAGCATACAGAGATTTGAAGTGTGCGGCCCCGCGCCGAGCGGGACCGTCGCTTTCAGCGGAAGCAACTATGCGCCAAGAGCGCTCATCACGAGAAGCCGCTATTCGATTGCGTTGCCCAGAGCGAGGTTAAGGCGTAAACATCGGCCCTGACCTGGATCGGGTAAAGCCGACCGTGACGCTTTCCTCGCCGCAACCATTACCACGGGTGCGATGCCGGCAGTTTGTTTCCCCAATTCCTGGACATCACAACAGGGGGATGGCGCATGTTTACGATCATCGGAGCCGCCGGCAATGTCGGCTATTCAACGTCATCGGCCCTGCGCCGGGCGGGTATGCCAGTCCGGGCAATCCTGCGCGACAGGACAAAAGCAGCGCGGCTGAGCGACATCGGCTGCGAGATTATTACCGCCGATTTGCATGATGCCGCCGCCCTAGCCAGGGCGATCGGCGATTCCGACGCCGTGCAAATCATCATGCCCGTGTCGCCACGGGCAAAGGACCCGGCTGACGGTCTCCGGCACTCGATCGAAAGCCTGTTCAGGGCGATGGCCCAGGCACGCCCGAAGCAGGTGCTGGCAATCTCCGATTACGGAGCCCATGTCGCCGATGACATTGGGATGCCCAGCATGTTCCGCGACCTTGAGGTGCGGCTCGCCCAACTCGAAACCCAGCTGCTTGTGCTGCGGTCCGCCGAGCATATGCACAATTGGGGGCGCGTCATCCCGATGGCTGTCGCCTCCGGCATTTTGCCGACCTTTCAGGATCCGGTCGACATGGCGCAGCCGACGATCTCCGCCCATGACCTCGGCCTGATTGCCGCCGACCTCCTGCTGCGACCCCAGAGCGGCAAGGAGTTGGAAGTTATTCATGCCGAGGGACCGCACAGATATAGTGCGAACGACGTTGCGGCCGTGGTGAGTCAACTGTCGAGCCGGGTCGTGCGCGCTCGGGCAGTGCCCCGGTCGCAGTGGCAGGCGACGTTCGAACGCACCATACCGTCAAGCCTTGCCAACCTGCTGATCAAGGCCAACGACGCCAAGAATAAGATCGTGTCCCAAGGCGTGGTGTAGCTTTGGCGGTCGCCGTGCCT
>NZ_JBLQTA010000033.1:0-10559 GCF_048159625.1 Ciceribacter azotifigens | reverse complement strand
GCGGCTTCGCTATCACCCAGCTACACCACTCGCCGGGACACGATCCAAGCCAGGCGGTCATTGCCATCAATGGCGCGGTTCAATCGTGACGGCTCACGGCCGTTACGAATGCGCCCGACTGGAAATGGGCATACCAGCTGTAGCGGGAACCACGAAAGCCGTTCGCCTCCCGCAAGACCGGTTAAATGGGTTGCCGCAGGAGGTTTAGCATCGCGACGGCAAAGCCGGAACCGGGACCGACAGCCTCCGGCGCGCGGGTCTGCTTTAAGCCAGCGATTGCCGCACGGGCCCTTTAACCCCGTTGGATGTGAGTCGCCTTGACTGGCTTCGAACCGTCGGCCCTTTTGACACAACAGCTATCCATCTGGAAATCCTGACCAGAGGACATCTGGCTTTGCCTGCTGGCGCCCGAAACTCTTCACGTGAGGGGACAGTCCGCTCCTGTCGGAAACCCCAGATAAGCGGACGTCTCGCATTTGAATCGGAATAACTGGCACCGTCCCCGCCGTAGCGGGGCGCGCGATGTCAGATCTCAGTTCGCTCCGCCAACTCCAGAGCATTTTCGATGTCTACACCAAGATATCGGACAGTGTTTTCGATCTTGGTATGCCCAAGCAAGATCTGGATTGTGCGAAGATTGCCCGTCGCCTTGTAGATCACCGCCGCCTTGGTCCGTCGGAGCGGGTGGGTACCATAGTCTTCGCGTCGAAGTCCGATCGCGGTGACCCATTCATCGACAAGTCGGGCATACTGGCGGGTACTCAGATGCTCGCCATGGTCGATCCGACCGGGGGAAAGCGTAGTCATCGACTGTGCCGCCTCCGCACTCAAGCCAAGCAAGCAGACTCGCCCTTACGTCCGCCGTGATCTCGAACTGGACAGGACGACCGGTCTTTTGCTGGACCACCATGGCACGGGTTCGGACTTCGTGTCCTGTGACCAAGTTTCCGATCTTGATTTTCACCTGATCGCCGCCTCGCAGCTTGCTGTCGATTGCAAGGTCAAACAGTGCGCGGTCGCGCATGCGTCCCTCTCTGTCGAGGAAGAAACGAATTGCCCATATCTGCCGCTGCTTGAGAGGCTTCTTCACACCGACCTTCCGGCCGGCATTCCAGGCCGGACGACCCAATGCAGCAGGATCATATTGTGCGATACCCATCAGACTTCTCCTTAGGCCACCATTGGCCAACGGAGAAACCTACAATCGAAGTTCTCTACACCCCGCTCGTCAGCTTCTGCAGTTTGAAAGCAGGGCTTTCCTGTGAGTGAAGTAACGAAAAGCCGTCGTTCACCCGGATACTGTGCCACTGCGCGTGACGCTCGATGCGGCGCTGGCGTTCGACGTCATTCCTGCTCAGCCATCCGATAGCCCACGCCCGGCTCCGTGCGCACGATCCGAGGCTGGGTCGGATCGCGCTCGATCTTCTGCCGCAGCTGACCGATGAAGACGCGGAGGTAATGTAGATCGTCGCCGTGAGCGGGTCCCCAGACTGATTTCAGCAGTGTCCGATGGGTCACGACGCGACCTGCGTGGCGGGCAAGCAGCAGCAACAGGTCATATTCCTTCGGCGTCAGATGGACGGATTCGCCGTTGCGCGAGACGAGGCGTTTGATGGGATCGATCGTTAGGCCGTCGATTTCCGTGACGGTCGGAATGGCGTCGCGGCGTCCGCGGTGGCGAAGCGCGGTTCGGACGCGGGCGGTAAGCTCGCCGATGCCGAAGGGTTTTTCGACGTAATCATCCGCGCCGAGGTCGAGAGCTGCGATCTTTTCGCTTTCACGGTCGCGGGCCGACAGGATGAGGATCGGGATGTCCGACCAGCCTCTGAGGTTCGCGATGACCTCCTTGCCGTCCATGTCCGGCAGGCCGAGATCGAGGATCACCAGGTCGGGCGCCTGGGTGGCGACGGCTTTGAGTGCTTCGGCTCCCGTTGCCGCCTCGACCACCTCGTAACCTGCGGCACCAAGCGACGGCTTCAGAAAGCGCTGGATCTGCGGCTCGTCATCCACCACCAGAATCCGGGACTGGCTCATCGGATGCTGTCCTTGTCTTCGCTGCTCGCGGGAAAGCGCATGACGATCCTTGTACCCCGTTTCTTCACGGCCGGGCTCTCGGCATGGATCCCGCCGCCCATGGCCTCGACGAAGCCGCGGGCGATGGACAGCCCGAGCCCGGTGCCCGGCGACCGTCCGTCCGGCTTGCCCCTGCGATAGAATTTTTCGAAGATCCGGTCCAGATCGTCTGCCGGGATCCCGCGGCCGAGATCAGTAACCGAGATCAGCACCTCCTTGCCGTCGCGCCTGGCATAGACGTTGATCGGCTCGTCGCCGCCATATTTCACCGCATTGTCGAGCAGATTGAACAGCACCTGGGACAAGAGCACGGTGTCGCCGCGAATGAGCGGCAGGCCCGCGGCGATCCCCGTTTCGATCACCCGGCCCGGCGCATATTTGCGCGTGCGGTCCACCGCCGACTGCACGACGTCGGCGACATCGACCCAGTCGCGCTTCGGCTTCAGGGTACCCGCCTCGATCCGCGTCATGTCGAGCAGATTGGCGACGAAGCGCGACATGCGGCCGCTTTCCTCCTCGATCGATTGCAGGAGGTCGTCGCGGTTCTCCGCCGTCATGCGGTCGCCCAGCTCACGAAGGCCGGTCACCGCGCCGGTGATGGTCGAAAGCGGCGTTCTCAGATCGTGCGAGATGGACGACAACAGCGCCTCGCGGTAACGCTCCCCCTCCAGCCGCGCCGCCTGCTCCGTCGTTTCCTCGGCGAGACGCGCCCGGTCGAGCGCGATCGCGGTCTGGTCGAGGATGGCACTGAGCGAGCGTTCGGCATTGAGGTCGAGCCGTTCCGCCGCGTGCTCGATGCCGCAAACGCCGACGATCCCGTGCGGGCCGAGGAGTGGGCGAAACTCGAACCGGCTGTTGGGCAGCGTCCCCGTCCCATGGCCGGCCGCCTCCTTCTTGTCGAAGGCCCAGCGCGCGGCTGTCAGATCGGTCAACTCGAGATCGGTATCCGGCGGCCAGGCGGCGGCCAGAACAAGCTCGCCGTCGGGGGCAATCAGCAAGGTCACCCTGCGCTTCAGGCTCGCCTGCAGCTGCGACACGGCGAGCCAGACTGCGTCCTCGGTCTTGGCCGTGCCCGCGAGCTTGCGGGAAAAGTCGTAGAGCGTCTGCAGCGCCGTTGCCCGGATGCGCGCGACTTCCGCCTGTTCGCGGATGCGCGAGGCAAAGCCGCCGGCAACGACGGCAACCGCCAGAAACACGAAGAGCGCGAACACCTCGTGCGGTGCTGCGATCGTAAACGTGTGCACTGGGTCGATGAAGAAGAAGTTGTAGGCGAGCGTCGAGAAGATGGCGGCGAGAAAGGCCGCGAGATAGCCCCCGGTGACGGAGGCGCCGAGCACGGCGAGCAGGAAGAGGATCGAGATATTCGGCAGGTCGACGAACAGCCCGATCAGCCGACCGGAGAACGTGGTAGCCACGACGAAACCGAGCGCGGTGACGACGGATGAAAAGACCGTCGCCAGCGGGAGCACCACCGGCAGGACGAGACGCCCCTGCCGAGCGTCGCCCCGGTCGGCCGTGACCAGATGGATGCCGAGGCCTCCGGCCCGCCGGGCGAGGGCCTCAGGCAGCGAGCGCGAGAACAGGTGCGCGAGCTTAGAGCGGCGTCTCGCTCCGACCACGATCTGCGTGGCGTGTTCCCGTCGGGCAAGTTTCAGGATCTCCCCTACAAAGTCATTGCCGATGACGTGGCGTGTCTCCGCCCCGAGCTGTTCGGCGAGGCGAAACAGCGCCTCGATCGTCTGCAGCCGTTCGGCGGTTCCGGTGTCGCGGTCGGCCTGTTCGACCGACACCACCATCCAGGGGGCGTTGAGCGCGGAGGCCAGACGGCTAGCGACCCTGACCACCTTTTCCGAAAGGGCATCCGGCCCGACGCAGACGATCAGCCGTTCGCTCGTCGCCCAAGGCCCGTCGATTCCGTTTTGCCGCAGATAGTCGACCATCTGGTCGTCGACGCGGTCGGCCGTGCGCCGCAGCGCCAGGTCGCGAAGGGCGGTGAGATTGCCGAGCCGGAAAAAGCGATCCGCCGCGCGGCTGGCGCTCTCGGGCAGGTAGACCTTGCCCTCCTTCAGCCGCTCGATCAGTTCGGACGGGGCGAGGTCGACCAGCAGTACCTCGTCGGCGCGTTTCAAGACGATATCGGGCACGCGTTCGCGCACGGTCACGCCGGTGATCTGGGTCACGAGGTCGGCAAGGCTTTCGAGATGCTGGATGTTGAGCGCCGTCCAGACATCGATCCCGGCGGCGATCAGTTCCTCGATGTCCTGGTAGCGTTTCGGGTGACGGCTGTCCTGCGGGTTGGTATGGGCGAGCTCGTCGACGATGACGATGCGCGGCCGCCTTGCGAGTGCTGCATCGAGGTCGAACTCCTCGAGCATGCGTCCGCGATGCGCCACCTGACGGCGCGGCAACAGTTCAAGCCCGCCCAGCAGCGCCGCCGTCTCGCCGCGGCCATGGGTTTCTACCAGCCCGACGACGACATCGAAGCCGTCCGCCTTCAGCCGGCGCGCCCGCGACAGCATGGCGTAGGTCTTGCCGACACCGGGCGCTGCGCCGAGAAATACAGTCAGCTTGCCCCGACGGTCCTTATCCGCCAAGGCAAGTAGGGCATCCGGATCGGGACGTCGGTCGTCCCCGCGGTCGTCATCCGCCATCGATCTCTCACATCTTCAGGGCATCGAGTGCCAGATTGAGCTCTAGCACATTGACCCTCGCTTCGCCGATAACGCCAAGCGCGGGTTTCTCGATCCTTTGCTCGACCAGCGAGGCAAGATCGACCGGATCGAGGCCCCGGGCGATGGCGACACGAGCAATCTGCCCGCGAGCGAAGGCCGGCGAGATGTGCGGGTCGAGACCGGAACCGGAAGCCGTAACCGCATCGGCCGGGACGGGCGACATCATGCCGATCGCAGTCAGCCGGCCGACATCGGCCGTGACGCGTTCCTTGAGCCTCGCCGAGGTCGTGCCGAGATTCGAGCCGGAAGAGGCTGCCGCGTTGTAGGGATCAGGGCCGGTCGCGGAGGGGCGCGGCCAGAAATAACGATCCGAGGTGAAATTCTGACCGACGAGGACGGAGCCGATGACGGCCCCGTCCCGCTCGATCAGGCTGCCATTGGCCTCGGCGGGGAAAAGCGCTTGGGCGATGCCGGTGATCGCGAGCGGATAGGCAAGCCCCGTGAGTGCGGTGAGTGCGACGACCAGAGTGAGGGCGGGTCTGATATGATTGAGCATGATTACACCAGATGAAGAGCGCTGACGGCGATGTCGATGACCTTGATCCCGGCAAAGGGAAGGGTCAGGCCGCCGACGCCGTAGACCAGCAGGTTTCGACGGAGCAGCGACGCAGCACCCGAGGGCCGATAGGCGACACCCTTCAGGGCGAGCGGGATCAGCGTCACGATGATGAGCGCGTTGAAGATGACGGCCGACAGGATGGCCGATTGCGGCGAGGCAAGCCCCATCACGTTGAGCGCATCGAGTGTCGGATATGTGGCGACGAACAGGGCCGGGATGATGGCGAAGTACTTGGCCACATCATTGGCGATCGAGAAGGTCGTTAGCGCCCCCCGCGTCATCAGGAGTTGCTTGCCGATCTCGACGATCTCGATCAACTTGGTCGGGCTGGAATCCAGGTCCACCATGTTGGCGGCCTCGCGGGCGGCCTGGGTGCCGGTCTGCATGGCCACACCGACATCCGCCTGGGCAAGCGCCGGGGCATCGTTGGTGCCATCGCCGCACATGGCAATCAGCCGACCACCCTGCTGCTCGCGGCGGATATAGCCGAGCTTGTCCTCGGGCGTCGCCTGGGCGAGGAAGTCGTCGACGCCGGCTTCCGAGGCGATGGCCGCTGCCGTCACCGGGTTGTCGCCGGTCACCATCACCGTGCGAATGCCCATGGCCCGAAGGGCGGCGAAGCGCTCCTTGATTCCGGGCTTGATGACATCCTTCAGGTGGATGACGCCCAGAAGCTGCTCCCCGTCGGCGACGGCAAGCGGCGTGCCGCCGGTGCGGGCGACCTGGTCGACGGCGCGGCGGAATTCGCCGGGCGCATCCTGTTCGGTGAGGCCGGCAAACCTCAGCACCGCATCGACGGCGCCCTTGCGCAGTCGGCGCTGACCGATGTCGACGCCCGAGAGGCGGGTTTCGGCGGTGAAGCCGATGACTGCGTCGAACTTCGGCTCCGGCATGGGAATGCCGAACTCACCCGTAGCAAGCGCCACGACGGAGCGTCCTTCAGGCGTCTCGTCTGACAGCGAGGCGATGAGCGCCGCTTCTGCCAGTTCCGCCGGGGTCACGCCGGGTGCTGCCAGGAAGTCGGTTGCCATGCGGTTGCCGAAGGTGATCGTGCCCGTCTTGTCGAGGAGCAGCGTGTCGACGTCACCCGCAGCCTCGACCGCGCGGCCCGAGGTGGCGATCACGTTGAAGCGCACCAGCCGGTCCATGCCGGCAATGCCGATCGCCGAGAGCAGCCCGCCGATCGTCGTCGGGATCAGCGTGACGAGAAGCGCCGCCAGCACCGTGACCGAGAGCACCGTGCCGGAATAGCCGGCCAGGCCCCAGATCGCGACGCAGACGAAGAGGAAAATCAACGTCAGGCCAGACAGCAGGATCGAGAGGGCGATCTCATTCGGCGTCTTCTGGCGCTGGGCCCCCTCGATCAGCGCGATCATGCGGTCGACGAAGGACGAGCCCGGCTGGACGGTGATCTTGATCTTAATCTCGTCGGAGAGCACCTGCGTGCCGCCCGTGACCGCCGAGCGGTCGCCACCGGATTCGCGGATGACGGGGGCGGATTCGCCGGTGATGGCGCTTTCGTTGACCGAGGCGACGCCCTCGAGCACTTCGCCGTCGCCGGGGATCAGCTCGCCGGCGGCGACCAGCACCACGTCGCCGACCTTGAGGCTGGAGGCCGGGATGGTTTCCGTCTTGCCGTTGCTGCCGAGCCGGCGGGCGACGAGTTCGGACTTCGTCTTCTTCAGGCTGTCAGCCTGGGCGCGGCCCCGGCCCTCGGCCACGGCTTCAGCGAAGGTGGCGAAGAGCACGGTGAACCAGAGCCAAGCGGCGATCTGGCCGGAAAAGCCCGCCGCGGCGGGATTTCCGGCGAGGTCGCGGATGAAGAGGATCGTCACGACGACCGCGACGATTTCGGTCACGAAGATGACCGGATTGCGCAGCAGCTTTCGCGGATCGAGCTTGACGACCGCATCGCGCATCGCCGGAAACAGGATCGCGGGGTCAAGAAGACCGGGAGCCTTGTTCTCTTTGGACATGATGGTTCCTTCAGAAGGTCTGGCCGGCGAGCATGGCGAAGTGTTCGACGATCGGGCCGAGAACCAGCGCGGGCAGGAATTGCAGGCCGCCGAGGATGAGAATGATGCCGATCAGCAGACCGACGAAGAGCGGGCCGTCGGTCGGGAAAGTGCCGGCAGACGCCGGTGTCCTCACCTTGGCGGCGAGCGATCCGGCAATCGCTATGACCGGCACGACATAGGCGAAACGGCCGAGCAGCATGGCGATGCCAAGCGTGGTGTTATACCAGAAGGTATTGCCGGTGAGACCGCCGAAGGCAGAGCCATTGTTACCGGCGGTCGAGGTGTAGGCATAGAGGATCTCCGACAGGCCGTGCGGGCCAGCCGTGCCGATGCTTGCCACCGCGAAGGGCAGCATGGCCGAGACTGCGGTAAAGCCGAGGATGACCAGCGGTAGGATGAGCACGGCCAGCATGGCGAACTTCATCTCACGGCCTTCGATCTTCTTGCCGAGGAATTCCGGCGTGCGGCCGACCATCAGGCCCGCGACGAAGACGGAGAGCAGCGCAAAGATCAGCATGCCGTAGAGACCGGAGCCGACCCCGCCCGGCAGAACTTCGCCGAGCTGCATCAGGAACATCGGCACGAGACCGCCAAGCCCGGTGAAGGAGCCGTGCATGCCGTTGACGCCGCCATCCGACAGGCCCGTGGTAACCGCTGCGTAGAGCGCCGTCATCGCCTGGCTGAAGCGGACTTCCTTGCCTTCCATGTTGCCGAGCGCGGGATCGACGCCGATCGCCGTCAGGATGGTGTTGCCCTGAGCCTCGGCCCAGTAGGTGACGGCAACGCCCGAGATTAGCAGGATCGCCATGGCCGCAATCAGCGCCCAGCCCTGCCTGCGGTTCCCGACCATCTGGCCGAAGCTGTAGACGAGTGCTGCCGAGATTGAGAGCATGGCGAAGATGTCGAGATAATTGGACCAGGCACTCGGGTTCTCGAAGGGGTGCGAGGCGTTGACGTTGAAGAAGCCGCCACCATTGGTGCCAAGCTGCTTGACCGCTTCCTGGGACGCGACCGGACCGAGGGCAATGACCTGGTTGGCGCCTTCCAGCGTCGTGGCCGTGACAGAGGCATCGAGCGTCTGCGGCAGGCCCATGGCGACGAAGGCGAGCGCAACAAGAATTGCCAGCGGCAGCAGGACGTAGAGTGTCGCCCTTGTCAGGTCTACCCAGAAATTGCCGAGCGTCGACACCTTCGAGCGGGCAAGCGCCCGGGTCAAGGCGACGGCGAGTGCCATGCCGGTCGCGGCAGAGACGAAGTTCTGCACGGTCAGCCCCGCCATCTGGCTGAATTGGCTGAGCGTCGTTTCGCCGCCATAGTTCTGCCAGTTGGTGTTGGTGACGAAGGAGACTGCCGTGTTGAAGGCAAGATCCGAGGGCACGCCCGGAAAGCCCTGCGGATTGAGCGGCAGATAGGCCTGCAGGCGCAGCATCGCATAGAGCACCAGGAAGCCGGCAAGCGAGAAGGCGAGCATGGCAAGCGTATAGGCGAGCCAGCTCTGCTCCTTCTCCGGATTGATGCCGCTCACGCTGTAGAGGTCACGCTCGAGCCGGCCGACGACCGGAGTTAGAAGGGTCGGTTCGCCGGAGAACACCCGGGCCATGTGGAGGCCGAGGGGCTTGATAGCGACGAGAACGGCAAGGAAGAGGAAGCTGATCTGAAGCCATCCGATGAGGGTCATGACGCTCTCCCGATCAGAACCGCTCGGGACGCAGCAGCGTCACAACGAGATAGACGCCGAGGGCGACGGCGACGAGAAGGCCGGAAAGGGGTTCAAGCATTTCTGCCCTCCTCACAGCCGGTCGAGCCCGCGGGCATAGAGCGCAAGCACGAGAAGCGTGCCAGCGCCAAGTGCGATGAAGATGAAGTCGAACATGTCCGGTTCTCCTGTTGATACGGACACAGGATTAAGCGCGCTTCGGGTCAGACTTCGATTGGGAAGAGGCGTGGTCGAGATAAAGAAAAGATAAGGAGAGGGCTCGCACGGCCAACTATTGCCCCATGCCAGTGGCGGGAACGGCACCGCGCAGTGTCTTGTGCCGTCCGGGCTAAATGTCTGCTTATCGGGCGACGTTTTCACCGGAAACGACGGAAATGGGATGCATAACTGCCGAAGCCACCGCAACTCGAATGGTCTTGAACAGAAACGAACCGCGGGTAGTGCGTCTGATTATCTAACGCACCGAGAAATCAACCTTCTTACGTCGATCGATACGGATCCTAAAGTTGTCGCCAGAGGAATGACGAAATTATCAAGCTGGCGACGTCAATCTCCGGGAAGAACATCCGGCCATTGCTGCGCCGCGTGAAGGACACGCAGTACGCGGACTGTCGTCTCCGTCACAATGTAGGCGGCGACATAAGGCGTACCGGAAACGACCAGTTCGCGTGTCCCCGCAATCCGGCCAGGACGACCGCTTTCCGGGAGGTCCTGAAGTCAACGGGCCGCAGCCATGATCCGTTCGTCGACCGAGATCGCGGCGGTAGGATTATCGACCTCAATATGCGTGAATATGCCGTCGCGATCTGAGAGCGCGAAGGCGGACCAGACGAGCTTCACGTTTTCAGGTCGCGTGCTCTGCGCCGGGCCGCTGCTCGACGCTCCGCAAAATGGGCCTCGACCTCATTGTCGGGAATGTCGGGCCGGGTGTCATTCAGCGCCTCGAGCACTTTCGACCGGAACCAGGCATCATGTCCCTCACTGCTAGTTACGAGCTCAAGCGGGAGAGAGCCTTCGTTGGCAGTTCGGGTCAGCAGGATCCGCACGGCATCTGAAACAGTCAGCCCCATGCTTTCAAGCACGGCGGAGGCACGATCCCGGACCTCGGCATCGATGCGAGTTTGAACAAGAGCATTTGCGGCCATGAACGATTCCTCTATTACGCGCAATGTAATGCAATCGAATGACAAATACTAGCATTCTCTACATGCCGGAGATATTCTTTTGCATACATAGGACTGCAGATCCGCGTGGTCGCAGTCGGGAGGCGAACCGACCTGAGAATGCGCGCAAGCCGGATCTGAGCACGCCTTGATGGGAAATAGACCCGCGACTCAGTCGTCCAGCAGCTTTGCTGGCATTGTTATTCTTCTAGATTGGGCAACCAGTGGCGCTCCGATTGCGGCCGCTCTCGTCCCTAAGCGGTCATCCCATGTCCTTTTGCGCCGCGCTGACTATCT
>NZ_JBLQTA010000032.1:0-10782 GCF_048159625.1 Ciceribacter azotifigens | reverse complement strand
CAATAAAGGGGGCTAATTCATACTCTGGAAACGTTCCAATTTTAGGCGCGAAGAGAGGGAAGGCGCGGACAAGCGCGCTAAAAAATTGAAATTTAGGCGCTATTTCAGGTGTCAGCTGACCCGGCAAAGCAACGAGGAAATGTGACAACTTGCATCAATTCGGTATCTCAGGTTACTAATCGCAATCGGGCGGAACCTAAACCGATTCCGACTCGCGCATTTTAACAGTTTTTTGGAGATCGCACCCGGCCCAGAAAAGAAAAACCGCTCCCGAAAGATCCGGAAGCGGTCTGCAGTTCGAAAATATAAGCAAGATCGTTCTCGCAGACCTCCCCTCCGATGTCAATAATCAAAACACCTTTTCGGTGAACGGCGGAGCTTTGTCTGGCCTCTGACAGGAGACGGACGATGGGGGAACCCACACAACACAAGCGGCCGACAGGTCGCAGAATGACGAAGGAGCGAGCCGACTTCCGGCGACTGGCGCAGTCAACCGAAGTCGGAACGGTGACGCGTGGTCAGCTTGCAGTACTTGCCAAGAACCTGATGACAGTCGGGATGATCACAACTGCAGAATACGCATTGCTGGAAGCCATCGTAACGACCGCCAAGGCTGACGCCTTCGATAAAGGAGGGCGCCCGATCGTCTACAAGTCGAACAGGCAGCTTGGCTATGACATCAACAAGTCACCGGGACGCATAAGCCGTATTCTCTCGCGTTTGTACGACCNCATCGTAACGACCGCCAAGGCTGACGCCTTCGATAAAGGAGGGCGCCCGATCGTCTACAAGTCGAACAGGCAGCTTGGCTATGACATCAACAAGTCACCGGGACGCATAAGCCGTATTCTCTCGCGTTTGTACGACCTCGGCCTCGTCACCATGCAGGACAGCGCGAATTTCAAGCGCTACCCGATCCGTGATGGCGAAGGAGATATTGCCGACGCTTGCGGCATTGATCTACGTGTCCTGATCGCTCGGCACCATGAACTTGATCAGCTGGTGCGCCAGAAGCGGGAAGAGATTCGAGTTCGCGACAACGCAGCGCGTCGCTTCCGAGACGCTCTACGTGCCGCGAGGTATGCTCTCGTGTCCTCAACCGAACGAGGCGAAGTCATTCTCGGGCGGATCGGCTCCCGTGTTGAGAAGATCGCGGCCTTCATCGGATCAGCCAGGCACGCACCGGCCCAAGTCCTCCGGAAGGCAACAATGCTTTTGGAGTGGCTTGCCGACCGACTGCGCAACGTGAATCGGACCCCGCGAACCTCCGACATAGATGCAAATATGACATGCACGGATGTCGAAAACGACATCCACATACAGATTACAACCCCGAAACTTTTTGAAGCTCGTAATGATGATCGGCGTTCGGCTGACGCCGAACAAGTCAGTTCGTTAGAGGCTGGCTCCGCCAGCAAGAGGGCTTTTGAAGAAAGCCTGAGGCGCCGTTTGAGCCAAAGCAACAGGCAAAAGCACCCGCAGCCGTCACTTGTGGCGCTGGAAGATGTGTGGAGGGCTACGCCAAGCCTTGCCGAATATGGCTACAAGCCGCCGCGCAGCTGGGCGGACCTGGACCGGATTGCCCCCAAGCTTTGCCGCATCGCCGGTGTGTCTGAGGACGCGCGCCAGCGGGCCGTGGACCGAATGGGGCAGCAGGCGGCAGTTGTTGCGATTGCTCTGACGTTTGAGAAATACACGCGGGCCGAGATCAGCTCGCCGGGCGGGTATTTGCGGGCTATGACCGACCGCGCCGCGAGCGGAGACCTTCATCTTAACCGCTCCGTCTTTGGGCTGGCAGCCCGCAACTCGATGGAGGCACACTCGTGATAGGAAATCGCTTGGTTGGAGCCGCGCTGGCCGCGCTTTTGTTCACCGCGTCTTCTGCAGCGGCCGACTATTCAGGCCGGGCGCGAGTGATCGACGGTGACACCTTCAGCATTCGCCAACAGAGGATCCGTATCGCGGCCATTGACGCCTGTGAGCGGGATCAGACTGGCTCCAAAAACGGTGTGATATGGAATTGCGGGATTGAGGCACGTCGCTTCCTCGCCCGCATGATCGATGGCAAGCATGTCCGCTGCGTTGAAGTCGATCGAGACCAGTACAAACGCCTTGTCGGCCAGTGCTTCATCGACAACTCGGATATTGGCCTTGAAATGGTGAAGGCGGGCCAAGCCAGCCTCTTGTTGCGGTATCTGCCAAGATCCCATCCGATCGACCTGGACCAGTATCGCCGCGCCGAGGCAAGAGCCCGGCAGCTAGGCCAAGGCTTGTGGGGCGCTCAGGTTGAATCACCCTCCTCCTATCGCCGCAGCCATTCCGGCAACTGAACGACTGGCGGCGCTGATATGGGCAACAGATGGCGAGATCTCATGTTTTGGTGGAACTCTTGGTTACCCCAGCCTCTTGTTTCAGGCTGCTGGTTCGGCTGCATTCAGCACAATCCCGCCCTTGACCTGTGCCGATGTCCCATTTTTCGAGGTGACGTATTGCTGCAAGCGCTCAGGCCACACACCTCCAAAGTGGTTGCTCTTGATGCCCGTTCGCACGGCGACGCGGTTGGCGCAAAGCCGTTCGTCTCCAAATTTTCCCCGCCTTCAGCTTCCTCGCGAAACAAAATTTGTCCCCGTCCAGCCTCCTTCGCTGCGCTCCGGCCTACGGTGCGCACCGCTTTTCGCCGTGCCTTATGAACGATCATCGCAACCACCATAGAGGAGTGATTAACATGAGCATGACCAACTTCATCCAGTTCGACAAAGACGACATCGACAATGCCAAAGGAACCGGCCTCATCTCCACCATCGACCGGGACCTGGACATCAAGGTTACACCTTTCGACTCCACCAACGAAAAGGCTCCGACGCATCGCGTCTATGCCAAGTCACCTCGCGGCCACGACATCGAAGTTGGCGGCATCTGGAAGAAGACCAGCGGAGAAGGGAAGCCGTACTACACCCTCTCCATCAAGCGCCTCGGCTTCAACGCCAACTTGGGCCGCTACCCCGGCCAAGATGACGTGGCACTGCAGGCCATCATCGAATGGGAACCCCGCGATTGATCGCTCTGGGAGCCCGATCTCCGATCGGGCTCCCCCCATAAAAGAGCCGCTTGGTCCGCATTCGCTGGATATTCGGCTCTTTTTGTGCTAAGTTGAACAGTAACTGGAGGCTCTGCCAATGAACGTTCATGCCCCTCGCCCCGATCGCTCTCCGGAAGCTGTTGCAGCACGGAAGAAGGCTTCAGATCAGGCACGCGCTGCGAATATGCGGCAGGGTTACACCGGTGACCCGGTCTTGGAAGAAGCGAAGGCCCGCTACGTCGCTGGGGACATCACTTCCGAGGAAATGCGCCAAGAGATGCTGGCCCGATTCAAGCGGCCTTGATCATCACCTAGACATTTATAGCGGCCGCCTGTGAACTCAGGCGGCCTTTTGCATGAGGTTTCGCTTGGCCCGCGATGATGAAGCCAAAGGCTCCTACACCTATCCCAACACGTCAGGGGATGAGGATTACAAGGATGTTCTGAAGAACAAGCTCAATATCAGGAGCTATTCAGAACTGCGCGAAGCCGAGTACGCGATTACGGACTCAAGGATTACGGAGCTGGCCGAGGGAAAAGGCCCTACCGGTAATTACGACGCAGCGCATCTGAAGGCTCTGCACGGCTACATCTTTCAAGATATCTATGAATGGGCAGGACACACGCGCAATGAAAGTCCTGTCGTCGATGGGCATCGGGTAGAGCCGGTAGGCGGGCTTTCGAAGGGCGATACGACTTTCCTCCCCGGCTCGCGCATCGAAATGGGTCTCAACGAGGCGCTGAGGCCTGCTAGAGACGTTCAGGGCTTGCGAGCCGCCACACCCGAGCAATTCGCCGAGAAGGCCGCTCACGTCCTATCTGAGTTGAACTATGTTCATGCCTTTCGCGAAGGCAATGGAAGGGCAAACGAAGCTCTGGTGGTCTCATTGGGCCGCACCTATGGGCATGATATCGATCTGACCGTCATCACCAAACCTCGCATGATCGAGGCATCCATTGAGACCACGAATGATCCGTCCAGTCCGGCGATGAAGCACCTCATCCAGGATGCAATGGATCCTAACCGCCGCGAGGCGATCCGCAGTGCCATGTCCGATCTTGAGCAGGCTGGCGAGAAACCGTTCGAGCACAATATCCGCACGGCCCGCCAGGGCGAAGTGATCGAAGGCCAGGTTCTCGGCCATGACAATCGAGTAGCGAGCCTCATGACCGAAAAGGGGATTGTGGCCGTAGATCGTGCTGATCTCCCCGAGCAAATACCTGCTGACGACGAGGAAGTTAGGTTCACCGCAAGATCTGATTTCAAGACTCTGGGTCGGCCGGAACAGGTCCAAGATGCCCATTCGCAGCCAGGTCAGCAAAAGGCCCAAGAGCCTCAGTCGCAGCACATCAATGCCGAGCTTAAGGCTATCGAAGCGCAGCAGCTTGCCGATCGCCAGCGAAACCGCGACCAAGACGACCGAGAGCGCTGATCTGCGGCCCTGTCGCTGCAGTGAGGGCCCGTATCGTCGGCCGGGGTGCCTACGCTCAGCGCCCTCTCCTGTCCGTTGGATGGTTTGACGGACAAACTACGATAGCCCCTCACCCATTCAACCGCTTGCGCGGTCCTACACTCCGTTGCGGCCCTACGGGTGCATGGGCTCGTTTCGCTATCTTCGGATCTTTGCCGTCAACCAACGAACAGGAGACGGCAATGCAGAGCGTAAAGGACACCTACCAGCGGATCACCGACACCATCATCCAGCAGCTCGAGGCCGGCACCAAGCCTTGGATTCGGCCATGGCGCGGAAATGTTCGCAGGTCGGCTACGCCGCTGCGTGCCTCCGGCGAAGCCTATCGCGGCATCAACGTGGTCATGCTTTGGCTCTCCGGGCAACTCGCCGGCTACGACGAAAACACATGGATGACTTACCGGCAGGCTCAGGAGCTTGGCGCTCAGGTCCGCAAGGGCGAACAAGGAACCCTCGTCGTCAAGTACGGCACCTTCACGCCGAAGGATCAGGAGGCGGACGATCGCGCAGTCCCCTATCTCAAGGGCTACGCTGTCTTCAACGTCGAGCAGATCGATAACCTGCCTGACCGCTTCAAGAGCCCGGCCGATGATGTGCCAATGGATGCCGTTCCAGTCCTCGAAAACGTCGAATCCTTCATAGATCGGACTGGCGCGAAGATCACCTACGGCGGCAAGCAGGCTTGTTATCGCCCTGGTCTCGATGACATTCTGATTCCGGATCGGGGGCGGTTCCTCAGCGAGATTCACCTTTACAGCACTGTTCTTCATGAAATTTCTCATTGGAGTGGTGCAAAGGCACGTTTGGGCCGTGACCTGAGTGGGCGGTTCGGCAGTGAGGCCTACGCCATGGAGGAGCTTGTTGCCGAGATCTCAGCCGCGTTCGTCTGCGCCGATCTTGGTATCGAGCATGATCCGCGAGACAACACCGCGACTTACGTTGAAAACTGGCTCAAGGTGCTCAAGCAGGATTCACGTGCAGTAATCACTGCCGCCGCAAAGGCTCAGGCAGTCGCTGACTATCTGCGACAGTTCAGCTCTTCTACAGGGTAGGGCCCCTGGCATAACTGTCGGGCCTCATGCGCATCGACCCAAAACTTTACAATTGTAAAGTCGGGCATCCTTGATGCGTATCGACCAAAAACTTTACAACTGTAAAGTCGGGCACCTCGATGCGTTAACTTCTTGTTAACGAAAAACGCCTTGAAGAATCGGAGTCAGTCTGGCATCTCTGACGGAAATGATCTCGTAAAGTGGTCAGAACCGTCAAGAGGATTGAATGTTGCAGCCAGCTTCTCAGAGCGTCAGAGACACTGCGTCGAAGATCGGGGTTTACACCTCGAAACTCTCTGCGGAGCTGAACGATATGCGTGAGGCTGTCTATCCACCCTCTGCGCAGAAAACATTTGGCCGGACATTCTCAACCCTGGACCTGGTGCGGTTACTCAAGGTTCCGGAAAGTACTCTTCGCCAGTTGACGCTGGAAGGGAAGGGGCCTTTGCCCGAGCGTGCAGAAAACAATAGGCGAACCTACACGATAGAACAGGTCAAGGAACTGAGGGCATTCTTGGCCGAACTTCGTCCGGACGAAGCTGGCGAACTGCTCCCGCATCGTCGCAAAGGGGAAAAGCTTCAGGTAATTGCTACGGCCAATTTTAAAGGTGGTAGCTCCAAGACAACCACTTCTATCCATCTCGCACATTTTCTAGGGCTTCAGGGTTATCGGGTCCTGTGTCTGGATCTTGATCCGCAAGCATCGATGACTGCGCTATTTGGTATTCAGCCCGAGTTCGATCTCGGCGAGAACCAGACAGCCTATGCAGCCATTCGATATGACAATGAGAGGCGGCCGCTCGCTGAAGTGATCCGGCCAACCTATTTCCCGGGTGTCGATCTAGTTCCTGGAAATCTGGAGCTAATGGATTTTGAGTTTGATACCCCATCCTATCTGACCTCGAAAACCAGAGATGACTTGGGTTTGTTTTTCGAGCGGTTAAGCAGCGCCCTGGCCCGTGTCGATGATCGATACGATATCGTGATCATCGACACCCCACCGTCCCTTGGATACTCGACGCTCGCCGCTCTTTACGCAGCCACGTCCTTAATCATTACCGTTCATCCGGCGATGCTCGACGTTGCATCGTGCAATCAGTTCCTGATCATGATCTCCGATCTATCGGAAGTTCTGGGGCAGTTTGGAGCTAAATTTGAGCATGACTTTTTCCGTTTCCTGCTCACTCGCGTGAACCCGAATGACGGGCCCCAGAAGTACATGTCTGGAGTCATGCGCCGGTTGTTTGGTGATGATGTACTCGTTGCGGAGGCGCTCGAATCGACGGCAATCGCCGGTGCAGCGGTAGCGAAGAAGACCCTATACGAGCTTGAGTCGGGCGAGGTCGGTCGTGAAGCGTTGAAGCGTGCAATTGAGAGCGCTGATCGAGTTAACTCCGAAATCCTCGACCTCGTTCACAAAGTTTGGGGGCGTAGCACATGAAGAAAAGCATCCTTCAGCGAATGGCGGCCGCCGAAAACCGGACAGAATCTACTGTGGTGTCGGACGCGTCTGACAAGCACTCGCTGGCGCGGCGGCACTCTTCACCTGTCATTTCCAATGTGGGTCGAGCACTGACACAGCTCACCGAAGATAGTGTCATTTCACTCGATCCTGACCGTATCGACCGCTCCCCCTATAGAGATCGCTTTGGCAACGACGAAGATGCGGCCAAAGAGCTCGAGGCGCTTAAGGTTTCTATCGCAAGCGAAGGCCAAAAAATTCCGGTTCTCGTTCGGCCGCATCCGACGAAACCGGATCATTATCAGCTTGCCTACGGGTACCGTCGATGGGCGGCGATCAAGGCCATAATGACAGAAGCGGATCGACCGGAGACCATAAAGATTCGAGCGTATGTTCGAGAGCTTTCCGATCGGCAATTGATTGAAGAGCAATCGCTTGAGAATGGTGTTCGGGAAAACCTGACCTGGATCGAGCAGGCAATGTGGGCAGTACAGCTCAAAAGTGCTGGCCTTTCCCATCGCGCCATGTGCCCAATCTTGGGAACTTCAGAAGCGGCAATATCGCATCTGTTTCGAGTGACGGAGGCGGTTCCCGAAGACATCATTCTTGCGATCGGTAGAGCAAAAGGAGTTGGTCGACCGAAATGGACCGCATTTGCCGAGTTGCTGAAAGATCCGAGCAGCGCAGCACGTGTTCGCAAGATAATCAACACGGTCGAGTTTCGAGGCGCTGACAGCTCCAGCCGTATTGCCCAAGCGATACGAGCTGCAAGTGCTGCAGCCGACAAAGTGACTGCGGAACCAACTGAAGAGATTGTTGACTTCGCCGTGGGTGACCGAGTTTTTGGCCGCATGAAGAGTAATTCGGCTGGAACTACGGTCTCAATCCCGAAGCAGGAACGCGCTTTCGCGCGCTGGCTGGCGGACCGAATGCCTGATCTTCTAAACGAATACAACAATCATTCCGATCCAACTCACCAAGAGGTGTGATCGAGACACTCGTTAATTGGTCAAGAGGAGAGACCGCGACAAAAGAAAAAGGCCCCCAAAACGTTTCCGTCATGGAAGCCTCTCTCAATTCCTAGCAAGATCGAGAATCGCATTTCCATGAATCCCAGTCAAGAGTCTTTGGCATCGTTTTGGTGAGCGGATTTCTTTTGCCTGAAGAAAGGTGAAGGAATATGCAGACGGGAAATGTGACGACGCCCTTTGGGCGGCGGCCGGCTGTGCTTGCTCTTGTAAAGAGGCAGCTCCAGACGTCCGAGACGAAACCAAACCGCCCGGTCGACAAATGGAAAGTGTTTCGCGACGCCTGTGAGGCCCGTGAACGCCTTGGCCTCCAGGACAGGGCGCTGACTGTGCTGGACGCATTGCTGACGTTTTATCCAGAGAGCGAGCTCAACTGCGATAGTGGATTGGTGGTCTTTCCATCCAATGCCCAGCTGTCTGTCAGAGCGCACGGCATTACCGGAACGACCTTGCGGCGGCATTTGGCTGCCTTGGTCGACGCCGGGCTCATCCAGCGCAAGGATAGTCCGAACGGCAAGCGCTACGCTCACCGTGACAAGGGTGGCGATATCGAGCAGGCCTTTGGATTCGATCTTTCTCCACTTTTGGCTCGCGCTGCGGAACTTGCAGCACTGGCACAGGAAGTCGCTGCTGAGCGCCTGCAGTTCAGACGAACTAAAGAGGCGCTGACTATCTGCCGGCGTGATGTACGCAAGCTAATTTCCGCCGCGATGGAGGAGGGGGCTGACGGCGACTGGGAAGCCATCGAAGACATGTATGTCGGCATTGTCAGCCGACTTCCCCGCAATCCTGACCGTCGCCAGGTGGAGGCAATCCTCGACGAGATGCAGCTTTTGCGCACCGAAATCCTCAACCTTCTGGAAAATCAGTTAGATTCTCAAAATATGGACGGCAATGCTGTTCAAAATGGCTGCCACATACAGAATTCAAAACCCGAATCCATCTATGAACTTGAACCTAGCTCTGGAAAAGAGCAGGGCGGAGCCGTCGTGCTGGAAGTAGCACCCAAAGCGGTTGCTCAGCCGTTTGCAAAGCCGGAACAGATGAAGGCGTTCCCGCTGTCGATGGTCCTGAAAGCCTGCCCGCAGATTTCGGACTACGGGCCCGGCGGCACGATCTCCCATTGGCGCGAGCTGATGGGCGCCGCGGTGGTGGTACGATCAATGCTTGGTGTTAGCCCGTCGGCTTACCAGGAGGCTTGCGAGGTGATGGGGCCGGAGAACGCGGCGGTTGCCATGGCTGCAATCTTGGAGAGGGCAGGGCATATCAATTCGGCAGGTGGATATCTCCGCGATCTCACGCGCCGGGCGAGGGTAGGGGAGTTCGGACTGGGACCGATGCTGATGTCGCTGATGCGTGCAAATGCGAACAGCGATCGGAAAACGGGGTGAGGGACGACGCGTTCCTAAATGGCCATCACTTGACGGCCCTTTCCGTTCTTCAATCGTCTGTCGGGGTATCGACCTTGGATGATTTTCGACCTGGTGGCCGGCCAGGGGGACGGCCTTTCCTGCTGACTCTCGCCGCTTTTCTAGTCAGTCGTTGGCGTTCGGCCTCAGCTTTTGCTTCGGCCTCCGCTTCCGCTTTTTGCCGAGCTTCAAGAACATCCTTAGGCGTCAGTTGGCCAACTATACCGATCAAACTGCGTATGGTGTCATGCGGGAGGTCATGAATGAGTCTGAAGAGTTCAACCCGATCATCGGCCTCTTCAGGATTTTTACCGTAGAGATGAGGTGCTGCGGCATGAATCATCTGCATCGGCAGGAACCCAAGGAGCTCGGAAAGGTGAATCATTCGAGAGACGGTCAGTCGCGAAATGTTCAGTTCGTAGCGGCTGTAGACCACTCGAGCGAGACCAGCCAGGGTCGCGAAATCACTCTGGGTCAGACCAGTTTTCGCGCGTTCGTCGAGTAGGAATGCGGAAAGTTTTGCGTCGATCTCGCCGAAGCTGACTATGCCGTCGAATCCCTCCTTGCGGTACAAGGGTCTCTGGAAATCTGGATCTGTAGTCTCAACCAGTTCCCTTGATTTGATATAGTCGGATAGATTCCGCACAGTCGGTATTCCCTCAGTCCCCAAATCCGCCTGTGGCAGATATCACGCACCATAACGTGCCATTAAGGCACTGTCATCCTGCGCGCCAGTTACAAAGCCCTAACAAAAGTGGGGGGAATGAATGCCAGGATGCTGATCTCCTCGATATAAAATCCGCAACTCAGGGCGCGTTGTCCATCACCTCAAGATCCAGTGGGAGCATTCTTGTTCACGGCTTTCGCAGCGATCAGGTTCCAGCTGTGGGCGCTGGATTGAAAAACGCCTTCGACCGTTCTTTCTTCGGAGATCCAGCTAAGCTTCACGCGCATTTCGCATGCCAATGAAAGCTGGTCGATGCTGATGCACCTTGTGATCAAAATCTCAGACTTCGGCCCAAATGTCTCAAAGTCCCACATCGCAAACCGGAACAGCTCCCGTTTCGCGTGTTCGTTGGTTGGCCAATCAGCTTGTTTGACCGGCTCGGCTGGAGAAGAACCAATAACAGGCATAGTCCTCTTTATGGACTGAATGTCGATCCCTGCCTTCTCCGCTGCTTCAGGGTTGATCAAGAAGCCAAGGGTGGTGCCCACGGCCACCCCGGCCAGAAATCGAAGGTCGAGGATCAATAACCATTATCCTTCAGGAACTGGTCGAT
>NZ_JBLQTA010000031.1:0-12506 GCF_048159625.1 Ciceribacter azotifigens | reverse complement strand
TCGCGCCGCTGGATGCCGGCTCAAGGCCGGCATGACGGCAAAGTGGCTGCGTCGCCGAAGAGACTCTTCCCTTGCCCATAGGGTCTCCCGCGCAATGGACATTGTTCCGTCGAGCATCGCCCCGCCGGCTCCCTCGCTCGGCGGCACCCTCCGGTCACCCCGGACCTGATCCGGGGTCCAGCCGGCGAGCGTCGGCGAGCCGAAGAGACACTTCCCTTGCCCATGAAATCTTCCGCGCAATGGACATTGCCCCGTCGAGCGTCGGCCGCCGGCTCCCCCCGTCACACGGCGAAGATCGCGAGGTCGTCGGTGAAGGCCTTGAATTCCAGCGCATTGCCGGAGGGGTCGAAGACGAACATGGTGCGCTGCTCGCCGGCCTGCCCCTCGAAGCGGAGCTTCGGTTTCAGCCCCCAGCGGGTCGCGGGATCGGCCTCGAGCCGGCGCGCCAGACCGACGAAGTCGTCGGTGCCGAGGATCACCCCGAAATGCGGGATCGGCACGGCATCGCCGTCGACCGAGCCGGTCGCCGTGTCCTTCGGCATTTCGGAGCGCAGATGCGCCGACATCTGGTGCCCGAAGAGATCGAAGTCGATCCACTTGCCGGGGCTTTCGCGGCCGATCCGGCAGCCGAGCACGGTGCCGTAGAAATGCCGCGTCGCCTCAAGGTCGGTGACGGGAAAAGCCAGATGAAACGGGCGCATGGATCCTCCTCCGTAAGCTGTCCTCGGACCAAGCCTAGCGTCTTCCCGCCGCCATGCAAGCCGGACGGGACCCTGACCGTCAGGGCGTCGGCTCGGAAAGCCGCTTTTCCCACATCGTCTTGAAGGCGGCACGCGACTGGCAGCGCGCGAGCCAGGCTTTCAGCTTCGGATGCGCGTCGAAGAGCGGCGCGTACGCCTGCGCGTAGCGGACGATCTCGGCGAGGTTGATGTCGGCGACGGTGAAGCGGCTGCCGACCAGATAGTCGTTGTCGGCAAAATGCCGTTCGAGCACGGCGAAGGGCCGCTTGAGCAGACGCGCTACGGCCTCCACCTCGTCCCTGCTGCTTTCGAGCCGGCCCTCGGCGGCGGCCGTCGAGATCTTCAGCGCGTTCGTCTCGATCTCGGTGGCGCCGAAGAAGGACCACTGCGTCATCAGCGCGTCCTCGCGGAGATCGGCCGGTGCCAGCGGGCCGCCGTGCTTCCTGGCGAGGTAGAGGTTGATCGCCATGCTCTCGAAGAGCACCAGCCCGTCGTCCTCGATCGCCGGAATGACGCCCATCGGGCAGAGCTCGAGAAAGGCGGGCGTGCGGGTGTTGATCTGCGCGTCTTCGGCAAGCGGGTCGTCGAGCTTGCGGGCCTGCAGCACCGGCACGTGCTCGAAGGCGAGGCCGAGTTCGCCGGCAAGCCAGAGCGGGCGCGTCGCCCTCGATTTGTAGACGCCGTAGATCTTGAGCATAGGGGGAAACTCCTGTCGGAAACGGGGCGGGTCGGCGCCAAGCCTAACGGCAAAGGCGCGGCGCTTGAAGCGGAGTTCTGCCGGTGCCCGCAGATTTCCGCCGCCCTCTCTCAGAGCGCGCGGTTGCCCTCGACCACCAGATGGTCGGGGGCGTCGCCGCCCACAGCGAGGTCGCCGGTCGCCCGGTCCTTCCAGCGGTAGCCGACGATCGCGCCGTCCTTCGCGCCGGAGATCAGGTTGCCGGAGAGCATGGCCGTGCCGGTCCCTTCGACCACCGAGACGGCGATGCCGACCGGCGCGTTGCGGATGACGTTGCCGCTCACTACCACGTCGCGCAGGTAGGGGCCCCAGCCGATCATCAGGCCGGCACGCGGGGCGTTCTCGATCACGTTGCCGGAGATCGCCGTATCCGCCTCGGCGGAGACGCCGATGCCGAAGCCCGCCTCGTCGTTCGGATAGGGGCCCGTGAGCGACAGGTTGCGGATCACGTTCGTGCTGACGCTCGCAAGCCGCCCGCCCTCGTTGAAATTGACGGTGACGATGCCGTTCGCAGCACCGTCGACAAGGTTGGAAGAAATGATCGCCCCCTCGAAGGCGAATTCCACGAAGATCGCCGTCTCGCCGGAGCGCAGGCACTGGTTGCCGGTGATCTGCACGTCCGAGGACGAGTTGGCGCGGATCGCCGAGAAGGCGCAGTCGGAGACGTGGTTGCCGGACACGATCACGTTGTCGGCGCGGAAGAGGTTGATGCCGTTGCCGTTCTGCCCGGTGCCGCCCTCATTGGCGGCGATCCGCGCGATGCGGTTGCCGGAGATTACACTCTCGTCGGCGCCCTTCGTCCAGCGATGCACGAGGATGCCGCCGTTGCCGCAGTCGGAAATGTGGTTGCCGGTGACGGAGAGCGCCTTGCCCTCGTGCGAGATCAGCGCGGCGAGCGCCGCCCCGGTGATGCGGTTGTCCTCGATCCGCCCGCCGCAGCGCTCCAGCGAGACGGCGTGCTTGCGGCTGCCGGCGATCTCGCAATTGACGATCCGGAGGTCGGCGACGTTGCGGAAGGAAAGGAGCGCCTCGGTATGGTCGCCGAGCCAGCGGTTGTCGCCGTCGAGCACGATGTCGGCGATGTCGATGCGCGCCGCGTCGGCGGCGGCAATCAGGTGGCCGTCGCCGCTGTAGGAAAGGCGGGTGGCGCCGGGCACGCCGGAAAGCCGGGTGCCGTCCGGCAGGGTGAGATTGGAGACGCTGTAATTGCCGGGCGGCAGGAAGACCTCCAGCCCCTTCGCCGCCGCCTCGTCGAGCAGCGCCTGCATCCGCCGGCTGAGACCGTCGGAGGCGCCGGGCAGGATGCCGGCTTTGGCGGCGTCGATCGAACCGCGCAGCTCGGTGCCCGCCACATTGGAGGCGGCCGTCGCCGGCCGGCTGCCGATCGCAGCGGCAAGCGCCCCGCCCATGAGCCCGGTGATCACCTCGCGTCTCGTCGCCATCGCGCCCTGCCTGCCTTCCGTCTTTTCCCCGCGCCTCGCGGCGGCGCGATCATGCGCGAACTTGCCGCAGGGCGACAAGGGCGATTCGCGGGCTTCGGGCACCGGCATCGTTTGTTCTAGATCAATGCGCCTCACTCTCGCAGTAATAGTCTCGGATGCGTGATATTTGACGGAGGTCACAAATGTTTCGTCTTTCTGCGGTCCTCTATATTCTTGTCGCGACGGCAATGGCCGGCGCTGCGGTGACGGCTGTTCTTGCACTCGGCATGATGGAACGCTGGCAGATCGCCGCTGCCTTCGCCGCCGGTGTCGTGCTGGCACTGCCGGTCGCGGCGGTTCTGGGCAAGAAGATCTATACGGCGATCAAGCCGCCGATGGCCTGATCCCTTTGGGGGAAGCAAGGCGCGCCTGTCGAGACCGCGCAGCGGTCGGGTGCCGGCGGACCCTGGGGGCGCGCCATTGCTGGCTGCGGCCGGCCGCGACCCGACGTCGCCGGCCGGCCGGAGCTTTTTGCCATTCTTGTGAAGTATTATCAAGTATAAGTCGACATTCATCCGGGTTATGGTTCGTTACCGCCGTCGTTCGCGACGACAGCTTCGCGCCAGCCGCGTCTGGCAGGGTGCCGCAAATCTGAGCGGCATGAAGCGGTGGACCATGGTGTCAAAGGCTATTTCTTCGAAGGTCGGGATCTTGCGGCGCGTCGGCGGCCTCGCGGCCTGCGTGGCGATGCTGTCGGCGCTGGGCGGTTGCCTCTTCGTGACCGACACCAGCCGCATGAACATCGAGGTCTTCCAGGACGAGGTGGCGCCGGTCTGGAATGAGCCGGCCCGCGTGCCGCCGGCCGAGAAACAGCCGGTGCCGCAGCAGCGCCTCTACACCACCCAGTTCCACCAGACCTACGGGCTCCCGATCACCAACCCCGTCCATCGCACGATGTACGGCGTGATGCGCGACGACGGCCATACGCTGCCGCCGATCCCGCTCGACCGCGTCGACCGGCGCTACCTGCGCGAGGAGGTGGATTACCCGACCTCGGAAAAGCCGGGCACCATCGTCGTCGATACGAAGGCGCATTTCCTCTATTTCGTCGAGCCGGGCGGCAAGGCGATCCGCTACGGCGTCGGGCTTGGCCGCGCCGGTTTCTCCTGGTCGGGACGCGGCGTCATCGCGCTGAAGCAGAAATGGCCGCGCTGGACCCCGAGCGGCGAGATGGTGTCGCGCCAGCCGAACCTGCGCCCCTTCTCCGCGGCGGAAGGCGGGCTGGAGGCCGGCCTCAACAATCCGCTCGGCGCGCGTGCGCTCTACATCTACCACGACGGCAAGGACACGCTCTACCGCGTCCACGGCACGCCGGACTGGCAGTCCGTCGGCAAGGCGACCTCGTCCGGCTGCGTGCGCATGTTCAACCAGGACATCATCGATCTCTACGACCGCGTCGGCGGCAAGGCCCCGATCGTCGTCCTCTGACCGCGACGGCAAATCTCCGCGCCATCGCGCAAAAGTGAACGCTTCCTGCGGCATCAATGTGTATGTCTTTTAGCGACTCGTCATGTCACAACATGTCGTAAGGGGAACGTTTAGGGTTTCACCGCTTTAATCGTTTCCCGAACCCGAAACTGCACAGGAAGCCCGATTCCCCCATGACACTTCCCGGTTCCCTCTCTCGGCGCGCCTTTCTCTCCCTCTCCGGCGTCGGCGCCGCAAGCCTGCTTGCGGGCTGCGCCTCCTCCGGCTCCTACAATCGCCCTTACGCCGCGGCGCCGGCCTATGGCGGGCCGATGACCATCGCCCGTCCGCCCGCCGCCGGCTCGGCCGAGGTTGCGGCGATGTACGGCGAGATGGTCGACGGCGGTTTCGTCATCCCCGCCGTGCCCTACGAGCGGATCGACCCGCGCTACTATCGCCAGCGGGTCATCGACCCGACCGGCCAGCCGCCGGGCACCATCGTCGTCGATACGCCCTCGCGCTTCCTCTACCTCGTCGAATCGGGCGGAACCGCGATGCGCTACGGCGTCGGCATCGGCCGTGAGGGCTTTGCCTGGCAGGGCACTGGCGTCATCCAGTGGCGCCAGAGATGGCCGAAATGGACGCCGCCGGGGGAAATGATCGCCCGCCAGCCGGAACTTGCGAAATATTCGGCCGACAACGGCGGCATGCCGCCCGGCCTCACGAACCCGCTCGGCGCCCGCGCGCTCTACATCTTCCAGAACGGCGAGGACACGCTCTACCGCCTGCACGGCTCGCCGGAATGGCAGTCGATCGGCAAGGCGGTCTCCTCCGGCTGCGTGCGCCTGATGAACCAGGACATCATCGACCTCTACGACCGCGTACCGAACAAGGCCCGCATCGTCGTCTGGCAGTAAAGACGGTTCGGTGCTTCGGGGCCGGGGAGGGGGCGGGCCGGAAGCGCGAGAGGTCGAGCCGTAGGATTTCGACGGCTGAGGGGAGCCTGCGGATTAGGGCGCAGACGCCGCCGGGTCATGCCGGTGAGGCGTCGGCCGTTTTGCGCCAACTGCGGTCATTGCGAAATCAATCATCCTTCGGTAATTCTCGTGCGCGATGAGTGAGGCTCTGGTGCTTCGAAAACTGTTTCCGTTGTGCATAGCATTTGTCTCATTAGTGATGCCGGGGATGGGATCGACTGCGATGTCCAACGACTTCGAGAAGAATGAAGAAGTTCGTCAAGCACTGCGGAAACAGGGTGACGATAGTCGGACGGCAAGAATTGTCCAGCACTACGCGTATTTCCAAACGTCCGAGGCGCGAGACCTGTATCGCGATTTTCTGTTTGCGCGCGGCTATCAAGTTGATCGCGAGGATCATCAGGATCCATATTTCAATCCGTGGGGTATTGTTTTCTCAAAGGTGCAAGTGCCAAACGATATTGACGTTGAGACGGAAGAACTCGGCACCAATGCCGCCAAATTTGGTGGTGAGTACGATGGCTGGGAAACTGGCATTGTCCGCAGGCCATGACTGCAATGGGTCAAAAGCGGTCGTTGGCATTTGCTGGACAATCCTGGAGATGTCTGCCAACTCCGCTACGATATCGACTTATTCGATCGCTTCGTTTCTTCATTGGACGCGAATGCGACATAGTCCCTCTTTGCGCATGAAGTCCGCACGACCTAAAAAACGTCGCCGTAGGCATCCGCTCCCTAACTCCGCAAATACCCGCCGAACCGGCCGCCCCCTACTCCTCCGGCGCGAGCTGCCGGTCGCTGTGCGCCGTTTGCGGTCTTTAGTTCCGGTGCGAGAGATTTACCGAGGAACCTTCGCCAACCAGTCTTCTGCGCGGGAGATGATAGCGCCAACATCAGGACAGAACCCGTCTTCATCCTGCCAAGCCGCAATCTGGAGGTCCATTCCGATGCTTTCCATCTCTTTAACGAGATAATAGGGAAGTGACTCCAACGCCCGACCGTTGAGCAGGAAGGAGCTTGCCGCAGTTGACGGCAGAATTTCCCGCCGACGTAACGACAAAAGCAATAGCTCTATTCTGTGTATTAGCGACGTATTCGACAGTGGCTCTACTCCTCCGGCGCAAGCTGCCGGCGCAGCGCGTGCAGCCGGTCGCGCAGGCTTTCCATCTCCTCGATACTGCAGCCGGTCGCAATGCCGATGGATTGCATGACGTTTTCCGCCCTCTGTTGCAGGGCGGCGCCGGTCTCCGTCAGCGAAATGATCACCTGCCGCTCGTCGCCGGACGAGCGCTCGCGGGCGACGTAGCCCGCCTGCTGCAGGCGCTTCAGCAGTGGTGAGAGCGTGCCGGAATCAAGCCCCAGACGCTCGCCGATCGCCTTCACCGTCTGGGAGTCGTTCTCCCAGAGCACCATCATCACCAGATATTGCGGATAGGTGAGGCCGAGCGGCTCGAGCAGCGGCTTGTAGGCCCTGTTGAAGGCATGTGCGGCGCCGTAGATGGCGAAGCAGAGCTGGTTGTCGAGACGCGGTCCTTTTATGGCCTTCTTGTCCTGCATGATTTCACCGATCCGTCGATCGGCCCCCTTGATCCTTTCGGGCCCGAACGATCGGCCCCGTTTTCCCCGGCCCATTCTCTCAATTTTGCGCCGGGGCTGCAACGTGCAAAAATCAATTGCACGCAATTCAATTGTGCGATATGTAGATGCCTGTAAACCCGAAGACAAGGAGCAAGGACATGAGCATTCTCTATACCGCGCAGGCTTCCGCCACCGGCGGCCGCGCAGGCCGCGCCGTTTCCGACAACGGCGTTCTCGACGTGGTGCTGACCGTGCCGAAGGAGCTCGGCGGCGACGGCGCCACCGGCACCAATCCGGAGCAGATGTTCGCCGCCGGCTATTCCGCCTGCTTCCTCGGCGCGCTGAAGGCCGTCGCCGGCAAGGAAAAGGTGAAGATCCCGGAAGACACCAGGGTCACGGCCCGCGTCGGCATCGGCCCGCGCGACGACGGCACCGGCTTCCACATCGAGGTCGCGCTCTCGGTCAACATTCCGGGCATGGAACGCGCGCTCGCCGAGCGCCTCGTCGCCGCCGCCCACATCGTCTGCCCCTACAGCCACGCCATGCGGACCTCGACCGAGGTTCCGGTCAGCGTCGAATAAGGCGGTCGGCGGGACTAAGGGCAGGGCGGCCCGGCGCGGGCCGTCCCGATGCCTTGGCGATAAAAACCTTGTCTCTGGAAATAAATTCATTATATTTCCTCCAGAGAAAGGAGTGTGGCCATGCTGGAAGCTCTCGAAAAACCGTCCGTGCCCGCCTCCGAAGCCACGGTCGTCACCAAGGCCGTGGTCAATGCCGCCGATCGGCTCGGCCTCAGCGCCCGCACGCTCGCCGCCGTGCTCGGGGTCTCGGAGGCGAGCGTCTCGCGCATGAAGCGGCTCGACTTCCGGCTGGAGCGCGGCAGCAAGCCCTTCGAACTGGCGCTTCTCTTCATCCGCGTCTTCCGTTCGCTCGATGCGATCGCCGGCGGCGACGAGGCCGTGGCGCGCAACTGGCTGCGCAACGAGAACACCGCGCTCGGCGCCGCGCCGGCGCAGAAGATCCTCACCGTTTCCGGGCTCGTCGATGTCCTTGCCTATCTGGACGCCCGCCGCGCTCTCGTCTGAGTTCCGCGCCGTCTCGGGCGCGTGGTGGCGGCTCGTCGAGGCGCAGCACCAGGTCTCGACGATGAAGCTCGTCGATACGGTCGAGGAGCAATCGCTGCTCGAAAGCCTGCTCGAGGAAACCAAGCCGGCGCTGCCGCCGGAATGCGCCGGCCTCGATTATCTGCTCGCCACGCCGTTCCGCTACGGCGCCGTCTATCCGAAGGGCTCTCGCTTCCGCCGTGCCGGCCGCACCCTCGGTGTCTTCTACGCTGCCGAAAGCGTGGCGACGGCGCTAGCCGAAATGGCCTTTTACCGGCTGCTCTTCTTCGCCGAATCGCCCGAAACGCCGCTGCCGGCCAATGCCGCGGAATACACCGCCTTTTCCGCGCTCGTCACGACCGCGCGGGCGCTCGACCTCACCGCGCCGCCGCTCTCGCGTGACGCTGCCGCGTGGGAGGATCCCGTCTCCTACGAAGCCTGCCAGGCGCTCGCCGACGCCGCGCGCGCGGCAGACGGGCAGGCGATCCTCTACCGCTCGGTACGTGATCCGAAGGGCGGCATGAACATCGCGCTGTTGAGCGCGCTCGCCTTCGCCGCCCGCGAACCCGTCGAGCGCCAGACCTGGCATATCCGTCTCGGACGCGCGGGCGTACAGGCGCTCTGCGAGTTCCCGCAGCGCCGCCTCGGTTTCACCGTCGCCGATTTCGCAGCCGATCCCCGACTGTCCCGCTTCCGGAGCGGGTAGGCGGGGCGCTATTCGGCTGCAGTTGCCACCTCGATCAACCCCTGGCGCAGGACCTTCGGGTCGGTGGCAAGCCCCGTCTCCAGTTCCTCGTGCTCGCGCCGCCAGATCGGCACCGCCTCGACGAGCACGGCCATCCCCGCATCCGTCAGTTTCAGCCGCTTGCCGCGGCGATCCTTCTCGTCCGCCACGATCGTGATCCATCCGCGCTGGGTGAGCGGCTTCAGCGCCGCCGTCAGCGTCGTGCGGTCCATCGCGAGCAGGGCCGCGACCGGCCCCATCGGCGGCGGTTCCGGGCGATTGAGCGCCATCATCAGCGAAAACTGGCCGTTCGTCAGCCCGAGCGGCTTGAAGGCGGCATCGAAGCGGCGCGCCAGTGCGCGTGCGGCGCGCTGGGCGTGGAGGCAGAGGCATGTGTCGCGGACATGAAGCGTGGTGGAGAAGGGAATCGCCGGCAGATTTGACATATGATAAATATGTTGATATCAACGTAAATGTCAAGCAAAACCACGACCATCCGGAGGAGGAGAAGATCATGGACCATCCTGTCGTATCCCGCGAAGAATGGCTGGAGGCGCGCCGCGCCCTTCTGCTGAAGGAAAAGGAAGCGACGCATCTGCGCGACCGGCTGAATGCCGAGCGCATGGCCTTGCCCTGGGTCAAGGTCGACAAGGACTACGTTTTCGACACGCCGTCGGGCCCGAAGACGCTCGCCGCGCTCTTCGACGGCCGCAGCCAGCTGATGATCTACCACTTCATGCTCGGCCCGGACTGGCAGGCGGGCTGCCCCGGCTGCTCTTTCATCGCCGATCATTTGGACGGCACGCTGCCGCATCTGAACCACCACGACGTGACGCTGGTCGCCGTCTCGCGCGCGCCGCTCGAAAAAATCGAGGCCTACAAGCGCCGCATGGGCTGGCATTTCCCGTGGGTGTCGTCCTTCGGCACCGACTTCAACCGCGACTATCACGTCTCCTTCGATCCGGAGGAACTCGCCTCCGGCAAGGTCTTCTATAATTTCACCGCAATGCCGGCGGAGGATGCCGGCACCGAGCTTCCGGGGCTGAGCGCCTTCTACCGCGATGTCGACGGCACCGTCTTCCATACCTATTCGAGCTATGCCCGGGGACCGGAAGAGCTGATCGGCACGCTGATGATCCTCGACCGGGCGCCGAAGGGGCGCAACGAGAGGACGACGATGGACTTCGTCCGTCGCCACGACGAGTACGACGGCAAGCCGCGCGCCGCCGCGTCCTGAGCCGTCCACATCTGCAGACATGTTTTTCTGAAACCCCATCGAGGAGGATGAGGTCATGATGGAATTCGCCGTACCGCAGCAGGAACACCATTTTCTCGAAAAGCTTCTCGGCGACTGGGTCGTCACCGCGGCCACCGGCAACGAGGATTGCGGGCCCGAAAGCCCCGATGACCGCTGGACCGAGACGGTCCGCACGTTCGACGGCCTCTGGTATGTCGCCGAAGGCCACGGCAAGATGCCGGACGGACGTCCGGGCTCGGTCCTGATGACGCTCGGCTACGATCCTGCGGCCGGTCATTACGTCGGCACCTGGGTCGGCTCGATGATGACCAAGCTCTGGGTCTACAAGGGCTGGATCGAGCCCGACGGCAAGACCCTGACGCTGGAGGCGGAAGGGCCGGACTTCGTCGATCCGACGAAGACGGCGATCTACCACGACGCCATCACCGTCGTCGACGACAACACGCGCCGTTTCACGGCCAGCGTCCGCCAGCCCGACGGTACTTTCCAGACCTTCATGACGAGCGAAATGCAGAGACAATCCTGAACAGTCCCGAAGAAGGAAAAGACAATGCAAGGCAAATTCGTCTGGTACGAGCTGATGACCAATGACGTCCCGGCCGCCGCCGCGTTCTACCGCGACGTCATCGGCTGGGAAGCGAAGGCGTTCGACGGCGCCACGCCGCAGGGAGACGCCTACACCGTCTTCAACATACCGGGGCGCGAGATGGGCTCGGCCGGGCTCATGGCGATCACGCCGCAAATGGCGGAAAACGGGTTGATGCCGCAGTGGTGGGGCTATGTCGCCGTCGACGACGTCGACGCCAAGGCGAGCGAGTTTGCCGAGAACGGCGGCCGCGTCCTGATGCCGGGAACCGACATTCCGAACATCGGCCGCTTCGCGACCGTCGCCGATCCGCACGGCGCCGCCCTCAACGTCTTCAAGCCGAACATGCCGGAAGGGCCGATGCCGGAGGAGCCGCCGCCGATGTCGCCCGGCACCGTCGGCTGGCACGAGCTGATGGCCGGCGACGGCAAGGAGGCCTTCGATTTCTATGCCCGCATGTTCGGCTGGACGAAGGGCGAACCCTACGACATGGGCGCAATGGGCATCTACCAGCTCTTCGCCCATGACGGCAGGGATATCGGCGGCATCATGACGAAAACGCCGGAGGTGCCGCATCCCTTCTGGGGCTTCTACTTCGTCGTCCCGGAACTCGACGCGGCGATGAAACGGGTGACCAACGCCGGCGGCACGGTCCTGTCCGGCGCGATGGAGGTGCCCGGCGGCGCCTGGGTCAACCAGTGCCGCGATCCGCAGGGCGCCTTCTTCGCACTCCTCGCGGGCAAGCGCTGACGCCTCCGCCCGGTCTCCCCCCACAAGGGGGAGATCGACCCGCGGCGCTGCGCCGGCCATGCCTCTCCCCTGGCGGGAGAGGAAGCGATTTCGGCATCTTAGCGACGCTAAGTGCCAGAAATCGCAGGTGAGGGGGAGATGACGAGGTGTCCTCCCGGTCTCCGCCTCGTGGGGGAGATGTCACGAGGTGACAGAGGGGGGGATCGTCAGGCGCTTTGTCGGGGGATACCCCCTCTGCCCTGCCGGCGTTCGTCGCTGCAATCGATTCACCGGATCGATTGCCCGACTTCGCCGGCCGTTCCTCAACCCCCACAAGGGGGGAGACTGGCTTGCGGCACCGTGGCGGCCACGACAATGTTGCTCTCATGACAAAAGTCTGGGATTCGCCCTTGTGAGAAAACAGGCGTTCCAGGACGCCCAGTCCCGAGAGACGAGCGACAGGCCGTAATATGTCAGCGTGCCCGCCGATAATGCATGGCAACGGCGCCGCTGCGGAGCGGCTTGGCCGAGATCAGTTCGAGGCGTCGCGTGCTGTGCAGCCCGCTCTGGTAGAGCGTCGGACCGTGGCCGGCAATCCGCGGGTGGACGAGGAACTTGTACTCGTCGATCAGGTCCAGCCGGTCCAACTCGGTCGCCAGCTTGCCACTGCCGAGTAGAACTCCAGTCGGGGTTGCGTCCTTCAGCCGTTGAATCTCCGTGTGCAGGTCCCCGGTGATGTGGTGGCTGTTGATCCAGTGAAAGGCCGTTCGCTTCGAGGACACGACGTACTTGGGCTTGGCATCCAGCTTGACCGCCCATTCGTGTATCGCCGGCGGCGCTTCTACGTCTCCCCGCGCGACCGCGGGCCAGTAGCTTTCCATCAACTCGTAGGTGACGCGACCCCACAGCATCGCCCCGCTCTCATCCATAAGACGGGTGAAGAAGGCGTGGGTCTCGTCGTCCGCGATACCCTCCCGGTGATCGATGCAGCCATCGAGGGTAACGTTGATACTGAAGGTCAAATCTCCCATCCGGCCAGCCTAAGCCAGATAATGTAGAACAGCCAGAGCCACCGCCAGAGATTTATGCTGAAGACAAGTCGGGGGCGAAGCGAGACGTTAACGAGCGAAGTCCGCTCTCGGCCCTAAGCGGTCATCCCATGTCCTTTTGCGCCGCGCTGACTATCT
>NZ_JBLQTA010000030.1:0-13886 GCF_048159625.1 Ciceribacter azotifigens | reverse complement strand
CATCCTAATTGACGCTGCGTCTCACCTTGTTTGCCGCGCTGCACGAATGACTCGCCTTGTCGCAATCGCACCAATGCATCAGCCGAAGCCTCGAGGAATAGGCCGAGGTAAGGAACATTTTGATGTCATTCAATGGCGGCAAAATAGTCCCAAAGATGGAACGGGAGCAATCTTCAGTTCGCTCAGACATCCAACTATAGATGAGAGGGAAGCTTCACACACATCATCTCCTAACGGATTGAAAAAATGAAAAAGTTTAAGGTTATGCTGGCGGCAACCGCCATCGTCGTGTGTGCCTCTGCATCTGCCAGGGCCGACGATCTCGTGTTTACCCTGAAGAACGGAACGAACTCCGTTTTGAACAACTTCTATGCGTCCCCGGTCGGTACTGACAGTTGGGAAGACGACATCTTCGGTCGCGAAGCCTTGGGTCCTGGCGAGTCAATGGAGATCACCATTGCAGATGGTAGGTCAGTCTGCAAATACGATATGCGTTTCGAGTTTCAGGGTGACGACCTTGAAACGACGACAGATGTGCAGAACCTTTGCGAGCTTAGCGAATACACAATCCATGAATAAGTCGATGGGCGGGAAGCACTAGAGGCCTCCCGCCTCATCTGGGTGTTCCTGGGGCGGAATGCGGATAGGACCATCCTCCATGCAGGCATCCTCAAACGCCTTCGATACCGTGGCCAGCTTGATCGCTTGCCAATAGAGATAGTCCCGGACGAGTTGAGGCGAAACCCAGCAGTTTCCGCGATTGCTTTCCTTCGCCCATCCGACAAGTTGCGCTTCACGCGCCAAGGCAAGAAGCCGCGCCGCATGTGTTCTCGAAATTCGATATCGGCTTGAGAGCGCTTTGGGCGAGACTCTCCCGACCCATATTGGACTCGTGTCATCCTTTGACAAGGGACGAACACTCCGGATCAGGTCATGCAGGACGCTGCTGCCAGAGTCGGAGCTGACGAACTTTGCGATGCTCTGCGGTGGCTTGTACCAGTCGCTGCGGCTTACGAGCATCCATGTGAAACGCGGTTGGGCGTAATGGAGCAATGTTGGATGCTTACACGAAAGCTCGTATCGCACACCACCGTCCATGAGGTCGAGTGCTCGAAGATGAATATCGAAATATCGTCGGATGAGTTGCTCGCTCATTTCCGTCGCCTGAACGGCGCGTTGCCGACGGTCGGCTGTCTCCCTGGGAACGACGAAGCGATATCTGCGCATCTCCATGAGGAAGGTGTGAACAGTGTTCCGACTGGCTATTCTCGTATCACCCACCGCACGGATCAGATTGCTCGGGGAAATTGGAGGAAAGGTCGGATCGCGTACATGCTCGAAATGTATGGCAATGGTCATCTGACTGAGCATCCACCGCTGCAAATCGGCGACGTAGTGGACTTCCCTGGGTAACGAGAGGTGCGTTTCAAGAAGGTCTTGCGCGGCGGTAGCTAAGCTATCCCGAAAACGGGGCATCTGCATAAGCTCTTCGACGGAATATGAAAAAGGCATAACGGTATGAGATAGGTGCATGCCCTTTACTATAACCGATTCCAATCTTCGACGACCCTGATCTTCTGTCAGGCGTCGTCGATGCGCCGCCGCGCCTGGCGATGGAGATGGCGGATCTAGGGCGGCCTTCACCGCGGCGACTGCACGGATCGCAATTGCAGCTCGAATCTTGATTTTGACAGTGAGGCAAGCGTGACCCGTCGGGCTAGCGCCTTGAAAGGGTCCGAACCGGCGAGCCGCTGTTCTTCAATCTTGCGGTCGATGGGAACTGAACCGACGACGCATCATCCTCGTGGTTAAGTGCTTGGTAGAAATGGCTCTGGGTAAATCGCCACCGCCGATCAGCTAGGCCGCCTGCGGATCTGTAGGCGGTGAACGTTAACCAGTGTGACGATCATTCGCTCCTTGAACGTCCATCGCAACCTCTGACTACCAAGGCTATTCGCCGATATAGGCGGCGAGTTCGTCTGGCGTGCCGTTTGGGAAGACCTGCTTGAGGAAATCCAGGAACGCCGAGACACGCGCGCTAAGCAGCCGTCGTGAGGGGTAGAGCGCCCAGAGCGAGATCTCCGACCTCTCAACGTCTCCCCAGTGCATCAAGGTCCCGGCGGCCAGATCGTGGGTCACTAGCGAGATCGGCAGACGTGCAGCACCGACCCCGGCGCGCACCGCATCCCGAACCATGATGAGCGAGGATAAGCTGAGGACGGGCTCGATCCTGATCTTTATCGAGCCCTGAGGGGTCATGACGTTCCAGGTCTGCTGAACACTTGTTTCCCGCACAACACCTGGGAGAGGAACATCCGCAGCCGGTCGATGAAGATCCGGATGTGCCACGACAACCAGCCGATCATGCAGGAAGGCTTTCCCGATCAGGGATTCGTCAGGATCAGGGTTCACGCGAATGACGAGGTCGTATCCTTCCTCGATCATATCGACGGCCCGGTCTTCGGTCGTGATCTCAAGCCTCACGTCCGGATACTTCAGCGCAAAACCTGCGGCAATCTTGCCCATCGCCGTCTGCGAAAGAAGAAGCGGAGCGCTGATCCGCAGCCTGCCACGCGGCTTCTCTCCGCCCGAGGCAATGGCGGCCGCGGTTTCGTCGAGCTCTGTAAGCAGTGAAGCCGTCCGCTCATGAAGGGCCCGCCCCTCCTCCGTGAGCTTCAGGTCGCGCAGCCCGCGCTCAAACAGGCGCAGATCAAGAGCAGCTTCCAGTTCCGCTACCCTCCGGGACAGCGTGGCCTTCGGTCGGCCGGAGGCCCGCGCCGCCTTGCCGAACCCTCCATGACGGGCAACGAGGTTGAAATCGGCAAGTGCCAACAGATCCACGGTGTTCCACCCTTGAGACAGTCTGTCCAAAATTACAAACTATTCGGCCGATAATGGACCAGACATATTCGGGAGGTCAAGAATACAAACCCGGAGACACTCCCAATGACCATCCTCGTTATCGGCGCCACTGGAAATGTCGGCAGCCAAGTTGTCCATCAACTCGTCAACCACGGCGCCGACGTCCGCGCCCTTGTCCGCGATCCCGCAAAGGCAAACCTTCCGGCAGGCGTTGCCGCCGTGCAGGGCGATCTACTCGATGTCGAATCCTTGCGCAGCGCCATGGCGGGCGTATCGACATTGTTCCTGCTGAACGCCGTTGTGCCCGACGAATTCACCCAAGCCCTGATCGCACTCAATGTCGCGCGGTCGACCGGCATCGAGCGCATCGTCTACCTGTCGGTCATCCATCCGGATGTCTACGTCAACGTGCCCCACTTCGCGGGCAAGCATGCCGTCGAGCGGATGATCGAGCAGATGGGGATCAATGCGACCATCCTTCGCCCGGCCTACTACATCCAGAATGATCTGATGATCCAGCAGGCGATCATCGGCTATGGCGTCTACCCGATGCCGGTCGGCGACAAGGGCCTGGCAATGGTCGATGTGCGTGACATTGCCGAAATTGCCGCGCTCGAACTGCTTCGTCGTGAACAGGCAGCAGAGCCGCTGCCGCTTGAGCGCATCAATCTGGTTGGCCCCGACACGCTGACAGGAGCAGAGATCTCAAACATCTGGTCGGACGTGCTCGGCCGCCAAGTCACCTATGCCGGTGGCGATACGGAGGCCTTCGAACAGAACCTCAAGCAGTTCATGCCGCCATGGATGGCCTATGACATGCGGATGATGGGTGAGCGCTTCCTCACCGACGGCATGCTGCCGGAGGACGCGGATCGAGGGCGACTGACGACGCTGCTCGGCCGCCCACTGCGCTCCTATTACAGCTTCGCTTCCGAAACGGCCGCCGCCCTCTGAGGCAGCGGCCGGCGCTTTCCAAACAACCCTCCTGAGGGCGAAGCCATGCTCACTTGCGAACAGTTGTGGAAGGGCCTCTTCCTCCCGTCCGGCCTTTGCACCTGCTGCGATGTGATGGAGGAGAGCGCGAGCCACTTCGTGCGCGAAGCCACCATCGCCGGCTCCGACATCGGGGAGATCATTAGCCTGCAGCCGGGACACAAGGTCACCTTCTTCCAGGCCACCGGACCGCGCGAGGGCGCCATCATCAATGAGCTCTTCGAAGATGACAGCGGTGCTCTGCAGCTTCGGCTATTGCTACTTCGGCCTGCGCGGCAAGCAGCCGAATGGACCTGAGGAACAGGGAGAGCAGGCCCGGTTCGACAGCGACAGGGGCTACAAGTCCGCCCTGTTATCGACACTGAAACCTATCCGCGATGGCGGACGGCATCGACTTCGATACTGCAAAGACGCGATCTTGATCGCGCCTTGCGAGCAGCTTCCACAGATCCAGAAATCGCCGTGACAACGGCTTGCGCTGTGGTCGAGAGCGTCTCTTGATCGATTTTCGTCGAGCTGGACATCGAATTTCCTGCCAAGCAGAATATCTCGGGACTTTATCCCGCCGTTCGAGATCCGCTGGGCCTGGACCATCAGTTCCATAGGGATGCCTGACCCGACCGACATTGCGTGTCGATGGCAATCGCGCGACTGTGGCTTCCGCGCCGAAGCTACGACCGGCCTTCTCCGACGAACAGGCGCTCGAGACCGTATAGGCGGTCCAGCACCGCCATTATCACGATGGTCAGCAGTATGAGGTGCGCCGACACCGCGCAGATCAGGGGATCGATGCCGGTTATCTCCTGACCGACGAGCATAACCTCATGCTAGAAGCGATCCGCGCCAAGGATGTCGAGCGGCGCCGACGAGCTTGCGCATGCCCATACAAGGCAGTTCCAGGACAACTTCCTCCGTTTCATGCGCGAAAACTATACGACCGACGTTTCGCTCGGCGATCGCGTCGGGGCGGAATAGCCATGCCTCCGCCGCAGAAGATCGGTTTCATCGGACAGGCCGTCACCGATGCCATGGTGCGTGGCCTGCGCACGGAATCTGCCGCGGTGCCGCAAGTCATGATGTCCCAACGCAGCGCTGATGTGTCGGCAAAACTTGCCGCCGATTTCCTCCGCCTGCTCCGCTAGGGATGCGCTCAAGAACTAATCGAACTGCTGGGCCACTGGTTTCCGAACGTAGGACGAACTCTCCAGTCTGCATTGTCGGCAAATCGGTATAAGCCATCCCCGGAACAAGAATCAGGAGACGACATGGAAACCGTGGAGTTCAGCAACCGTAGTGACTTCGCCCTGTGGGCAATCGAGCGGGCGCGGGAAATCGTAACGTCCGAGGGAGCCGCCTTTGCGATGGCTGCTCGCGACATGGACGAGGAGGCGCTTGTGAATACGGCGGCGGCGCTCGGCAAGGCCATCAGTGACGCGATGTTGGAAGTGTTTGATGGCCTGATAGGTGAGTAGCGCTGGGTGGAGCGCTGGGTGGAGCGATAAGCGGGCTATTGACCAATATTTCGATATGAATTTTGGTCAGCGCGGTTCGGCTCCCCCGCCCTTCTCCCTCCGCTGCAAACTGTCAGAAACTCGCATAGATTTCTGATAGGAGAAATGCCATGCAAAAGCTGACGTCGCAAATTATGGACCATGCTGAACGTCTGCCGGAAGGAGCCGCGCTTTCGGCAAAGAGCTTTCTGCATCTCGGAAATCGTGCCGCCCTGGACCAGGCTCTTTCGCGACTGGCCGAGCGCGGCGAGCTCGTCCGCGCCGGCCGCGGCATCTATATGCGGCCTGTCAAAAGCCGTTTTGGCAACCGGCCGCCGACGGTCGAACAGGCGGTGGACGCGGTCGCGCAGCACCGCGGCGACGTGATCGTTTCGAACGGCGCCGCCGCGGCAAATGCCCTGGGCCTGACCAACCAGGTCCCCGTCCGCTCCGTCTACCTGACATCCGGGCGCAGCCGGACGATGAGCCTTGGACAGCAGACGGTCGAGCTCAGGCATGTGCCTCGCTGGTAACTGGCCTTGGCCGATCGGCCCGCCGGCGTGGCGGTCCGTGCGCTCGCCTGGCTTGGGCCGGAGAAGGCTGATGAAGCACTGTCGCGGATCAAGCGAAAGCTGGCGCCGGACGCGTTCGGCGAGCTAGTGGCGGCGGCGCCGCAGTTCCCGACCTGGCTGGCAAGAAGCGTCGGGAAAGCTGCGCATGGCTGATCTATTCCTGACCTTGTCAGAGGATGACCGGCGCGAAGCCCTAGACACAAGAGGATTGGCCGTTCATTCGCTCGTCTCGCGCACCGCCATCCGGGATTACGAGTGCGAGCGTCATGGAGTGCATCGCTCGCCCGAGGCGCAACCGAGGCTGGCCTTCGAGAAGGCAGGGCTTTGCCTTACGAATGAAGATGGCTGTCCTGGCGGCTGCAGCTGCTCTGCGCGCGAAGAGTGACCGAGGCGGGCTGGGTTTCGCTCACCCCACCTCGGAGGTCTGATCAAGCCGGCTGCTCCAGCGTCTGCTCCTCGATCCGCGTCCTCTAAGTGTCATTGGACGCGATTCCGCGGATCGGCGATTCTGATCTCATGATCTCGCAACCTTACCACCTCTATGTCGAGCGCTCAGACGCCGCCAGGAACATGGCGCGTTATTACGCGATGTCGATTGAACCCAATCTGTTCGGAGACGTCTGCCTGCTGCGGAAGTGGGGCCGCATTGGAACCAAAGGACAGATGATGGTGCATCATTTCGGCCGGGACGAGGAAGAAGAACGGCTGTTTCTCGACCTGCTACGCCAGAAACGCAAACGCGGCTACCGTCCGTGCGCTTCGATGCCGAAAGATGGAGAATTTCGACGGGCGGATTGTCCGAAAGACGGACATAGATCAGCCCGCCGATCGACTTGAAGTTGACCGACGTCAAGCTCCTGCGGCTTTTGTCAGGGTCCTGGCCCATATGGGGCGCTTTGCTGAGGACGATTCGTGAACTTGGACCGTGCCCCGTGGCGGGGCGCGGTCCGCGTGATCAGCTGGCCGCCAAGAACCAGGAGCGGCGCGCCTTCGCCAGGCCCGCTGCATAGATGCAAAAGGCGATGACAGCGGTCGCCGGGGCTGAGAGTTCCGCATAGCCGCCGCCCCAGACATGGAGCCAGATGCCAATGGCTGCGGCGACGAACCAGGCGACGATACCAAGGGGGTTGAAGGCGGGCACATGGCTGGAGCGGTATTCGATGGTGCCGCCCACAAGCGCGCTGTACCGGTCGATCAGGATGTGCGACATGGCGACCGCCACCCAGGCGACGACGAAGATGCCCTGATAGGCGAGCGCCGACAACAGATAAGCGAAGACATCCGCGAGCATCAGCACATAGACGATCGCGCCGACCGCGATTGCCCAGCCGATCCGCCCGAAGGGCAGTTTACTGAAGAGCTGCACGAGCGCTTCCATGTTGACCGCGGCGAGATAGTAGTTGGCAGTGTTGATGCGGGTCTGCGTGACCCAGACGAACAGCAACCCCCAGATCCCCATGAGCTTGAGCAGCGCCAGAAGCACGCTGACCTCCGAAAGAGCGCCGAGGTCCGGCACCGTGCCGATCATGAACATGCCGAAGAGGCCACTCACCAGGAAGGCCATGGCATAGAACGGCATGCCGAAGTTGAACCAGGCGTGATAGCCCGCATCCTCCTCACGGCCGAAGCGGGCATAATCGAAGGTGAACATCATCAACACCCAGACGCCCATGTAGTAGACGAAGCAAGACCACCAGCCACCGGCCGGAGCACCGGCTTCCGGCCCCAGGTTCAGCCACTTGTCGCTGTAGCCGTATTCGCCGACGGCGAGGAAGACCGCCACGACGAGGCCGAGGATGTAGAACGGCAACAGCACTCCGTTGAACTTGTCGAGCCAGGTCTGGATGCTGCCGAAGATCAGCGGCACGCTGTAGAGAACCACGATCAGCGCCGCGAGCGGATAGGAGATCGACGGAAGGATCGTGGTGATGCCGACAGCGATCACCGAGCCCTCGAAGACGGCGTAGTAGATCGCCGTAGCGCAGAAGATGAGAGTCGCCAGCCCCGCCCCGACATTGCCGAACAGCACGCGCGAGAACAGGGCGACGGAAAGCCCGGTGCGAATGGCAAAGCGGCTGAGCACTGCGTTGACGAGGCCATAGACGACCACCGAGAGCACCATGCCGATGATGGCATTGCGCGTGCCGAAATTGAGCGCCATCGCCGCCCCGACCACGATGTAGAAGACGGCGCTGCACACCGCCCACCACGCCATGGTCAACGCCCCTCGGGGCATGCGTGCCTGTGGCGGTACAGCCACGTTGGAGAAGTCAGAAGTCTCGGCCTCCACGGCCGATAGGTTGCCTGCCATTGTTTTCCCCTCTTCGTTGCAGGTGGCTGCCCCGCCCGAACGCGGGGCAAGCCGTCAGTCTTCCCGTGTCAGCAGATAGCTGCCGCTTTCATGCAGAATGCTCGTCCAGCCGGGCTCAATGACGATAGTCGTCGTCACCTCCTCGATGATGGCCGGCCCCGTGATGAGGACGCCAGCACAGAGCTTCGCGCCGTCGTAGATCGGCGTTGAGACCGGCTTGCCCGACTGGTCGAAAATCGCATCGCGATGGCCCTTCAGCGCCTCGCGAGCATCGCCGGCTGCCAGAAGCTTCGGCGGGCGGACCTTTTCGATGCGGCCGTAGATGGTGGATTCCAGGTTCACCACCTCGACCACGCTGTGGCGCTCGGAGTAGGTGTAGAGTTCCTCGTGGCGGGCATGGAAGGCATCCTTGACCTTCTCGATCGTGGTCTCGTTGATCGGGAAGGTGCCGATGTCCACGGTGCATTCGTGCACCTGACCGACATAACGCATGTCGATCGAGCGTTTGATGTCAATGGCATCAGGGGCAAACCCGTCCGCCTCCAGATGCGAAACGCCCTTCGCTTCGATCTCCTTGAACAGGCTGTCGATGCGCTCATAGGCCGCTGCGTTGTCGAGGCGCACGGGCGCGGGCGCCATATAGTTGTACTTCACGTCAGAGATGATCTGACCGAAGGCGCAAAGGCCCGAAGCGAGCTTGGGCAGGATGATGGTATCGATACCGATCTCCCGGGCCAGCGCCGTGATATGCGCCGCTGTTGCGCCCCCTGCCCCCACCAGCACAAAATCGCGCGGATCGTAGCCGCGCTCGACCGAAACGCGGCGGATGCCATTGACCATCGAGTTGTTGACGATGGCGTACATGCCGTAGGCCGCCTGCTCCACTGACATGCCGAGCGGTCCTGCGACCCCCGCCACCGCCGCGCGCGCTTTCTCGATGTCGAGCGGCAGCTTGCCGCCGAGAAGCCCTTCGGGGTTGAGGTAACCGAGAACGAGGTTCGCGTCCGACGTCGTCGGCTCCGTGCCGCCGCGGCCGTAACAGGCCGGGCCCGGCTCGGAGCCGGCCGATTGCGGGCCGACCTGAAGGAGGCCGAGCGGATCGATCCAGCCGACCGAGCCGCCGCCAGCGCCCAGCGTCTCGACCTGGATCATCGGCACGCCGATGCGGTAGCGCAGGAAGTCGATGTTCTTGTTGAGGTTGGTTTGTCCGTTGCGGGTGAGTGTGATGTCGAAGGACGTGCCGCCCATGTCGACGGTGATGACGTTCTTGTGGTCGAAGGGCGCGCCGGCATAAAGGCCCGCCTGCGGCGCCGACGCCGGACCGGAATTGATGGCGTAGACCGAACGGTCGGTCATGACCTGGCCCACGGCAAGCCCGCCGTTCGACTGGAAGTAGCGCACCGGCTGCTTAGCACCGAGCTTGCGGAAATAGGCGTCGACCGCCATGACGTAGCGGCGCATGACAGGGGCGAGATAGGCGTTCGTCACCGCGGTGGAGGTGCGGGTATATTCGCGCACCTGCGGGTAGAGATCGGCGCCGACCGTGAGAATGGCCGCCGGCATCATCTCACGCACGATCTCGGCCGCGCGCCGCTCGTGGCTCGGATCGAGCACCGACCAGACGAAAGAGATGGCGACGGTCTCGACGCCCTCCTTCAGGAGAAGCCTGCAGGCCTCTCGCACGTCCTCCTCATGGAGCGGGGTGCGCACCGAGCCATCCGACAGGACGCGTTCGCGCACGCCGCGCCTGAGGTAGCGCGGCACCAGCATGGTCGCCGCCGGATATTCGGGATCGTAGCGGAAACCGTCCTCCTTGTGACCGTTGCGGATCTCGATGGAATCCTCGTGGCCAGCCGTGCAGATCAGGCCCGTCTTGCCACCGCGATGCGTGATGAGCGCATTGAGACCGACCGTCGTGCCGTTGATGCAGAGGTCGCAATTCGCGATGATGTCCTCGATCGGCTTGCCCAGGTCGTTGGCGATCAGCCCCAGTCCGTTTTCGATGGCCCTCGTGGGATCGGAGGGCGTGGAGAGCGCCTTGAAGAGCTTGACTTCCCCCGTCGCGCGGTCGGCGATGACGAAGTCGGTGAAGGTGCCGCCGGCATCAATGCCGAGACGGTAGGAATGCATGGTCATGTCTGGTTTTCCTTACGCGGTGGCTCTGAGCCATTCGGTTGCGGCCGTGTCGACCTCGAGGGTCTGCGGGTTCGCGATCACCACGCCATAGTCGAGACGGGCACCTTCGATGGAGACGAGGCCGTTGCGCACGTCCCAGACCACCTTCTCGACCGGCCGTTCGAACGGATTTCCGTAGCCGCCGCCGCCCGGATTAAGGTTGGTGATCGTCTGGCCCGGCTTTATGGTCTCGATGATGTTCTTCCTCTCCACCTCGACCTTGCCGTCGCGGCGCAGTTCCACCCGGCCGACCTTGGTGTCGACCATTGCAGACTTGGCGCCCGCCGCGCCCATGGCCGGGATGCGCCGGCCCTCGCCGAAGCCGATGCACAGGATGTCGCCATTGAGCGGCTCGACCTCCCAGGCCGTGCCCGAGCCGCCGCGGAACTTGCCGGCGCCGCCCGAGTCGGTCATCAGCGCATAGCGGTGGATGACGATGGGATAGGAGTATTCGAGCAGCTCGACATCGCCCGATGTGAGCGCCCCGAAGCAGCATTCCGGGCCAACCGCGTGCCAACCATCCTGCTTGGGCGTCGCCCCGCCACCGGAAATGATGGTGGCAAGCACCATGGTCACGAATGCCTCGTTGTTGCGGGCGTCGCGGCCAGCGATATTGAGGCCGTTGGCATGGCCCCAAGAGGCCGACACCTTCGAGGGCATGGCCTTCTCGAAGGCCAGGCGCACGGCGTCCGTCAGGGTCTCCATGGGCGTCGTCGTGCAGTTCATGTGTGGGGCCGGCTCCTGCGCGTTGCAAAGCGTGCCCTTCGGGCCGAAGTCGAGGCTGACGCAGCGATAGAGCCCTTCGTTGTAGGGTGGCGGCAGGGCCGCGAACATCATCAGCCCGAGATAGACGCCGGAATGGGAATTGCCCTCGTAGGAGTTAATGAAATAGGGCACCTGCGGCGGGCTATCGATGGCGATATGGCAGCTGTCGCCCGTGATCGTCACCGTCGCCTTGATCTCGAAGTCGCCGAAGCCGTGCCCGGCATCCTCCAGGACGGCGGAGCCTTCATAGGTACCATCTGGTACCGTGGCGATCAGCGCGCGCATGTGGCGATCGGCCATGTCGAGCAGCGTGTCGACGCAGGCATCCACCTCGGCCTTGCCGTACTTGTCGAGCATGGCGATAAGGTTGCGCTCGCCCACCTGGCAGGCGCCGATGAGCGCACGGAAGTCACCTTCCTGGTCGCGGCGGGCGCGCATGTTGGTGAGGATCATGTTGAGCACGTCATGGCGCGGCTTGCCGCGGTCCCAGATCTTGACCGGCGGGATGCGCAGGCACTCGGCGTAGATCTCCGTGGCGTTCGGGTTGTACCCCGCCGGCACCGGCCCGCCGATGTCGGTCAGATGCCCCTTGCAGACGGTCCAGTAGACCAGTTCGCCCTTGTAAAAGACCGGCTTGTACATGCAGGTGTCGATGGCATGGCTGCCACCGAATGCGGGGTCGTTGTGAAGGAAGAGGTCGCCTTCGTGAATGTCGTCGCCGAAGAAGGCCGCGACCGCTTTCATGGCGGGGATAAGCGAGCCGAGATGGATCGGGATGTCCTGGCCCTGCAGGATCATCTCGGGCCGGGCGTTGAAGAGCGCCGTCGAATAGTCGTGCGCCAGGTTGAAGACCGACGAACGCGCCGTCTTTTCGAGCGCAAGCGTCATTTCGCGCTGGGTCGTTTCGAGCATGCCCCGCACGACCGAGAGCGTGATCGGGTCTACTTTTGAAGTCTGGGTATGAAGCATCGTGTTCACGCTGGTTGAGGGCGAGAACCGACGGCCTGGAAACCGGTCGTCTAGCTGAAATGTCTGTTCCCTGGCAGCCGGTATCTGTCGCACCGTTGAAGCCGGCTTCAATCTAGGCAGAGTTTTTCGCGTCCGTCTTTGCAGGCAGGGAACAACGAATTGCGCGCAGGCGCACAAGCTGCCATTTTCATTGCCTTGCAGAATTCCTGTTCGTACCTTCGATCCCAAGAGGACGAGCCGCATGAAGACGAGCATCACCACGAGCGCGACGCGACCGCCCGACCGCAGCCGCCACTGGCACGAGGCCATCGCCTCGGCCTATTTTCCGCTCGACCTTCGCTTCCGCGAGGCCGACCGGTTTTCCGGTGATCTGACCACCTGGCGGTTCGGCGACGTGTCGATCTCCCGCCTCACCTGCGATGCGCTTCAATATCTGCGCCTGCCGCACCATTTCCGCGGCGCGCGGGCGGAGGAGTTCCTCGTAACGGTGCCGGCAAGGGCGGAGGTTTCCTTTTCCCAGTGCGGCCGGGACGTCAAATGCCCGCCCGGCGGCTTCATTCTGGAGCGCAGCAGCGAGCCCTACCAGTTCAGCCACGCCGAACCGGCTGACATGTGGGTACTGAAGGTCGATGCGGATGCGTTGACCGGCCGGTTGCGGGCGCCGGACAGGTTCTGTACGCTTCAGTTCGAGGCAAACAACGGCGCGGGCGGCCTTTTCAACGACATGCTGCAACTCCTGCCCGCGCGTTTCGACGGGATGACACAGGAGGCAAGGGCAACGGTCGGCCGCCAATTGGTCGATCTGCTCGTGCTGGCGATCAAAGCCGACGAGCGCGTGCTGACTTCAGGCAACTCGACCGTTCGCGCTGCCCATCTCGCTCGTATCGAGGGCTATATCCGAAACAACCTTCACGAATTCGGGCTCCGGCCGGATCGCATCGCACAAGCTTGCGGCATCTCCACCCGTTATCTGCATGAGTTGTTCAGAGACACCGATCAGACGGTAAGAGGCTGGATTCGCGACCAGCGGCTGACTGCTTGCCGGGAAGCGCTCGCCGACCCGAACAACAATCAAACCGCAGCGGAGATCGCCTACCGCTGGGGCTTCGGCGACCAGACCCAGTTCTCTCGGGTTTTCAAAGCCCATTTCGGCGTTCCGCCAGGGGAGTTCCGGGAGAAGGCTCGCGGATCTACAGGCGGGGCGAGATGAGAAGGCCCAAACACGCTGGGATATGTCAGCGATAGCCCGCGTGCGCAATCAACCCCAGCACAGTTCCCGTTGAATTCGAGGAGCCATTCACATCGAAGGTGAAGGCGATGACGCCGATTTCGATAATCTCATCTTTGCGCGCATTGAGGCCCGTGGTCTCGGTGTCGAGAATGATGCCCCCTGAGGGGGAACTCAAAACGCGGGGACGGCGCGACTGCGCGCTGCTCAAGTTTCCTGAGGATGCGGTATCGGTTCGTCTCCGAGAGATGCCGAACCTTCTCCTCTTCACTTATGAAAACGGCAGGCTGTTCGGGCTTGGCGAATCCGGAAGCGGCGCGACGCGTGACTACTCGGTAGCGCGAAGCCTCTACCGAAAACATGTCGAATTGCTCTGTCATTCTTACTGTAATCATCCTGCCGCGGGTGCCGTCCTTCAAAACACGGCCAGATCGGCAGATCAACCATGTTGGTACGAGGCCTCATCAACAAGCCAGGATCGTGTCCCAAGGCGTGGTGTAGCTTTGGCGGTCGCCGTGCCT
>NZ_JBLQTA010000029.1:0-15788 GCF_048159625.1 Ciceribacter azotifigens | reverse complement strand
TGGCGCTGCGGGCTGCCTATGACGGGATGTTCGAGCCGATCGCCTTCCTGCCCGGCATGGAAACGGAGCGGGTCTATTTCCAGATGCGGCGTGCCGGCGATGCCCAGGCGCGGCTGACCGGCCTCGCCACACAGGCGGATGCGGAGGCCGGGGGCGGAGCGCCGCGCTATCCCGCCTGCCGTACCATGCTCTGCCGGCAGGCCGGCACCGAGGTGCCGACGCTATCCGGCGTCAGGGCCGGCGGGTTCCGTACGGTTCTCCTCATGCCGAAGGAGGACGCGCCGATCACCTATTCCGAGACGGAGAACGGCATCATGCACGTGGCCGGAGGCATGCGTCTCGCCTCGCTTTCGGCGCTCGACCAGCGTCGGGCACGGATCACGCAGCGGATGGCTGGCGAGCCGCTGGTGCTCTATGTCTCCCTGGCGGACCTCGCGTCTCTCGACAGCGAGCGTCTCGCGGGACAGGCTGCCACGCTCGCCGGCTTCGTGGCGCAGGCCGAGGACGAGGGAAAGATCGCGACGATCCTGCCCTCGGAATTCTACGTGCGCTCCGAAGCCTTTTCGCGCGAGATCGCGCTTCATCTCGACATCGGTTCCGGTACTGCGCCCGCCGACGCGGAGGCGGCCTTCCTCAAGGCGCTGACGGCGGCGGGGATCGCCTTTTCCCGTTCGGACGGGACGGCGACGGCCGGCGGGGCGGACTGCCCGATGCTCGGCACTGACCCTTGGAAGCCCGCTTGGCAGGCGCTGCGGGCGGCGGCGGGTGCCGCTTTCGATCTCGACCGACCGATGAGCGAGGCCGCACCGGTGACCTGCGCGGTGACGGAAGCAGAAGCACCGGATGCGGCGCTGCTGACCTCGGCCGGCATCGCGGTACACGCCGCGCTTGCCAGACGGGAGGCGAAGGTGGCGGGGCTCGACGAGTACGGTCTCCTCGACGTGCCGGTTACGCTCCGCATCGACAGCGGGCGGATCGGCGACGGGTCGGAGCTCGTGGACACGCTGAATGCCCGGCTCGGGCCGGATCGCGATGCGCTGGTGGTCATCGGGGAAGGGGCACTCGCCACCGACGGAGCGGGCGAGGTGATCGCCGGGATCCTTACAGGGCTCTCCAGCCGCACGGGCAATCACGTGACGGGGCTCGGCGCATACGGCGAGGCGCTCGTCGGCCGCGACCCGATCTTCGAGCGGCTCAGGCGATCCGACCGGATGCGCTTTGCCGAAGGCGCGGGGGGTGCGGAGACAATCGATGCCGCCGAGAAGGCCCGGCTCGAGGCGGATGCCGAGCTCGCCTGGCGATATTTCACCCGGCTTTCGGACAAGGACACCGGCCTTGCCCCGGCAAGCGCCGAGGTTTCGGGCAGCAGCGTCGTTCCTTATTCCTCCGTCACCATGTGGGACATCGCCAGCCAGATATTCGGGCTTGCAGGCGCCCATTCGATCGGGCTTACGACCGACGCCGCGTTCGCCGAAGCGGCGGGCAAGATCCTGAAGAGCCTGCCCGCCACGCGCATCGGCAAGGTCCGGCTGCCGCAGGCCAACGTTTCCACCCGGCGCGGCGGGTCCGTGGAAAACAGCTACAACGCCTCCGATACCGGACGGCTGCTGGTCGCCCTGAAGCTGCTCGCGAGCCGCGGGCTGGAAAAGGAGGTCGCCCAGGTCGTGGCGCGCTGGGACCTCGCGGCGACGATCTCCGCGCGGCGGCTGCGCGACATCGAGGACGGCGTGTGGAGGACCTATTTCCGCTCCAACTACGCCCATTATGCCGCCCGCGGCTTCGCGCTCTGGGGCATGGAGGTCGACACGCCCTACGCGCCGGAACCGGAGGATGCAGCGACCGACCGGCGGATGCGCATTCTCGGCAGGGTCGCCGACATCGGCGCGGTCGGCGCCGAGCCGCACACTCTGGAGGCGATGGAGCTCGGTGCATCGGAGGCCGCGCAGGTGATCTCGGACGTGCTCTTCACCGCGCAGGCCGACGAATATCACAGGACGGGCCGGTTCGTCTGCGTCTCGGAAAGCTCGATCGACCGGGCCCCGTGGTTCGTCTATCAGGGCTTTGACGTGGAGGCCGAGGAGGACCCGTGGACGCTCGAGGCCATGGTCGACCAGGCGCGCTACGAGACACCGGCGATGCGCCACGCGCTCGAGGTGGTGAACTGCAAGGGCGCCTATCTCTGGAACGCGGTACGCCCGAATGCCTATTCCGCCCGCCTCGTCGGCCACGTGCGCGACAGGGCGCGCGTTCCCGGCCTCGGCTTCGCCTCCGGCATCTATGCAGCGACCGGCCAGCCGACAGCGAACTACAGCGACGTCAACACCAACGGCATCATCCTGGAGGCAGTTGCCTATGTGCTGAACGGGCGCAAGACCTTATTGTGAGGGACGGCCGGCGAGACCGAGGGCAGGCGCCTGAGGCATCTACCCTGAATGTGCTCCGGTCTAAGGGGCCGTCACCACCAGGGCCTTGCAGGCGACAGCGCCATCGCGTCGGTAGCTGTGAGGCACGCTGGAATCGAAATACATCGCGTCGCCGGCATGGAGCAGGTTCTCCTCCCCGTCGACCTCGACCAGGAGGCGGCCGCTCAGCACGTAGATGAACTCCGCGCTGCCGTGCCGGTGCGGCTCCGACGGCGGCGCGTCCGCGGGGAATTCGGCATAGTAGGCCTCCATGCGGCGGTCCGCGACCGGATAGTCCAGGCTTTCGAACAGCCAGGCGGGCGGCCCGTCGCCTGCCAGTACCGGCAGCCTGATCCGCTCTGCCTTGCGCACGACCGCGACGAGCGGCCTGTCCTTTTCCGCCGCGAAGAAGTGATCGAGACCGACGCCGAAGACCATTGCGATGCGGACCAGCGTGGGCAGGGTCGGGAAGAGCTGGCCGCGCTCGATCTTCGACAGCATGGCCGGCGAAAGTCCGGTATGGGCGCCGAGCTGCACCAGGCCGAGCTTCTTTTTCAGTCTCAGCGTCCTGATGCGGGGGCCGATCGCATAGCGCTGAAGTTCGTTGGTGAGCGTCTCCGACAGCATGTCTGCAAACCTTGTTTTCGTCTCGTGAACGCTCCTTTAGCGCGATTTTCGACTCATGAAAATCTGCTTGATTATCACGAACATGTTATTGGTAAGAAAAAGATTTCTCACCAGATGATAATCGTGCCCTGCCAAGCGGGCATGTCATCGAGAGGAAAATGCCATGAAACTGAAGACAGCCATTCTTGCCGCAGCGATCGGCCTTGCGGGCATCCAGGGCGCCTCAGCCGCGGAAAAGGACATCGTCGACACGGCGGTCGAAGCAGGCCAGTTCAAGACGCTCGCCGCTGCACTCGACGCAGCCGGGCTGGTGACGACCCTGAAGGGTGCCGGTCCGTTTACGGTCTTTGCGCCCACCGACGAGGCTTTCGCCAAACTGCCGGCCGGCACCGTGGAGGGCCTGCTGAAGCCCGAGAACAAGCAGAAGCTTACCGAAATCCTGACCTATCACGTCGTGCCCGGCAAGGTGATGGCCGCGGATGTCGCGGGGCTCGACGAGGCGAAGACGGTGAACGGCAAAGCGATCGACATCACCGTCGACGGCCAGTCGGTCAAGGTGAACGACGCCAGCGTCGTCAAGACGGACATCGCCGCCTCGAACGGCGTCATCCACGTGATCGACACGGTGATCATGCCGCCCGAGGGCTGATCCGACAGTAAACAAGGAGAACAGACATGGGCTTCATGAACGTACTTACACTCGCCCTCGTGATCGTCGGCGGGCTCAACTGGGGGCTGGTGGGCCTCTTCGGCTTCGATCTGGTCGCCACGATCTTCGGCGCGGGATCGTTGCTTGCCGGAGCGGTCTACGTGCTGGTCGGACTGTCCGCCGTCTGGCAGCTCATTCCGCTTTCGTCCGCCTTGGGCGCCCGCGAGCTCGCCGCCGAGCATAAGCGGTAGCCCCTCGGAGGGGGCGTCCGGTTCGGTCCTCCGGACCTCCCTCCGCTTTTCATGCCCATGGAGGTGTGCTTGTTGGGCGCACTTTCCGGGGAGGGCGCGTGCGAGGGACCTAGCGAGCTACCGCCCGACGAGAATGCCGGTCGCGCGGTTTGCCGCTGGCCAGCATGATGCCGAAGAGGGCGACCGCAATGCCGGCGACCTGCATCGTGTCAGGCGTCCGGCCGAAGATCGCCGCGACGACGAGCGCCGAAACGGGCACCAGATTGAACAGAACCGACGTTGCGCCCGGGCCGCGCCGGGCAATTCCCACTTGCCAGAAGATCAGGGCAAGAGCCGAACCGACCAGCGCCATCCACAAGGTGGAGGCCCAGGCAACCGCCGGAGCGTGGACGAGAGCGGTCAGCGGCGTTTCCAGCCAGAAGGCGACAAGGCCGAGCACCAGCGCGCCGGCGAGCATCGTCCAGGCCGATGTCTCAATCGGCGTCGCTCCGGCGACCCACCGGCGGCAACCGATCGTATAGAGCGCCCAAAGGAGGCTTCCAATCAGGATCAGTATGTCGCCTGAAGCGAAATGCGTGCCGGAGAATGCCCCGACCGTCAGCGCGACGCCCAAAAGGCTGATGACCATGCCGAGCACTCCGAGCGGCGAGGGCAAGCGCTTGAGCAAGATCGAGTCGAGCAGATTTGTCATCAGCGGGCTTGTGCCCATGATGATCGCCGCCGTCACGGGGCTCGACGTCTTCATGCCGAGGAACAAGGTGGCGGTGAAGCCCGCGACGCCAATGGTACCAAGCACCGCGAACGCAACGATATTGCGCCGCAGCACCGACCAGGAAATGCCTTTGGTGGCGGCGAGCCACAGCAGGGTCCCCGCCACAGCCACGACGACACGGCCCGCCGCAGCGGTCCATGGCGGCAGGTCGAGCAAGGCGATCCGTGTCGCCTCGAAATTGCTTCCCCAGAACACAGCGGCCATAGCGCTGAGAATGAACGCGCCTCTTTCGCCCTGGGAAGCGGGGGCATGGGTCAGGTTTGAAACGGACATGGCAACCTCTCTGGAAATGGAGTCCAGCGCAGGTTGCCTTGTCGGATTTGTGTAGGATATGGAGAATGTAGGTAATCCGTTTTTCAAGAATGGAAAGGTACGTGCGCGATCTGGACTGGGACGACTGCCGCATCTTCCTGGCACTGGCACGCGAGGGAACGCTGTCGGGCGCGGCGCGGCAGCTCGCGATCGGCGTGGCCACGGTGTCGCGCAGGATTGAGCGGATGGAGCACGGGCTCGACCTGCCGCTCTTTTTAAGGACTCAGAACGGTTATGCGCTGACCGACCAGGGCGAGATGCTGCTGCCGCGCGCCGAAGCGGTCGAACTTGCCATGCTGGAAATGCGGAAAGAGGCCTCCGGTCATACCGAGATCCGCGGCATGGTGAGGCTGACGAGCATAGAGAGCCTGGTCGTGCCGTTCATCGTTCCGGCCCTGGCACCGCTCTTGAGCGCCAATCCCGGCCTCGACGTCGAAATCCTGTTTTCGAGTTCGATGGTGAACATGCACCGTCACGACGCCGACCTGGCGTTGCGGATGGTGCGCCCTGAGCGCGGGCATCTGCGCGTGCGCCAACTGGCGACCATGGGATTTGGCCTTTACGGCCCGCCGGATGGAAGTCGACCGAACCGCATGGTCGCCTGGCCGGAGGCCGCAAGCGTCGGCGCGCTTCTGACATGGACCGAGGCCTTCGCGCAGCCGCAAGCGCCGAGGGTGGCGGTAAACACATTGCCGGGACAGATCGAGGCGGTACGGCGCGGCATCGGCGTCTCGGTACTGCCGCATTTCCTGGCGCGGGACGCGGGACTGCGCCTCCTCGAGGACCGCTTGGACAGCGGCGATCCTATGCAAAGGCCGATCCTGCTCGTCACCCATGCCGATCTCGCCGCCTCGCGCCGCGTGGTCAGCGTTGCCGAGGCAGTGAGCGAGGAAATCCTGCGTCAACGTCGCGCTCTATTGGAGCCGTAGGCGGGAGCAGTTCACCGCATCAAGAACCCTCGCGCGCAAGCGCGAAATGCTCGGTATTGCAGCGAAAGTCAGCAAAAATGGCGGATGGGGTGGGATTCGAACCCACGGTAGGCTCTCACCTACGCCGGTTTTCAAGACCGGTGCCTTAAACCGCTCGGCCACCCATCCGCGCATTTGAAACTGAAACTGTTTCTCCGCATATCGATTCGCCAGATCGGCGACCGCTGCCCGGAACTGTACCTATTCAGTCTCGCGCAGAGGTCTTACCACTCGAAAAGACGGAGTCAATCGCATTGTACCATCGTTTCAGGCATCGCTGAGAAAACCGTGGGAGCAAATGTAAGCGTCTTTCTGGCCGATCCGCTACGGTTCCGTGATCGGGCGCTCGCCATCGTTGGACTAATACCCTTGCGACACTGTCGGGCATGGGGGCGACACAGGCGATGAAGTCGAAACGTCGGAACCCTGATATCTTATGGTTGCGGATGATGTCGCAGGTGGCGAACAGCGTAGCAGCGATTGTCGACGGGCGTCTTGACTCTTAAATTCTTCATGTCAGCGTTGGCTCAATACAATATAGGGCCCAGGACGTGAACGACGAGAAAAGCAAGTTAGATGAAGCTAGCGCGAAATTGCAGTGGAAACTCGCTGTTGAAAGTGAGAAACCGATTGTGCTTTCAGCGCGCGACGTGGAGTTGCTGTTATCCACTATTCTACTCAATCAAACTGTGACGTTCAGGTTGGCTGAAGCCATTAGTCGGATGCACGCTGGGGATATGGCCGCAAGCCAGGCGTCAGTGAACGCCGCGATTGATACAAACACACGGAGTCTCGAATTAGCCAAACAGCTTTACGCTGACCTGACTCGTTCAGTGCAACCCGACGGTAAGAACGCTGATGGCTGAAGGCTCTAAGATCATATTGTTTCCCTCGGCCGAGTCGCTGATGGAAGAAGCTAGCGAAGCAGCGAAATCGATTGCCGGGTCACTTGAGCCGTTGAAAGACGGCGATGGCGGTGGCACATATAGTGACATGAGCACTATTGGCCGGGAAGAACACGACGCAAAGCTTGCTGCGACCGAGGCACGCATCGATGCGACTTTGGCGCGTCTTGATGCAAAGTTAAGCCATCTACCGACGACCGCTCAGATGTGGATCGCGGCCGCATCAAGCGTCTTGGCAGTCGCCGGTGTGATTGCTGCGTTTCTAGCTTTCGGCAGCGACCGCTTTAACGGTGGTCTTTCAGTAGGCATTGCTACCGTGGACCGAAAGCTGGGCATTGAGCAGGTCATTAATGAGAATGCCGCTCAGACCAAACAGATCGAAGAACTTTCGTCACAGATCATGCAGGTCCTTACGACCATTCAGTCGAAGCCGGATGGCGCAGTACCGGACGCCTTGCCCGTTCCCAAGTATACACCGCGTCCTTAGCTTGCGCCGCCAAAACAGGTCCTTGTTCCTCGAACCCGCGGGTACGATGGGCGATTTTCTTGAGGCCGTTCGCTTCAACCTGAATTGCTTTGTCGAGTCCCGTCTGCGTGTGCGGGTTGAAAAAGCCGACGTCTCTGCCGGATCACAACACCTTTATCTGTTCATTGTATGTCGACATCAAAGGGATAACTCGGAGGCGGCCCTCCCAGGCTGAATATTGCGTAACGTCAAATGTCTTCCGTAAAGGGATGAGCAAAGCGAAAGCGGCGCCTGCGACTGTATAATTTACCAATAATTAACCATTGGCCTTGCATCATAGAGCAAAGTTGCGACACTTTGCGCCCCCTCTGCCATGTTGTCGACAAGTTTATCTTCCTGATATAGCCGAAGGGACCGGGAAGAGGGGTAGTGTTTCCTGGTCGCGTGGCAAAGCTGTTTACCGCAGCGTGAACGAACAAGTTGGGCGTATGAGTTTCGATCGCGGTGGAGCTGTGAGGAGCGGTGCAAGGTGGATCGCCTTGTCGGTCCTTTGCGTGAGTGTGGCGTCGTGCGCGAGCACGGAGGGCAAGAAGAAGACCCGCCACAGCAAGGAATATTTTTCCGAATCCGAGTACGGCGTGAAGGCGAGCCCGCGCGTCGCCACCGGCAAGAACATCCCGAAGGGCGGCGGGCGCTATCTCGTCGGCGACCCTTACGTCGTCAAGGGCAAGGTCTACGTGCCCAAGGAAAATCCCCGATATGACAAGGTGGGCATCGCCTCCTGGTACGGCTCGGCCTTCCACGGACGCAAGACCGCCAACGGCGAGGTCTACGACCAATTCTACCTCTCCGCCGCGCATCCGACCCTGCCTTTGCCGAGCTATGCGCGGGTGACGAACGTCGAGAACGGCAATTCGGTCATCGTGCGTGTCAACGACCGCGGACCGTTCCACTCCGACCGTATCATCGACCTTTCGAACAAGACGGCCGATCTCCTCGACATGACCCACAGCGGAACCGGAAAGGTGCGCGTGCAGTATGTCGGCCCGGCCCGCATGGACGGGCATGACATGCCCTATCTTATGGCGTCGTACATCAAGAAGGGCGACCGCTTCCCGCAGGTCGATCCGGGCGGCCAGATCGCAAGCGGCGTGATGGTCGCCTCCGCCGATCCGACGGCCATTCCGTTGCCCGCTCCCTCTCCGATGGCGATCGCCGAGACCCCGGCACCGGCCATCCAGACCAGTCTTGCGGGGCCGACGCCCTCGGAAGGCTTCGGCCAGCAGATCATGCCCGCCTCGCTCGATTCCTTTACCGGCTTCGTGCTGTTGCCGGAACTCGGCCCCATACCCTACGAGCGACCGGAACCCGGCGCCGGAGCGAGTTATGCCTCCGCCTATGCGGAGGAGCCGACCGTCACCATGCGGCTTGCCTTCGACGCGGTTATGGTGCGCAATGATGGCCTGACCGAGGGCGCGATTCTGGCCTCGGCCCGGCGCGCGGCGGCAGGGCAGGTCTCGTCCGGCGGCGCCAGACCGGCGCGGTGACGTTCGGGGCTGCGACTGGCGGTCCGCCCGGAAAGAGGAAAGCGGGCCGCAGGCAGACGATGACGGGAAACAGCCTCGCAACACCGATCGGGTACCGTCCGGCACGACGTTTTGCCGATGCACCTTACGTCCATCGTTTGGCGGCCATGTTCGCCGCCCTTTTCCTCGTCTTCGTTACCCTGCCAGCCGCCGCGCAGCAGAAGGCCGCTCCCGCCTTCGAGACCAAGGCGGCGCAAGTCTATCTGATCGAGGCGTCGACCGGCACCATCCTGCTTTCGAAGAACGAGACGAAGGCGCTGGCGCCGGCCTCACTCGCCAAGATGATGACGCTCGAAGTGGTCTTCGATGCGCTGAGGCGGGGCGAGGTCAGCCTCGACACGGTCTACAAGGTTTCCGAGCACGCCTGGCGGACCGGGGGTGCGCCATCCCGCACCTCGACGATGTTTGCCGCGCTCAATTCGCTGGTGCGGGTCGAGGATCTGTTGAAAGGCGTCGCCGTGCAGATGGCGAACGACGGCTGCATCGTGCTTGCCGAAGGAATGGCCGGCAGCGAGCAAAAGTTCGCCGAGCGGATGAACACGCGGGCGGCGGCGCTCGGCCTCACCGATACGCATTTCGCCAACCCGACCGGGCTTCCCGACCCCGCCAACCGCACGACGGTCAGGGACATGGTGACGCTCGCGCGGCACCTTCAGACGGCTTATCCGGATTTCTACCGGCTGCTGTCGCTGCCGGATTTCGAGTGGAACAAGATCTACCAGCGCAACCGCAATCCGATGCTGGCGGCCGGCATCGGCGCCGACGGGCTCGCCACCGGCTTTGCCGAGGGGGAGGGGTTCTCGATCCTGACCTCGGCGGAGCAGAACGGCCGGCGGCTCTTCCTGGCGATGGGCGGGCTCGCGACCGACAAGGACCGGCGCGAGGAGGCGGTGAGGCTCCTCAAATGGGGTTTCGAGAATTTCGAGATGCGGACGCTCTTCCAGGCGGGCGAAACGATCGGGCAGGCGAGCGTCTACGGCGGCGATCGCGGCAAGGTCGATCTCGTCGCGGCCACACCGGTCGAGATCTACGTCCCGGTGACGAACCCCGAACGGCTTGCCGCCCGGATCGTCTACCGCTGGCCGCTCGACGCACCCGTCTCGCGGGGGCAGGACGTGGGGACGCTCCGAATCACCGCCGGCGACCGGCTGCTGCGCGAAGTGCCGCTGAAGACAGCGGCGGCGGTCGGGCCGGGCACGCTCCGGCAGAAGGCGACGGATGCGCTGATCGAACTCCTGTTCTTCTGGCTCTGAGATGGCTTGCCGAGGTTTCGCGGTACGGGCATATGGGGTAGAAACGGAACCGGCCGGCACATGCGCCGGGATGACGGGAAGCAGAGATTGGCGACGGGACGGGGATTGTTCGTAACTTTCGAGGGCGGCGAGGGGGCCGGCAAGTCGACGCAGATTCGCCGGCTCGCCGAGGCTCTGAAGGCCCGCGGCCTCGAAGTCATTGTCACCCGCGAGCCGGGCGGTTCGCCGGGTGCGGAGGCCTTGCGCCACGTGTTGCTCTCGGGTGCGGCGGAGGATTTCGGCGTGCGCATGGAGGCGTTGCTCTTCGCCGCCGCGCGCAACGACCACGTGGAGACGGTGATCCGGCCGGCGCTTCAGCGCGGTGCGGTCGTGCTCTGCGACCGCTTCATGGATTCCTCGCGCGTCTACCAGGGCGTCACCGGCAATCTCGAATCGGAATTCATCGATACGCTTGAGCGGGTTGCGGTCAACGGCGTCGTGCCGGACCTGACGCTCATCCTCGACCTGCCGGCCGAGCGCGGGCTAGAACGCGCACGCGGCAGGACCGAGCCGGGCGTGAACGAAGCGCCGGACCGCTTCGAAAAGGAAGAGCTCGAGACGCACGAGAAGCGGCGCCAGGGCTTTCTCGACATAGCCGCTGCCGATCCGAAACGGTGCCGGGTGGTGGATGCCGGCCGGCCGGTTGAGGCGATCGCCGCCGAGATACTTGCACTCGTCGAGCCGCTGGCGCTCGACCTGCGCAGGACGGAAAGACCGGTGACGGCCGAATGAGCGACGAACGCCAGGGATTGCTCGACGGTGCGGTGCCGCCGCTCGCTACTGCGAGGCTTTTCGGCCACGAGGCGGCGGAGCGCTTCCTCGCCGAGAGCTATCGCTCCGGCAAGGGGCACCATGCGATCCTCATCGAGGGACCGGAAGGGATCGGCAAGGCGACGCTTGCCTTCCGCTTCGCCGCCCATGTGCTCGCGCATCCCGAGCCTTCGCAGGCGCCGGCGGTGCTTGCCGATCCCGATCCCGGTTCCCTGCTCGTGCGCCAGCTCTCCTCGGGCGCCAGCCACAACCTCCTCCATCTCACGCGGCCCGTCGACGAGAAGACCGGCAAACTGCGCGGCGCCATCACTATCGACGAGGTGCGCAAGGCGGGCCGCTTCTTCTCGCAGACCTCGGGCACGGGGAACTGGCGGATCGTCATCATCGATCCGGCCGACGACCTCAACCGCAATGCCGCGAACGCCATCCTGAAGATCCTCGAGGAGCCGCCGAAGCGGGCGATGTTCCTGGTGCTCAGCCACGCGCCGGGCAAGCTCCTGCCGACCATCCGCTCGCGCTGCCTGCCGCTGAAGCTCGAACCGCTCGACGCGTCGAACATGGAGCGGGCGCTCGGTCAGCTCGGGATTACGCTTGCCGGCGGGCAGCGGGAGACAGTGCTCGCCCTCGCCAAGGGCAGCGTTGCCCGAGCGCTGAAGGTCATCAATTACGGCGGGCTCGACATCATCGCCGCCTTCGACGAACTGCTGGCGGCGCAGGGACCGGCGGCGCGCAGGATCATGCACCGGATCGCCGACGCGCTGAGCGCCAAGGACAGCGACGTCGCCTTCGGCTTCTTCGTCGAGCATGTCGGCGACTATCTTCACGAACGGGCGAGGGCGGCCGCCCTTTCCGGCGCGAGCGGCGAGGCCGACCGGTTCGCGCGGCTTTCCTCATCCGTGACCGAGCGGCTCGCCGTCAGCGCCGCCTACAATCTCGACCGCAAGCAGACGATCCTCGACATCCTCGACGAGATCAGCCGGTAGGGTGGGCCGTTCAACATTTCGCAAGGGCGAAACTTGTTGTTTCGCCCGGCGATGACATGCGCTAGAGCAGGACGGCAAAAAGAACGCAGTCCGCAACAGGGCCGATCATGAAAGACACATTCTATATTACGACCGCCATTTCCTATCCGAACGGCAAGCCGCATATCGGCCATGCCTACGAACTGATCGCCACCGATGCGATGGCGCGGTTCCAGCGGCTCGACGGGCGGGACGTGTTCTTTCTGACCGGCACCGACGAACACGGGCAGAAGATGCAGCAGACGGCGCGGGCCGAAGGCATCACGCCCGAAGCGCTCGCCGAGCGCAACTCGAACGAATTCCGCGCCATGGGCAAGCTGCTCAACGCCTCGAACGACGACTTCATCCGCACGACCGAGAAGCGCCATCACGAGACGGTGCAGGAAGTCTGGCGGCGCATGGCCGCGAACGGCGACATCTACAAGGACAGCTATGCCGGCTGGTACTCAGTGCGCGACGAGGCCTATTACCAGGAAGAAGAGACCGAAGTGCGCGCCGACGGCGTGCGTTACGGGCCGCAGGGCACGCCGGTCGAATGGGTCGAGGAGGAGAGCTATTTCTTCCGTCTCTCCGCCTATGCCGAGCCGCTGCTCAAGCACTACGAGGAAAATCCGGACTTCATCGGCCCGGCGGAACGCCGCAACGAGGTGATTTCCTTCGTGAAATCCGGCCTGAAGGACCTCTCGATCTCGCGGACGACTTTCGACTGGGGCATCAAGGTGCCGGACGATCCGAAGCACGTGATGTATGTCTGGGTCGATGCGCTCACCAACTACATCACCGCAACCGGCTATGTGGAAGACCAGAACGGGCCGCGGGCGAAATACTGGCCGGCGGACATCCACGTCATCGGCAAGGACATCATCCGTTTCCACGCCGTCTACTGGCCGGCCTTCCTGATGTCGGCCAAGCTGCCGCTGCCGAAGCGGGTCTATGCCCACGGCTTCCTGCTCAACAAGGGCGAGAAGATGTCGAAGTCGCTCGGCAACGTCGTCGACCCGGTGAACCTGGTGAACCATTTCGGCCTCGACCAGGTGCGATACTTCTTCCTGCGCGAAGTCTCCTTCGGCCATGACGGCAGCTATTCGGAAGAAGCGATCGCGACCCGCATCAACGCGGATCTCGCAAACGGCATCGGCAACCTCGCGAGCCGGTCGCTTTCGATGATCGTCAAGAACTGCGACGGCAAGATCCCGGACTGCGGCGCGCTCACCGAGGCGGACAAGGAAATGCTCGCCTCGGCCGACGGGCTGATCGACATCTGCCGCGAGGAGATGGACCGCCAGGCGATCCACAAAGCGGTCACGGCGATCATTGCGGTGGTCTCCGAGGCCGACCGCTATTTCGCCGGTCAGGAGCCCTGGGCGCTGAAGAAGACCGATCCCGCGCGCATGGCGACGGTGCTCTACGTGACGGCGGAAGTCGTCCGGCAGATCGCGATCCTCCTGCAGCCGATCGTGCCGGACTCGGCGGCAAAGCTGCTCGATCTCGTCGCCGTTCCGCAGGATGCCCGTGACTTCGCCCACCTCGGTCAGGCCGGCCGGCTTGTCGCCGGTACGTCGCTCGAGGCTCCGAAGCCGGTCTTCCCGCGTTATGTCGCACCGGAAGAGACAGCGAAGGCCTGACGAAATGCTGATCGACACCCACTGCCATCTCGATTTCCCAGATTTCGACGAAGAGCGCGACGCGCTCGTCGCGCGCGCCCATGCCGCAGGCGTCGGCCGGATGGTGACGATCTCGACGAGGGTGCGCAAACTCGACACGCTGCTTGCGATCACCGAGCGCCATCCTTCGGTCTTCTGTTCGGTCGGCACCCATCCGAACAACGCGAACGAGGAACTCGACGTGACGGCCGACGACCTCGTGCGGCTCGCCGAGCATCCGAAGGTGGTTGCGATCGGCGAATGCGGGCTCGACTATTTCTACGACACGCAGACGCCGGAAGACCAGAAGACCGGCTTCCTGCGCCATATCGAGGCGGCGCGGCGCACGCAGCTGCCGCTCGTCATCCACAGCCGCAGCGCCGACGAAGACATGGCGGCGATCCTGAGGGCGGAAACGGGGAAGGGGGCCTTCCCCTTCATCCTCCATTGCTTTTCCTCCGGAGAGACGCTGGCGCGCACCGGCGTCGAACTCGGCGGCTACGTCTCGTTCTCCGGCATCCTGACCTTCCCGAAGTCGACGGAACTGCGCGACATCGCGAAGGACGTGCCGCTCGACCGGCTGCTCGTCGAGACCGACGCGCCGTATCTCGCGCCGAAACCCTGGCGGGGCAAGCGCAACGAGCCGTCCTACGTGGTCAACACGGCGGAGGTACTCGCAGAGACGAAGGGCGTGAGCTTCGAGGAGATCGCCCGCATCACCACCGAGAACGCGCTGCGCGTCTTCTCGAAGATGCCGGAGCTCTGACAAGATGACGTTCCGCCGGCGTTTCACCATCCTGGGCTGCGCGTCCTCACCGGGCGTTCCGCGGATCAACGGCGACTGGGGAGCCTGCGACCCGGCAAACCCGCGCAACCGGCGGACCCGTGCGGCCTTCATGGTGCAGCAGATCGCGCCGGACGGCGGGATGACGACAGCGGTCGTCGACACCGGGCCGGATTTCCGCGCGCAGATGATCGCCGCCGGCGTGCAGCATATCGACGGCGTGATCTACACCCACGGACATGCCGACCATCTGCACGGCATCGACGACCTGCGCGGCTACTTCATCAACCGCAGCCAGCGCATTCCGATTTATGCCGATCCGGAGACGATGGCGCGCATCCGCCAGGGTTTTGGCTATTGTCTCGAAACGCCGGTCGGCAGCAATTATCCGCCGATCGTCGAACCGCGGCTGATCGAGGATCTCGAAAAGCCGGTCGAGATTACCGGCAAGGGTGGCACAATCCGTTTCGGAACGCTCAGGCAGCGCCACGGCGACATTCCTTCGCTGGGTCTCAGGATCGGCGACATTGCCTATTGCTGCGATGTCAGCGACTTTCCCGAGGAGACGGTCGCCAAACTCGAAGGGCTCGACGTGCTGGTGATCGACGCGCTGCAATACCGTCACCATCCGAGCCATCTCTCGCTCGAACAGGCGCTCGGCTGGATCGAGCGGCTGGCGCCGAAGCGTTCGATTCTTACGCATATGCACGTTCCGCTCGACTACGAGACGGTGATGGGCGAAACGCCGCCGCATGTCGAGCCGGCCTATGACCAGATGGTTTTCGAGGTGGAGATCGCCGCGGACGCGGTGTGACGACTTGCTTCCATGTCGCGTGAGGTTTTTCACGCATAGCGTTGAATATTCGACATTTTACGAAACGCGGAATCGGCGTGTGTGCTTGATCCGTCAGCGGAGATTCGAATGGCCTGGATCATACTTGTCGTCGCTGGCATCCTCGAAGTCGTCTGGGCCTTCTTCATGAAGCAGTCGGCGGGATTCACGCGTTTCGTTCCATCGGCCATGACGGCGGTGGCGATGATTGCCAGCGTCATCCTGCTGTCGATCTCGATGCGGAGCCTGCCGCTCGGAACCGCCTACACGATATGGACCGGCATCGGAGCGCTCGGCGCATTTCTGGTCGGCATCGTGGTTCTGGGCGAGCCCGCCAATACGATGCGCATAGCCGCGGCGGGGCTCATCATCGCGGGGCTGGTGCTGATGAAGGTCTCGACACCGACGTGATTTCAGGCCTTTAGCGTCTATCCGGCATATCGTTTAGTTCCATAATCTACCTTATGCGATCTTTGGGTGTAGCCGGGGCAGATTCCAATTTCAAA
>NZ_JBLQTA010000028.1:0-18064 GCF_048159625.1 Ciceribacter azotifigens | reverse complement strand
TGTTAACGTGCGGCTTCGTGCGCTCAAACTTACTCTTTGCCATTTTCGGCTCTCCATTCTTTCATCTCCCCGAAGGGAGAAATTCGTTAAATGTTCAGGTTTTGGGGTATTCCGGTCACTTCTGACCGGAATACTTGGCCTGGATTTCCTGGGCGACGTTGCTCGGTACCGGGGCGTAGTGGTCGAACACCATCGAGTACTGCGCGCGGCCCTGCGACATGGAGCGCAGGCTGTCGACGTACTTGAACATGTTCGCCAGCGGAACGTGAGCGTTGACGACGATCGCGATGCCGCGCTGCTCCTGGCCCTGGATCTGGCCACGGCGGGAGTTGAGGTCGCCGATAACGTCACCGACGTAGTCCTCGGGGGTGACGACCTCGACCTTCATCATCGGTTCGAGGAGCTGTGCACCAGCCTTCCGGGCAGCTTCACGGAAGCAGGCACGCGAGGCGATTTCGAAGGCCAGAACCGAGGAGTCGACGTCGTGGAAGGCGCCGTCGATGAGGGTCGCCTTGACGCCCAGCATCGGGAAGCCTGCCAGCGGACCGGAAGACAGAACGCTTTCGATACCCTTCTGAACGCCCGGGATGTATTCCTTCGGAACGGAACCACCGACGATCTTCGACTCGAACTTGAAGTCTTCGCCTTCCGGGTTCGGTTCGAAGATGATCTTGACGCGCGCGAACTGGCCGGTACCACCGGTCTGCTTCTTGTGCGTGTAGTCTTCTTCACAGGTCTTCGTGATGGTTTCACGATAGGCAACCTGCGGAGCGCCGACGTTGGCTTCGACCTTGAACTCGCGACGCATGCGGTCGACGATGATGTCGAGGTGAAGTTCGCCCATGCCGGCGATGATGGTCTGGCCGGATTCCTGGTCGGTCTTGACGCGGAAGGACGGGTCTTCGGCGGCGAGGCGGTTGAGCGCGAGGCCCATCTTTTCCTGGTCGCCCTTCGACTTCGGCTCGATCGCGATCTGGATAACCGGTTCCGGGAATTCCATGCGCTCGAGGATTACCGGCTTCAGGGGATCGCAGAGCGTGTCGCCCGTGGTGGTTTCCTTGAGGCCGGCAAGAGCAACGATGTCACCTGCGAAGGCTTCGTCGATGTCTTCACGCGAGTTGGAGTGCATCTGCAGCATGCGGCCGACGCGCTCGCGCTTGTCCTTGACCGTGTTGAGAACGGAAGAGCCCTTTTCGAGCTTGCCCGAATAGATGCGGCAGAAGGTCAGCGAACCGACGAAGGGGTCGTTCATGATCTTGAACGCCAGCATCGAGAGCGGCTCGGAATCGTCGGGGTGACGCTCGATTTCCGCTTCGGTCTTGACGTCGATACCCTTGATCGCCGGAATGTCGACCGGCGACGGCAGGAATTCGACGACGGCGTCGAGCAGCGGCTGAACGCCCTTGTTCTTGAAGGCCGAGCCGCAGAACATCGGGAAGAACTTGACCTCGACCGTACCCTTGCGGATCAGCGCGCGGATCGTGTCGTTGTCGGGCATGTTGCCTTCGAGGTAGGCTTCCATGGCGGCTTCATCGAGTTCGACGACCGTTTCGATCATCTTCTCGCGCCATTCTTCAGCCTTGTCCTTCAAGTCGGCCGGGATTTCGACGACGTCCCACTGGGCACCGAGCGATTCGTCGCGCCAGACGAGAGCGTTCATCTCGATCAGGTCGACAACGCCCTTGAAGTCGTTTTCTGCGCCGATCGGCAGCTGGCAGACAACAGCGGTCGCGCCGAGACGGGTCTTGATCATCTCGACGGAGCGGTAGAAGTCCGCGCCGATCTTGTCCATCTTGTTGCAGAAGATCATGCGCGGAACGTTGTACTTGTCCGCCTGACGCCAGACGGTTTCCGTCTGCGGCTCAACGCCGGCGTTGGCGTCGAGGAGCGCTACGGCGCCGTCGAGAACGCGCAGCGAGCGCTCGACTTCGATGGTGAAGTCGACGTGGCCGGGCGTGTCGATGATGTTGAAGCGGCGCATCTTGCCGTCGCGACCCTTCCAGAAGGTCGTGGTCGCAGCGGACGTGATGGTGATGCCGCGTTCCTGCTCCTGCTCCATCCAGTCCATGGTCGCAGCGCCGTCATGGACTTCGCCGATCTTGTGCGACTTGCCAGTGTAGTAGAGGATGCGTTCGGTCGTCGTGGTCTTACCGGCGTCGATATGAGCCATGATACCGAAGTTGCGGTAGTCTTCGATTTTATATTCGCGAGCCATGATGGACTGCCTTTCAAATATCGATCGGTTCTGATTACCAGCGGTAATGCGAGAACGCGCGGTTTGCGTCAGCCATCTTGTGCGTGTCTTCACGCTTCTTGACCGCGCTGCCACGGTTGTTGGCAGCATCCATGAGTTCGCCGCAGAGGCGATCGACCATGGTGGTCTCGTTGCGCTTGCGTGCAGCAGCGATCAACCAGCGAATAGCGAGAGCCTGACGGCGCTCGGGACGAACATCGACCGGGACCTGGTAGGTCGCACCGCCAACGCGGCGGGAGCGGACTTCAACATGCGGCGCGACGTTGTCGAGCGCCTGATGGAAGACGGCCAGCGGCTCCTGCTTCAACTTGCCCTGAACGGCGTCGAAGGCACCGTAAACGATACTTTCAGCGACCGACTTCTTGCCGTGAAGCATGATGGCATTCATGAACTTCGTGACGACGAGATCGCCGAACTTCGGATCCGGGTTGATCTCACGCTTTTCTGCACTATGGCGACGGGACATACTTCTTGTCTCTCAACTGTTAAGGCGCCTTATCACGCGGAGAACCTCGCGCAGCGCCGAATTCCAATGAAAACCGAATTACTTCGGACGCTTCGCACCGTACTTCGAACGGCGCTGCTTGCGGTTCTTGACACCCTGGGTATCGAGAACGCCGCGGATGATATGGTAACGAACACCCGGAAGGTCCTTCACGCGGCCGCCACGGATCATGACGACGGAGTGTTCCTGAAGGTTGTGGCCTTCACCCGGAATGTAGCCGATCACTTCGAAGCCGTTGGTCAGACGGATCTTGGCAACCTTACGAAGTGCCGAGTTCGGCTTCTTCGGGGTCGTGGTATAAACGCGGGTGCAAACGCCGCGCTTCTGCGGGTTTTCCTGCAGCGCAGGAACCTTGTTACGCTTTACCTGCGCCTGACGGGGCTTGCGGATAAGCTGGTTTACGGTAGGCATACAACCATCCCTTATAGATCTTGTCTCTCAAGCCCTTCCGGGCCGTTGCTTTTGCCGTTTCCGGCGACGGACACACCCTATCCTCATGCGCAAAATGTGGCCCTACCCGCTCATCGCGGATGGACCACAACGATCAGAGGACGCATCCAGCGATGCGTCATGTATGCAGCATTTGTATCTTCAAGTGCGTTTTAGACCCTGTTTGAGACGAACTCCGGAACATGGCGTTCCGAAAAGCCTAACCTCACATGGGTTCCGATGTCGGGCGTACTACTGTTTTCACCTGCTGACGTCAAGTCACAATCGCAAATTATCGGGTCAGCAGGCCGCCGTTCCGGCCATTTGACGGCGCGGACCAACGATATATAGCCCCCCCTTGGAGATTCTGCATGGGCCTCGTAACGAAAATCGGCTAGAAACGGAAAACATCCTCCAACCGCCCCTCGCACGGGCTCTTCCGCTCCCGCGCGATTCGATTCCCGACTCAGGAAAGAAGACCGAGATGGCTCACAATCCGGACAACGACAACAATTTCGACACGCCGATGGTCTTCATCATCATCGCCAAGGGCTATGAAGAGGAAGGCGGCGAAGGCGTCGACCTCCACATCCTCTTGCGCGCGCCTGACGACGACTCCGCCGTTCGCGAGGCTTTGAACGCGCTCTCCGAAGAAGGCTTCGTGGAGGCCGACCTCGACCAGATCGGCATGATCAACGGTGCACCGGACGAAGAGCCGCACGCCTCCGCCTATCAGGGCGCACTCGAAGGCGAGATCGCGATCATCCGCTTCAACTGAAGGCGCGTGCTCGCAGCACAAAACCAGGGGCCGCCGGTATGTACCGGCGGCCTTTCTCGTCTGTCGAGAGACCTCCTTCCGTTCGGCGGCGGTGTCGCATCGATCTCTGGCGGAATGAGCGGCACGTTCACCTCCAGCATCCTGCCGGTCAGGAAGCCGAGGAGGGCGACAATGAGGGTCACCTCCCCTTCGCTCAGCTCCTGCTCGAGTTGCGCCGTGCCAATGACGCCCACAGCCTGTTTCAGGTCCCAGACCGTTCCGGGGGGCGGGAAATTCGGCGCCGTCAGCGCGACATTGCCGAGCGGAGCCGCGCGGATGACATAGGAGACGTCCGCCGTGTTGGTGACTGCGGAACGCCCCTTGTCGCGCTGCGGCAGCACATCCGCGCCGGGCTTCGGATCAAGGCCTGCTTTGCTAGCCCAAGATGCGAAAAACCGCCCGGATTGCTCCGGGCGGTCTTTCTTGTCCGAGGTGGCGCGGCGATTATTCGCCGGCCGGAAGGTTCTCGCCAGCGGCAAGGTCCTGCAGCATCGGGGTCGCGATATCCGCACCGGTACCCTTCTTGCGCTCCTCGAGGATGAGGTCGTCGCGCGAGGTGGCGATGCGGCGGATCTGCGTCATGGTTCCGCCAGTACCGGCCGGGATCAGGCGGCCGACGATGACGTTTTCCTTGAGGCCCTGCAGCGTGTCGGTCTTGCCGGCGATCGCAGCTTCCGTGAGAACCTTGGTGGTTTCCTGGAAGGATGCGGCCGAGATGAACGACGGCGTCTGCAGCGAGGCCTTGGTGATGCCGAGGAGGACAGGCTCGCCGTAAGCCGGCTTCTTGCCTTCCTCGATCAGGCGCTCGTTGGCGTCTTCCAGTTCGATCCGGTCGACATTGTCGCCGACGATGTACTGGCTGTCGCCCGAGTCCGTGATCTCGACCTTCTGCAGCATCTGGCGAACGATCACCTCGATGTGCTTGTCGTTGATCACAACGCCCTGCAGACGGTAGACTTCCTGGATTTCGTTGACCAGGTACGAGGCCAGAGCCTCGACGCCCTTGATCGCCAGGATGTCGTGCGGAGCCGGGTTACCGTCGAGGATGTAGTCACCCTTTTCGATGTAGTCGCCGTCCTGAAGATGGAAGGGCTTGCCCTTCGGGATCAGGTATTCGACCGGCTCGACACCGTCTTCCGCCGGCTCGATGATGACGCGACGCTTGTTCTTGTAGTCGCGGCCGAGGCGGATCGTGCCATCGATCTCTGCGATGATGGCGTGGTCCTTCGGACGACGGGCTTCGAACAGTTCGGCAACGCGCGGCAGACCACCGGTGATGTCCTTGGTCTTGGCGCTTTCGAGCGGCGAACGGGCAAGGACGTCACCCTGGGAGACCTTCTGGCCGGGCTCGACCGACAGGATCGCGTCGACCGAGAGCTGGAAGCGGGCTTCACCGCCACGCGACAGCCTGAGCACGTTGCCGGCGGCGTCCTTGATGACGATCGCAGGCTTCAAGTCGGCGCCGCGCGGGGTCGAACGCCAGTCGATGACCTGGCGCTTGGTGATACCGGTCGACTCGTCGGTCGCTTCCAGAACGGAGATGCCGTCCACGACATCCTCGAAGTGCACGATACCTTCGACTTCCGTCATCATCGGGCGGGTGTACGCATCCCACTCGGCGAGACGCTGGCCGCGGCGAACCTTGTCACCATCGTCCACGAAGACCTTCGAACCGTAGGCGACACGCTGCGACGAGCGTTCGACGCCGCGTTCATCGAGGATCGTGATCGCCATGTTGCGGCCCATGGCAATGAGATTGCCTTCGGAGTTGCGCAGCAGGTTGCGGTTCTTGATCGCGATCGTACCTTCATACGACGCTTCGAGGAACGACTGGTCGACCACGTTCGCGGTGCCGCCAAGGTGGAAGGTACGCATGGTGAGCTGCGTGCCCGGCTCGCCGATCGACTGCGCGGCGATGACGCCGACGGCTTCGCCCATGTTGACCGGCGTACCGCGCGCGAGGTCGCGGCCGTAGCAGACGGAGCAGACGCCCGTCTGGACTTCGCAGGTCAGCGCCGAACGAATGCGGATCGACTGGATGCCAGCCTTTTCGATCTCGACGACATCGGCTTCCATGATCATCTTGCCGGCATCGACGATGCGCTCACCCGTTACCGGATGATCGATGTCGTCGAGCGCCGTACGACCCAGGACGCGTGCGCCGATGGAGGCCACGACCTGGCCGGCGTCGACGATCGCCGTCATGGTCAGGCCCTTGTCGGTGCCGCAATCGACCATGTTGACGATGCAGTCCTGTGCCACATCGACGAGACGACGGGTCAGGTAACCGGAGTTCGCGGTCTTCAGGGCGGTGTCTGCGAGACCCTTACGGGCACCGTGCGTCGAGTTGAAGTACTCGTTCACGGTCAGGCCTTCCTTGAAGTTCGAGATGATCGGCGTCTCGATGATCTCACCCGACGGCTTGGCCATGAGGCCGCGCATGCCGCCCAGCTGGCGCATCTGGTTCGGAGAACCACGAGCACCCGAGTGGGACATCATATAGATCGAGTTCATCGGCTTCTGGCGACCGGTCTCGGGATCGAATTCGACGGCCTTGATGCGGGCCATCATCTCTTCCGCGACCTTTTCGGTGGCCTTGCCCCAGGCGTCGACGACCTTGTTGTACTTCTCGCCCTGGGTGATCAGGCCGTCGTTGTACTGCTGCTCGTATTCCTTGACCAGGGCTTCGGTGTCACCGACGATCTTCGCCTTGGTGTCCGGGATGACCATGTCGTCCTTGCCGAAGGAGATGCCCGCCTTGCAGGCGTGGGTGAAGCCCAGCTGCATGATGCGGTCGCAGAAGATGACCGTGTCCTTCTGGCCGCAATGGCGATAGACCGTGTCGATCATCTTGGAGATGTTCTTCTTGGTCATTTCCTGGTTGCAGATGTCGAACGGCACGTTGACGTTCTTCGGCAGAAGCTCGCCGATGATCATGCGGCCCGGCGTCGTTTCGTAGATCTTCGAAACCGGCTTGCCGTCGGCGTCGACAGTCTTGTAGCGGCCGCGGATCTTGGCGTGCAGCGTGACAATCTTGTTTTCCAGAGCGTGGTGCAGTTCGCCCATGTCGGAGAAGGCCATGCCTTCGCCCGGCTCGTTCTGGTTCATGATCGACAGGTAGTAGAGGCCGAGAACCATGTCCTGCGAGGGAACGATGATCGGAGCGCCGTTCGCCGGATGCAGGATGTTGTTCGTCGACATCATCAGCACGCGGGCTTCAAGCTGGGCTTCGAGCGACAGCGGCACGTGAACGGCCATCTGGTCACCGTCGAAGTCGGCGTTGAAGGCCGTGCAGACGAGCGGGTGCAACTGGATCGCCTTGCCTTCGACCAGGATCGGTTCGAAGGCCTGGATGCCCAGGCGGTGCAGCGTCGGTGCGCGGTTCAGGAGAACCGGATGCTCGCGGATGACCTCGTCGAGGATATCCCAGACTTCCGGCTTTTCCTTCTCGACCAACTTCTTGGCCTGCTTGACGGTCGAGGAGTAACCTTTCGCGTCAAGGCGGGCATAGATGAACGGCTTGAAGAGCTCGAGTGCCATCTTCTTCGGCAGGCCGCACTGGTGCAGCTTGAGTTCCGGACCGGTCACGATGACCGAACGGCCGGAATAGTCGACGCGCTTGCCGAGCAGGTTCTGGCGGAAGCGCCCCTGCTTGCCCTTGAGCATGTCGGACAGCGACTTCAGCGGACGCTTGTTGGCGCCGGTGATGACGCGGCCGCGGCGACCGTTGTCGAACAGCGCGTCCACAGATTCCTGCAGCATGCGCTTTTCGTTGCGGATGATGATGCCGGGCGCGCGCAGCTCGATGAGGCGCTTCAGACGGTTGTTACGGTTGATGACGCGACGATAGAGATCGTTGAGGTCGGACGTCGCGAAACGGCCGCCATCGAGCGGAACGAGCGGACGCAGGTCCGGCGGGATGACCGGAACGACCTTCATGATCATCCATTCCGGGCGATTGCCGGACTCGATGAAGTTCTCGACGATCTTCAGCCGCTTCATCAGCTTCTTCTGCTTCAGATCCGAGGTGGTGTCGGCCAGTTCCGAACGCAGATCGCCGGCGATCTTGTCGAGGTTCATCGAGGCGAGCATCTCGTAGATGGCCTCGGCGCCGATCATCGCCGTGAACTGGTCTTCACCGTACTCGTCAACCGCCAGCATGTACTCTTCTTCCGAGAGCAGCTGGTGTTCCTTGAGCGCCGTCAGGCCGGGCTCGGTCACGATGTAGTTCTCGAAGTAAAGAACGCGTTCGACATCCTTCAGCGTCATGTCGAGCAGCGTCGAGATGCGCGAGGGAAGCGACTTCAGGAACCAGATGTGGGCAACGGGTGCAGCAAGCTCGATGTGGCCCATGCGCTCGCGGCGAACGCGCGACAGCGTGACTTCGACGCCGCACTTTTCGCAGATGATGCCCTTGTACTTCATGCGCTTGTACTTGCCGCACAGGCACTCGTAGTCCTTGATCGGACCGAAGATGCGCGCGCAGAACAGGCCGTCACGTTCCGGCTTGAACGTACGGTAGTTGATCGTCTCCGGCTTCTTGATCTCGCCGTAGGACCAGGAAAGGATCTTTTCCGGCGACGCGATCGAGATACGGATCGAATCGAAGTGCTGGGCCGGCACCTGCGGGTTGAAAAGGTTCATGACCTCTTGGTTCATGCCTGTCTCCTTGATGGGGCAAAGAGCCCTCAATTGGGTCACGGTGGCGGCGAAATCCCGGGTTGCCGCTCCGGACCCCTAAATGACAATAACCGCGAAATGCGGCGAAACTCCCCTGCCCCGGCCAGATCCGGAACGGCTGTCCCGGGAGGGGATGGCGTGCGCAGCCTTCGCCACGCACGCCCTTGTCAACCTGTTACTCGGCGGCGTCCGGAAGCTGGCTCGCGTCCTCGGGGCCGACCTTCGAGTTCTCGAGTTCGACGGAGAGACCAAGCGAGCGCATTTCCTTGACGAGAACGTTGAAGCTCTCGGGAATGCCGGCCTCGAAGGTGTCGTCGCCGCGCACGATCGCTTCGTAGACCTTGGTGCGGCCCGCGACGTCGTCCGACTTGACGGTGAGCATTTCCTGCAGGGTGTATGCAGCACCGTAGGCTTCGAGCGCCCAGACTTCCATTTCCCCGAAGCGCTGACCGCCGAACTGCGCCTTGCCGCCCAGCGGCTGCTGGGTGACGAGCGAGTACGGACCGATCGAGCGAGCGTGGATCTTGTCGTCGACCAGGTGGTTCAGCTTGATCATGTACATGTAGCCGACAGTGACCTTGCGGTCGAAGGCTTCACCGGTACGGCCGTCGTACAGGACCGACTGACCCGACGGGTCGAGACCCGCACGCTTCAGCATCGAGGCAACATCGCTTTCATGCGCCCCGTCGAAGACCGGGGTCGCGATGGAGACACCGCGCTTGGCTTCCTCGGCGAGCTTGACCAGCGACGCATCGTCGAAGTTCTTCACTTCGTCATGGGCTTCGGAGGCGTAGACGTCCGTCAGCTCCTTGCGGAGGTCGGTGATGTCGAGGTGCTTGCGATAGTCCTCGAGCATCTGGCCGATCTTCCTGCCCATGCCGGCGCAAGCCCAGGCAAGGTGCGTTTCGAGAATCTGGCCGACGTTCATGCGCGAAGGCACGCCGAGCGGGTTCAGGACGATGTCGACATGCGTACCGTCTTCGAGGAACGGCATGTCCTCGACCGGAACGATGCGCGAGACGACACCCTTGTTGCCGTGACGGCCGGCCATCTTGTCGCCCGGCTGGATCTTGCGCTTCACAGCGACGAAGACCTTGACCATCTTCATGACGCCCGGAGGCATTTCGTCGCCGCGCTGGACCTTCTCGACCTTGTCCATGAAGCGCTGTTCGAGGCGCGACTTGGATTCGTCGTACTGGGCACGCAACGCTTCGATTTCGCCCTGGACCTTCTCGTTCTCGACGGCGAACATCCACCACTGCGAACGCGGATATTCCGAGACGACGGCGTTGGAGAGCTCGACGCCCTTCTTGAAGCCCTTTGGACCGGCGATCGACGCCTGGCCGCGCAGCATGTCGAGCAGACGACCGTAGACGTTGCGGTCGAGGATCGCCTGTTCGTCGTCGCGGTCCTTCGCGAGACGCTCGATTTCCTCGCGCTCGATCGCCATCGCGCGCTCGTCCTTCTCCACGCCGTGGCGGTTGAAGACGCGAACTTCGACGACGGTGCCGAACGTGCCCGGTGGCATGCGCATGGAGGTGTCGCGGACGTCGGACGCCTTCTCGCCGAAGATGGCGCGCAGAAGCTTTTCTTCCGGCGTCATCGGGCTTTCGCCCTTCGGCGTGATCTTGCCGACCAGGATGTCACCCGGCTGAACCTCTGCACCGATGTAGACGATACCGGCTTCATCGAGGTTGCGCAGCGCTTCTTCGGAAACGTTCGGAATATCGCGGGTGATTTCTTCCGGACCCAGCTTGGTGTCGCGGGCCATGACCTCGAACTCCTCGATGTGGATCGAGGTGAAGACGTCTTCGCTCACGATGCGCTCGGACATGAGGATCGAGTCCTCATAGTTGTAGCCGTTCCAAGGCATGAACGCGACGAGCGCGTTGCGGCCGAGCGCCAGGTCGCCGAGATCGGTCGACGGACCGTCCGCAATGATGTCGCCCTTGTTGAGCACGTCACCGACGGTGACCAGCGGACGCTGGTTGACGCAGGTGTTCTGGTTCGAACGCTGGAACTTCATCAGGCGGTAGATGTCGACGCCCGACTTGGACGGATCGAGGTCTTCCGTGGCGCGGATAACGATACGGGTCGCATCGACCTGGTCGACCACGCCGCCGCGGCGAGCAGCGATCGCAGCACCGGAGTCACGCGCGACGATCGGCTCCATGCCGGTGCCGACGAACGGTGCTTCCGCACGCAGAAGCGGCACGGCCTGACGCTGCATGTTCGAGCCCATGAGAGCACGGTTCGCGTCGTCGTTTTCCAGGAACGGAATGAGCGCGGCCGCGACCGAGACGAGCTGCTTCGGCGAGACGTCCATCAGGTTGATGGTGTCGCGCGGCGCCAGCATAACTTCGCCGGCGTGACGGCAAACGACGAACTCTTCGACGAAGGCGCCGTCGGCGGTCATCTCGGAGTTTGCCTGGGCGACGTAGTACTTCGCCTCTTCCATGGCCGACAGATAGACGACCTCGTTGGTCACCTTGCCGTCGACGATCTTGCGGTACGGGCTTTCGATGAAGCCGTACTTGTTGACGCGGGCGAAGGTGGCGAGCGAGTTGATCAGACCGATGTTCGGACCTTCCGGCGTTTCGATCGGGCAGATACGGCCGTAGTGCGTCGGATGAACGTCGCGGACTTCGAAGCCGGCGCGCTCGCGGGTCAGACCACCCGGGCCAAGAGCCGAGAGACGGCGCTTGTGGGTGATTTCCGAGAGCGGGTTCACCTGGTCCATGAACTGCGACAGCTGCGAGGAGCCGAAGAATTCGCGAACGGCGGCGGCAGCCGGCTTGGCGTTGATCAGATCCTGCGGCATGACCGTGTCGATCTCGATCGAGGACATGCGTTCCTTGATCGCGCGCTCCATGCGGAGCAGGCCGAGACGGTACTGGTTCTCCATCAGTTCGCCGACGGAGCGAACGCGACGGTTGCCGAGGTTGTCGATGTCGTCGATCTCGCCCTTGCCGTCACGCAGTTCGACCAGCATCTTGACGACGGCCAGGATATCGTCCTTGCGCAGGACGCGCACCGTATCCGGGCAGTCGAGGTCGAGACGCATGTTCATCTTGACGCGACCGACGGCCGACAGGTCGTAGCGCTCGGCGTCGAAGAACAGCGACTGGAACATGGCTTCGGCCGATTCCATGGTCGGCGGTTCACCCGGACGCATGACGCGGTAGATGTCGAACAGAGCGTCCTGGCGGTTCTCGTTCTTGTCGGCGGAAAGCGTGTTGCGGATATAGGCGCCGACGTTGATGTGGTCGATGCCGAGAACCGGGATCTCGTCGAAGCCGGAATCCAGGATCACCTGCAGCGACTTCTCGTCGATCTCGTCACCGGCTTCGAGATAGATCTCGCCGGTTGCCATGTTGACCATGTCTTCAGCGAGGTAGTTGCCGTAGAGATCGTCGTCGGTGGCCCTGAGGGCCTTCAGGCCCTTGTCCTGCAACTGCCGCAGCAGGCGCGGGGTGAGCTTCTTGCCACCCTCGACCACGACTTCGCCGGTGTCGGCGTCGATCATGTCGGAGATGGCCTTGGCACCCTTCAGCGTTTCCGGGCTGAAGGGAACGCGCCAGCCGTCGGCGTCACGCTGGTAGACGGACTTCGAGTAGAAGGTCGACAGGATCTCTTCGCCGTCCATGCCGAGCGCCATCAGGAGCGACGTCACGGGAATCTTGCGGCGGCGGTCGATACGTGCGTGAACGATGTCCTTGGCGTCGAACTCGATGTCGAGCCAGGAACCGCGATACGGGATCACGCGGGCGGCAAACAGCAGCTTGCCCGACGAATGGCTCTTGCCCTTGTCGTGATCGAAGAAAACGCCCGGAGAACGGTGCATCTGGGAAACGATGACGCGCTCGGTACCGTTGACGATGAAGGTACCGTTGTTGGTCATCAAAGGCATGTCGCCCATGTAGACCGACTGTTCCTTGATGTCCTTGATCGAGCGGGCGCCGGTATCCTCGTCGATATCGAACACGATGAGACGCAGCGTCACCTTGAGCGGCGCTGCGTAGGTCAGGTCACGCTGGCGGCATTCGTCGACGTCGAACTTCGGCGGTTCGAATTCGTAGGACACGAATTCGAGCATCGACGCGCCCGAGAAGTCGGTGATCGGGAAGACGGACTTGAAAACGGCTTGAAGCCCCTCGTCGGGACGCCCCCCTTGGGGTTCGTCGACCATGAGGAACTGGTCATAAGAAGCCTTCTGAACCTCGATGAGGTTCGGCATTTCCGCGACTTCTGGAATTTTTCCAAAAAACTTGCGTACGCGCCTGCGACCATTAAAGGAAAGGGTCTGAGCCATCGTCGCTCCTTGTCAATTTGTGCATCCGGGCCTGCAACAGACGGAACCTGCTGGCCATTCAGGTCCGTCAATCAATGGGAAACGTTCAACCTCGTTCCTATCTCCGAACGGCCGGCCGGATTGCCTGACGGGTCGGATTGGAACCATCCTCTTGAAGAACCCATTACCCAAAAGCCGTTTTGACGGGCTTTTGGGTAATCTGTTCTTGAGAAACGGCGAATGGGAGAGGACAAAACGTCCTCTCCCACAAGCTGTTCCGATATTACTTGACGTCGACCTTGGCGCCGGCTTCCTCAAGCTTCTTCTTGAGGTCAGCAGCTTCGCCCTTGGATACGCCTTCCTTGACCGGCTTCGGAGCGCCTTCGACCAGGTCCTTGGCTTCCTTGAGGCCGAGGCCGGTGATGCCGCGGACTTCCTTGATGACGTTGATCTTGTTGGCGCCGGCATCGACGAGGATGACGTCGAATTCGGTCTTTTCTTCTTCAGCGGCAGCAGCGCCACCGGCAGCACCGCCGGCAACGGCAGCAACGGCTACCGGAGCAGCAGCGGAAACGCCCCACTTTTCTTCGAGCATCTTGGAAAGCTCAGCAGCTTCCAGAACGGTCAGCGAGGAGAGGTCTTCAACGATCTTTGCGAGATCAGCCATTTTACTAGTTCCTTTTGTTCGGTTCGAACTGGTTCGATATTAACAGCGAAAAACCACCTTAGGCGGCTTCGTCCTTCTTGGCGTAGGCCGAGAACACGCGGGCAAGCTGGCTTGCCGGTGCTGCGACAACCGTAGCGATGCGGGTAGCCGGGGCGTTGAGGAGGCCCAGCAGCTTCGCACGCAGCTCGTCCAGCGAAGGCAGGGTCGCGAGCGACTTGACTGCATCCGCATTGAGAGCGGTTGCCCCCATGGCGCCGCCCAGAACAACGAGCTTGTCGTTGGTCTTGGCGAAATCCATGACGACCTTCGGAGCCACAATCGGGTCTTCGCTGTATGCGATCAGCGTCTGACCCTTGAAGAGATCAGAGATCCCTTCCGACTCCGTACCCTGAAGAGCGATCTTGGCCAGACGGTTCTTCGCGACTTTGACGGTGCCGCCAGCAGCGCGCATCTTCGAACGGAAGTCGTTCATCTGCGCGACTGTGACACCAGCATAGTGGGCCACGACAACCGAACCGGAAGCCTTGAAGACTTCGTTCAGCTCCGTGACGAATTCGCGTTTTTCCGCTCTTTCCACTGTCTGTCTCCAGTTGGCAGGACCGATGTCTCGGACCCTGCCGGTTTGCCTTTGCCTCAAGGGATCCTTCTGATCGGACCCCAAGCGACGCTTGAGGATCCTGTCCCCTCGCACTGTCGCCGTCTGGCTCCAGGCACAAGGCACACTAGGCTCGAACCGACTCTTTCAAGACACGAGGTGTCTTTCCAAATCCGGGTCTTACCCGTCTCATGCAGACCATGACGATTAAGGCCAAAGCCGCCTGCAATCTCGGACAGGAGTTCCGGGTTTCCCCGGAAATTCCCGGCCCTTCCGGGCCGGAAATCACTGTTTTCCGGAGCCTCGCGGCTCCGGAAGAATTCTTAGGCCGCGGTGACCGACGACGGGTCGATCTTGACGCCCGGGCCCATGGTCGAGGAGATCGCTACGCGCTTGACGTAGTTACCCTTCGCGCCGGCGGGCTTCGCCTTGATGACGGCGTCAGCGAAAGCCTTGATGTTTTCTTCGAGCGCCTTGGCGTCAAAGGAAGCCTTGCCAACGCCCGCATGGACGATACCGGCCTTCTCGACGCGGAACTCGACGGCGCCGCCCTTGGAAGCCTTGACGGCACCGGCGACGTCCATGGTGACGGTTCCGACCTTCGGGTTCGGCATCATGCCGCGCGGGCCGAGAACCTTACCGAGACGGCCGACGAGCGGCATCATGTCCGGGGTCGCGATGCAGCGGTCGAAGTCGATCTTGCCGCCCTGGACGATCTCGACGAGTTCTTCTGCACCGACGATATCCGCACCGGCTGCCTTGGCTTCGTCAGCCTTGGCGCCGCGGGCAAAGACGGCGACGCGAACGTCGCGGCCGGTGCCGTTCGGCAGATTGACGACGCCACGGACCATCTGGTCGGCATGACGCGGGTCGACGCCGAGGTTCATCGCGATTTCGATGGTTTCGTCGAACTTGGCGACGGCACGTTCCTTTACGAGGGCGATTGCCTCCGGCAGGGCCACGAGCTTCGCCGGATCGATCCCTTCGCGGATCTTCTGAATGCGCTTTGCGAGCTTAGCCATGATCAACCTACCACTTCCAGGCCCATGGAGCGGGCAGAGCCCTCGACCATCGCCATTGCGCCTTCGACGTCGGCCGCATTGAGGTCCTTCATCTTGCCTTCGGCGATCGCACGGACCTGAGCCTTGGTGATGGTACCGACCTTCGCACCCTTGCCCGGCGTCTTCGAGCCGGAGGTGATCTTCGCTTCCTTCTTCAGCCAGTACGTGACTGGCGGCTGCTTCATCGCGAAGGTGAAGGACTTGTCCTGGTAATAGGTGATGACGACCGGGATCGGCATACCCTTTTCCATTTCCTGCGTGGCGGCATTGAACGCCTTGCAGAATTCCATGATGTTAATGCCACGCTGACCAAGTGCGGGGCCGATCGGCGGGGACGGGTTTGCCGATCCTGCCTTGACCTGCAGCTTGAGCTGGCCTGCAACTTTCTTAGCCATTTCTCTCTGCCTTTCCTTAAGGACCGGTCGCCCGGCCCGAAAATGCCGACTTGCATCGGCGGCTGCGGTTGCGTGGTGCGTCTGAAAGACCCGGCTTCAGGCCTTCATCCTCCCACGCGGAACAGGGCGGATAACCGCCCCGACACTCAGACCTTTTCGACCTGAGAATATTCGAGCTCGACCGGGGTGGCGCGACCGAAGATCGACACTTCCACCTTGAGGCGCGAACGCTCTTCGTCGACATCCTGAACGGTACCGTTGAACGAGGCGAAGGGACCGTCCGAAACGCGAACCTGCTCGCCGATCTCGAAGGAAACGGAAGACTTCGGGCGCTCGACACCCTCCTGGACCTGACCCAGGATGCGCTCGGCCTCGTAGTCCGGGATCGGAACCGGCTTATTGTCGGAACCGAGGAAACCCGTCACCTTCGGGGTATTTTTGATGAGATGGTAGGCTTCGTCGGTCAGATCGGCGCGAACCAGGACATAACCCGGAAAGAACTTGCGCTCGCTGTCGACCTTGCGGCCACGCCGCACTTCGACCACCTTCTCGGTCGGCACGAGGATCTTCTCGAAAAGATGCTCGAGCCCCTTCTGCCTGGCCTTCTCCTCAATGGATTCAGCCACCTTCTTCTCAAAATTCGAATAAGCGTGGACGATGTACCAACGCGCCGCCATGTCCGTCTCCGCCCGATTAATTGCCGACGCTCAGCACCAGGCCGATAAGCCAACCGATGATCTGATCCGCCGAAAAGAAAAACAGCGCCGCAAAAAGCACCATAAAGAGAACCATGGCCGTGGAGATCATCGTCTCGCGACGAGTAGGCCACGTCACCTTGTTCGTCTCGGAGCGAACCTGCTGCAGAAACGCAAACGGATTTGTCTTGGATGCCATCTATTGCCCACGCTTTTACGGCGCGTAAAGCCGACTATGCCAGCCCCACGCACCGCGTGTCTGTTTCACCCTACATAAACACCGATTCCGTATTTCACAAGAGCGAAATCGATATTATGCAAACTTTTGCCGGCCCACCCGAACTCCCGGGCATGCGGTTCTACGTCCTCTTCGAAAGGGACATGGCAGGGGCAGAGGGGCTCGAACCCCCGACCTGCGGTTTTGGAGACCGCCGCTCTACCAACTGAGCTATACCCCTAGATCCGGCACCGACGCGGCCTGAAACCACGTCCTGTGCGCTGGCATGGCGCTCCTTTAAGGTGAGCCGAAACGATTGGCAAGCCTGTTTTTTCTTTTTCGACAGACCGGCGCGATCTTTCACACTCACCACTGACGCTGGACGCGGGCACCGAAGGTAGCTGCGGTCGAGCGGAACGGGTCGGACAGGTGGGCGGAGAGCGCCACCCCCCTCGACAGTCTCTTTTCCACACCCAGATTCGCGTGAGCGGCACGGCTGCGTCCGTCGAGGAAGCCGTCCATCCGTATGGACGCGCCGATGTCGGAAAAGTCGACGTTCACCGATTGCCGCGCGACGAAACCGACAGACTGTCCCGCGATCGCACTCGCCTCCACCGTGCGGGAAGCGGCAACATCGATCGCCGTCGTCGCCGACCAGTGACTGCTCTGGGAGAGCGAGAGCGCCTGCCGGTCCACCGCGGGATCATAGCCCGCGTCGGCGTTCACCTGCCACGCGCCGGAGGCGGTCGCCCCTGCCCCCAGCACGACGCTCCCCCACAGCCGCAAGGCCAGCTCCCGCGATCCGTCCCTCCCGTTCGCAGCCGCCGTCATCGTCGTGTCGGCACCGACGCTCGGGGAGAACAGGCTGGACCAGCGAATCCCGGTGCGGAACTGGAAGGCGCGATCGCCGGTCTTCGAGACGTTCCAGATGAGCGGCCGGCCATCATCGGCACGCGCCGCGGCGCCGAGAGGCGGACAGGCGAACGCCAGGCAAACAGCGACAGCCGTCACTGCGGAGCTCATTGTCGTCACATCGGGAACCGTGGTTTGTCAGCCGTCGAATGCGTTCGAACCATGCGAGCGCGGCGAAATCACTGACGACTTTCTACCATCACGGGAGCCCTGCAGCAAGCCGCGAGCCTGCAGCGCAGCCTTCCTGCCTGCGCATGGCCGAGGAACCTCCACCTCATAAACGCAAAAACCCCGCCGTTTCCGGCGGGGTTCTCTCGGCCCTGTAAGGAACCGAAACTTACTCGATGATCGAGGCGACGATGCCGGCGCCGCGTGCAAATCGCGCTTGCGCGCCATTTGCACCACTTCAATGCGTCGGCAGCTTTCGGCCTCTCGCTCGATTATTACTCGATGATCGAGGCGACGATGCCGGCGCCGACGGTGCGGCCGCCTTCGCGGATCGCGAAGCGCAGCTTTTCTTCCATCGCGATCGGAACGATCAGCTCG
>NZ_JBLQTA010000027.1:0-19611 GCF_048159625.1 Ciceribacter azotifigens | reverse complement strand
ATGGATGACGACCGTCTGTAGGGCCGTGATCCGGTTCATGCAGGCTTGCGCCCTTCCGGCCGTGCTGCCGGCCCCGCCGACATAGATGTCGAACCACGGATGGCCGAAAATCCTTCTCAGCATTCCTCGCCCTGGCCGCAGCCAAGATATGGCTGCCATACTTCGTCAACAGGATCTAGCCATTTATGCGAGGTTTAGTGAATGACGCTAGACTTTGCCAGGTTCCTGTAGACCTTCTTATTGGTCTCCCCAACCCAACTCCCATATCCACCCGGCCCCCGCCATGCTAGGAGGCTCCGAACACACCGCCCGCACGCATCGAGACCGATCATGCCCCTTGCCCTCTATGCCGACCTGATCTCCGACCTTCGCCCGCTCATTGCCGACCTCGGCGTACATCCGGAGCGCTTCCAGACCTGGGACGCCCGTCTGGAGCTCGTGGCAGCAGGCGGACTGGTGGTCTTGAAGACGAAGCGGGCGAAGGGTGTCGTCGACAGCCTGTTTTGGGGTCGCGCACCGAAGGCGACAGAAAACAAGCAGTTGCCGGAGGCGACGGCCTTTGCCGCGATCGACCGCTTCCTCGCGCTAGGCGCCCATCTGGCGCTCGCCGATGCGCTGCCCGACGGCGTCGTGCTGGACGAGGCCTTCCCGCATTGCGCGGTGAAACTCTCCTATCGCAAGAAGGGCGCGCCGAAGTCTCTGTCGCTGTCGATGATCTTCATCGGCTTCAACGACGAGACCGACGCCATGGCCTATGCGGACCGCGCCGGCGGCAGCCTGCCGCTCACCACCACGCGGCCGCTCAAGGGCGAGAAACTGCACGAGTGGCGCTGAGCACTTCCTCTTCGTTCCTCCGACTCCGATCTTGCATGGAGCGTATATTATAACAATATACATCTATGATTGATTGGGAACGGATCGTCGGGTTCGAGTGGGACGAGGGAAACGCCCGCAAGAATGCCTACGAGCACGACGTCAGCCAGAACGAAGCGGAGCAGGTGTTTTTCAACGAACCTCTGCTGATGGTCCCCGATCCCAGACACAGTCTGGGCGAGCAGCGAATTCACGCGCTCGGTCGCACCGATGACGGAAGGTTGCTCCATATTACCTTCACGCTGCGGGCAGAAGAACCGAGAATTCGGATGATTTCCGCCCGGGATATGAGCCGAAAGGAGCGGAGCTATTATGAGCAGGAAGCCTGAGCCCGTGCCGCACTTCAGTACCGAAGCCGAGGAGCGGACGTATTGGGAACACCACGACTCCGCCGATCAAGTCGACTGGAGCAAGGCGGCGAAGGTGCGCCTGCCGAACCTGAAACCGTCATCCACGTCGATCTCGCTGCGTCTTCCCAATTCTCTGCTGGAACAGATCAAGATCGCCGCCGGCAAGCGTGACGTGCCGTACCAGTCTCTGATCAAGATCTGGCTTGCCGAGAAGATCGATACGTCAGCGAAGCGATGATCTTCCCGGATCTGTGCCGCCGGCGACCCGTTTATCGTTTGCTGCAAGGCCAAGGCGGGACGGCAGACGGCTTGATGCCTCAAAAGGTCCGGGCTTCATCCGACCGGCCATTCCGTTTCTCCGCAGGCGACACGACCTGCACCCGGTCTCACCGCTCACGCCGTGCCGTCGACGACGATCATCGGACGGCCTTCGCTGTTGCGACCTCAGATTGACCCCGTTCAGGCCTCGCAAACGTAGGCGACCGTGCGAATTCGACGCTCCCGCAAATTGACCAACTGATTTCGCGCCATCGTCGCGAAGTCATTTCCGAGAAAGCTCTGGAAAGTTACGGCCGGCGCCGAGCCTGCAAGGCGCGCAGCCAGTTCCTCGAACCAACGCTCGCTGGCTTCAGTCGAGTCCTCGATCCTCTCGATTCTGAAACCCGCATTGGACAGGTGCGATGTCATAGCGTCGGTCGTCGCCAGATGGCTGATGGAGCGCTCTCGCGCCCAGGGTACCGGATATATCACCTCGCCGCCTTCACCCTGAAGGACATCATAGGCGACGAAGCGGCTGCCGGGCTTCAATACGCGCCTTGCTTCCGCATACATCGCGTCCTTTGCAGCGATATTCATGGCCACGTGCATGGTGATTGCGGCGTCGAATAGATTATCGTCGAACGGAAGGCTGGTCGCATCACCCTGCCGGAAATCGACCAGGTCCGAGAGACCGACCCAGCTGCTAAGTGTCGTCGCGGCATCGCAGAACGCCTGGGTGAGGTCTATGCCCGTCACATGACAACCGAAGGTCTCGGCAAGCGTTCGCGCCGGGCCCCCGAGCCCACTGCCGATATCGAGCACACGAGAGGAGGCGTCGAGTTTCATCAATCCGGCCAGTTCGAGCGTCACCTTGCGACCACCGATGTGAAACTCGTCGACAGTCCCGAGATCAGCCGTTGTGAGCTTGCCCATGTCCTTGCCGGCCCTGCGAAGGTGCTCAGCGATGACCGCGGCCAAGTCGCCGCCGCCGCTATAGTGACGTTCCACAGCATCAGTCATGACTGCCTCTCTCCTCCCTCGCCCGGCGAACATCTCGCGGCCAGAGCCATGTCCCCTTGAGTCAAGTACCCTGGCGCCTTCAAGTCGGTCTGCCAACCTGTCGCCTCGATACGTGAATTCGAGGGATCTGCACTAAAGACAGCAAGACTTGCGATGCCAGTAGAAGTGCCCGGTTTTGTCTATCGGTGCGCCACACCGGCGGTGAGGAAAACACTTTCTGTGCCGTCACCGTTTGAGGCCGTCTTGTGCAGGATCCAGGAGATCATGGTCCCCAGCTGCGATATTGGTCAGCTTAGCACCAGTCGCCTCCCTCGCGAAGAGGACGCCTCCAGAACGCCGCGGCCGCGGTCGCAGAACGGTAGGTCTACCTCGGTCCGCTCTTAGGAGCGATCAGCCGCTTCAGCGACGTATTCCATGAGACGGTCCGACCAAGCCCGGTGACGTCCCTGGCGGCGGAAAAGGCACGCGTCGATCGGACCCGATCGACACGCCCGCCGTTCACCGGGATAAGCGGCCATAACGCCGTACACAACCTCAGGAGCGTTCCGGCGGATTGGAGGCGGGTGTGAACCGGGCGACGAGCGCGTGGCTCTCTCCGGGATAGGTGAAGCGGACCCAGGTGACAGGTCCCAGCCCGCTCCATGTCCGTCGCTCGATCACCAGGCAGGCCGCACCCTTCGCTATCCGCAGCATGCGGGCGGTTTCGACCTCCGCGGAGACCGCACTGATCCGGTGTTCCGCCGTCGTCCAGGGTAGCTCGCGCAACAGCCAACGTCCGGGCGGCATTCCGGCAAAATCCGAGCCCGAGGCTTCTGGCACGACGGCGAGGTTGATGAGGCGCTCCTCGATACAGAAGGGGCGCGCTCCAGCGAAGTGAACGCAGAGAACCTCCGCCACCGAGGCGCCCTCCGAGGCCTCGAGCAGGCGGCGATCATCGGCGGTCGCGAGGCGCTCGGTTTTGCGAACGAGGGTGAAGGCATAGGCGAGGCCGAGCGATTTCACCTCAGCCTCGATGTCGTGGATTTCCAGCACCGCCGACTGCACCTGCGGCTGGCGGACGAAACTGCCGGCCTTCCTGTGCCGCTCGACGAGACCAGCCTTGGCAAGCTCAGTCATCACCTTGTTGACCGTCATACGGGAGCAATCATATTCGGTCGCGAGGTCGACCTCGAAGGGAATATGATGCCCCGGCGGCCATTCGCCGCTGAGAATCCGGCTCTCGATGTCGCGCAGGATGCGCTGGTGCAAGGTCCCTTCCTTGCCTGAACCGGTCTTCGTCGTCACTGTTCGCCCGTCCCCGCTTGCATGGTCGCCCTCATTTAGCGCAGCCATCGGCCGGACTGAAACGGAATCTCGACCGAGCGTCACCGCTTCAGGCCGAGACGAGCTCCGTCATCACACGCCGGAATCGCGCGTCGATCTCCTCGCGGCGGAAATGCCGCCCGCCGTCGACGAGTTTCCGGCCCCCCGCCCAGACCGAACCGACGCGGATACCGGCCGCGAAGATGAAGTGATCGAGGATCTGGTCTGCATCGACGTAAGGGGCGGCGGAACGATCGAGCGTCATCATGTCCGCCGGCGCTCCGGCAGCCAGGCCCGAGCGGACCCCAAGCGCCTGTGCACCGCCTGCAATCGCCGCGTCGAAGAGGCGCCGCCCGGTCGACCCGCCGGGGATGGCGACGACATTGCGGGCGCGTCTTGCCAGACGCTGTGCATATTCGAGCTGCCGCAACTCGTCGCGAATGCCGATCAGAACGTTGGAATCGGAGCCGACGCCGAATGCGCCGGCATTCGCCAAATATGTTTCCGCCTCGAAGAAGCCGTCGCCGAGATTGGCCTCGGTGACCGGACAGAGGCCTGCGACGGCGCCGGAGCGGGCGAGCTCTCGCGCCTCTTCCGCCGTCATGTGGGTTGCGTGGATCAGGCACCAGCGCCCGTCCACGCCGGCATTCTCCAGCAGCCATTCGACGGGGCGCCTTCGGAGCGCGGCGACGCAATCCTCCACTTCGTTCACCTGCTCCGCCGCATGGATATGGATCGGCCCTTCGGAAGCGAGCGTCGTCAGGGCGGCAAGCTCGTCGGGCGTGACGGCACGCAGGCTGTGCGGTGCAATGCCGGTGATCGCGCCCGGCAGCGGGGCTGCCGCGCCTCTCGCACCGTCGAGGAGACGTCCGAAGGAATCGAGATCGCAGATGAAGCGCCGTTGACCGTCGGTCGGGGCAAGCCCGCCGAAATTCGAATGGGCATAGAAGACGGGCAAAAGGGTGAGACCGATCCCGGTCTCCTCCGCCGCGGCGACGATGCGGGCCGCCATCTCGGCGATGTCGGCAAAGGGCCTGCCGTCCCTGTCGTGGTGGAGATAGTGGAACTCGCCGACGCGCGAAAACCCCGCCTCCAGTATCTCGACATAGAGCTGCGCCGCGATCGCCTGCATCTGGTCCGGATTCATCGTAAGGGCGAACTTGTACATCACCGTTCGCCAGCTCCAAAAATTGTCTTCCGCCGGCCCGCGTGTCTCGGCAAGTCCGGCCATGCCGCGCTGGAAGGCATGGCTGTGAAGATTGGCCATCGCCGGAAGAAGGACGTCATGACGTTCGTCGTCATGGCCGGCTTCGGTGCCCGGCTCGACCGTATCGATCTCGCGCCCCCTGAAGCCGATCCGGACATCACTCGTCCAGCCGTCCGGCAGGAGCGCCAGCTTCGCATGTATCGAGGCCATCGGCCCATCCTCCCTCGTCGATCGCTTTTCGTCTTGCATCATTCTCGATTAAGTATATACATATTCTGGAAACGGGCGTTACGCAACACCGTCGAGGAGGAGGAACGACATGGCATTGCCGGTTCGCGTCTGGACCAATGCGCGGCTTGCGACGCTCGATCCGAGACGTTCCGCCCTCGGCATCGTCGAAGATGCCGCCCTCGTCGTCCGCGACGGACGCATCGCCTATGCGGGATCGGCCGCCGACCTTCCATCCGCACTCATCGCCTCCTCCGATGTTGTCGATTGCGAACAGCGCTGGATCACGCCCGGCCTCGTCGACTGCCACACCCATCTCGTCCATGCCGGCAACCGCGCGAACGAGTTCCAGATGCGGCTTGCCGGGGCGAGCTACCACGAGATCGCGCGAGCCGGCGGCGGCATCGTCTCGTCGGTCGGCAAGGTTCGTGCGGCAAGCGAGGACGATCTCGTCCGAGAGACCCTGCCGCGCCTCGACGCGCTGATTGCGGAAGGCGTCACGACTGTCGAGATCAAGTCCGGCTACGGTCTTACCGTCGATGACGAGTTGAAGATGCTGCGGGCGGCGCGCAGGCTCGCCAGCCTGCGACCGGTATCGATCACGACCACCTATCTCGGGGCCCACGCGACACCGGCCGAGTACAGGGGCCGCAACCGCGACTTCATCCGCGACGTTGTGATCCCCGGCATGCGGGCTGCACAGGCCGAGGGCCTCGTGGATGCCGTCGACGGCTTCTGCGAAGGGATCGCCTTTTCGTCGGACGAGATCCGCCTCGTCTTCGACGCGGCCAAAACGCTCGGTCTGCCGGTCAAGCTCCACGCCGACCAGCTCTCGAACCTTTCCGGTGCGGCGCTCGCAGCGTCTTGCGCCGCACTCTCGGCCGATCACCTCGAATATACCGACGAGGCCGGCGCGATTGCGATGGCGAAGGCCGGAACCGTCGCCGTTCTCCTTCCCGGCGCCTTCTACTTCCTGCGCGAAACGCAAAAGCCGCCGGTCGGTCTCTTCCGCAAGCACGGCGTGCCGATGGCACTCGCAACCGACAACAATCCGGGCACCTCGCCGCTCACCTCGCTGCTCCTCACCATGAACATGGGCGCGACCCTCTTCGGGCTGACGGTCACGGAATGCCTCGCCGGTGTGACGCGCGAAGCGGCGCGCGCGCTCGGCAGGATCGGAGAGATCGGAACGCTCGAGGTCGGGAAATCGGCCGATTTCTGCCTCTGGGACATCGGGGAGCCGGCCGAACTCGTCTACCGCATGGGCTTCACCCCCCTGCACCGACGCGTCTGGAGGGGCGAGTGATGAGCGACCGCGTTCCGCGGTGTTGTCGCCGCCTTTTCTCATCTGTCCTGTGGATCAGCATGGAGACCCCGAAACAACGCCCGTCACCAGACTCCAGCACTGGAAGCCGCCCATGACCATCACCCTTCATCCCGGTAGCGTCACCCTCTCGCATCTCGCCACGATCTACTGGACCGGCGAGGCTGCTATTCTGGACCACTGCTTCGATCAGGCCATCGAGAGAGCCGCGGCCCGGATTGCCGCGATCGCGGCCGGCAACGAACCGGTCTACGGCGTCAATACCGGCTTCGGCAAACTCGCCTCGATCAAGATCGATGCGGCCGATACGGCGACCCTCCAGCGCAACCTCATCCTCTCGCACTGCTGTGGCGTCGGTGCACCCCTGCCGGAAAACATCGTCCGACTGATCATGGCGCTGAAACTGATCTCGCTCGGGCGCGGCGCATCCGGCGTCCGGCTGGAGCTAATCCGCCTCATCGAGGCCATGCTGGAGCGGCGCGTGACGCCGGTCATCCCGGAAAAGGGTTCGGTCGGCGCCTCCGGCGATCTCGCTCCGCTCGCCCATCTCGCCGCCGTGATGATGGGCGAAGGCGACGCCTTCTTCGAAGGTGTCCGGCTTCCCGGCCGCGTCGCTCTCGAAAAGGCGGCGCTTGCCCCGGTCGTGCTCGCCGCCAAGGAGGGCCTCGCCCTCATCAACGGCACCCAGGCCTCGACGGCGCTCGCGCTCGCCGGACTTTTCCGGGCGCACCGGGCCGCCCAGTCGGCGCTGATCACCGGCGCGCTCTCGACCGATGCCGCGATGGGCTCGTCCGCTCCCTTTGCCGCCGACATCCACACGCTACGCGGCCACAAGGGCCAGATCGACACTGCGGCAGCCCTCCGTGGGCTGCTTGCCGGCTCGATGATCCGTCAGAGCCACATCGACGGCGACGAGCGTGTACAGGACCCCTATTGCATCCGCTGCCAGCCGCAGGTCGACGGCGCCTGCCTCGATCTCCTGCGCATGGCCGGCCGTACACTCGAAATCGAGGCCAATGCGGTCACCGACAATCCGCTGGTGCTTTCCGACGACAGCGTCGTCTCCGGCGGCAATTTCCACGCCGAGCCGGTCGCCTTTGCCGCCGACCAGATCGCCATAGCCGTCTGTGAAATCGGCGCGATCTCGCAGCGCCGCATCGCCCTTCTGGTCGATCCCGCGCTCTCCTACGGATTGCCCGCATTCCTGGCCAGAAAGCCCGGCCTCAATTCCGGGCTGATGATCGCCGAGGTGACGTCCGCCGCGCTGATGAGCGAGAACAAGCAGATGTCGCATCCGGCTTCGGTCGATTCGACGCCCACCTCGGCCAACCAGGAAGACCATGTCTCCATGGCCTGCCACGGCGCCCGGCGCCTGTTGCAGATGACCGAAAACCTCTTCGCCATCGTCGGCATCGAGCTTCTGGCGGCGGCACAGGGCGTGGAGTTCCGCGCACCGCTGACGACCAGCCCGGAACTCCTGAAAGCTATCGCAACGCTGCGGGCCGTGGTCCGGGCACTCGACGAGGACCGCTTTATGGCACCGGACCTCGCCGCCGCGGCGGCACTGGTGGCTGGTGGCACCCTCAACGCCTCCGTTTCCCCCGGCATTCTTCCGGAACTGGAGGCGTGAGATGGCCGCCTTCGAACTCACCCGCGGCAGCTCACCGGTCATTCTCGCCTTTCCCCATACAGGCACCGACGTTCCCGCCGATATCCGGGCACGCCTGAACGACAACGGACGGCTGCTCGCCGATACCGACTGGCACATCCACGAGCTCTACGCCGGCCTCTTGGCCGACGCGACGACGGTGCGGGCGACCTTCCACCGTTACGTGATCGACGCCAACCGTGACCCGGAGGGCGTCAGCCTCTATCCCGGCCAGAACACCACCGGCCTCGTGCCCGAGACCGATTTCGACGGCAAGCCGATCTGGAACACTGGGCAGGAGCCGACCGAGGATGATGTCGCTCGCCGTCTGGCCGAATTTCACACGCCCTACCATGCGGCGCTTGCGGCCGAGATCGAACGGGTGAAGGCGATCCATGGGGTTGCGGTCGTCTACGACTGCCATTCGATCCGTTCGCATATCCCCTTCCTCTTTGAGGGAAGGCTTCCGGATTTCAACATCGGAACCGACATGGGCCGGACCTGCGATCCGCGTTTCGAGGCGGCTGCATTCGAGGTCGCCGCCGCCGCCGCAGGCTACGCCCATGTCGTCAACGGCCGCTTCAAGGGCGGCTGGACGACCCGCCACTACGGACGGCCGGAAACCGGCCTGCACGCGATCCAGATGGAACTCGCGCAGATCACCCATCTCGCCACCGAGACGCCGCCGTATGCCTACGACACCGGGAAGGCGGCGAGGCTGCGCCTCCATCTCAAGACCATTCTGGAGCGGATCGCAGCGATTGCGCTCGACCTGAGACCCTGAGGAGAACGTCATGACCGACCCACGCCACAACGTTCGCGAAGTCCGTGCGCCACGCGGTTCGGAACTCAGCACGAGGAGCTGGATGACCGAGGCGCCGCTCCGGATGCTGATGAACAATCTCGATCCGGAGGTGGCCGAACGGCCGCACGAACTGGTGGTCTACGGCGGCATCGGCCGGGCGGCGCGCACCTGGGACGATTTCGACCGCATCGTCGCGACCTTAAAGACGCTCGAAGAGGACGAGACGCTGCTTGTCCAGTCCGGAAAGCCGGTCGGCGTGTTCCGGACGCACAAGGACGCGCCGCGCGTACTGATCGCCAATTCGAACCTCGTGCCGCACTGGGCGACCTGGGAACACTTCAACGAGCTCGACCGCAAGGGGCTCGCCATGTACGGCCAGATGACGGCGGGCTCGTGGATCTATATCGGCACGCAGGGCATCGTGCAGGGCACCTACGAGACCTTCGCGGAAGCCGGCCGCCAGCACTACGACGGCAATCTCAAGGGCAAGTGGATCCTGACCGGCGGCCTCGGCGGCATGGGCGGCGCACAGCCCCTCGCCGCCGTCATGGCCGGCGCCTGCTGCCTCGCCGTCGAGTGCGACGAGACCCGCGTCGACTTCCGCCTGCGCACCCGCTATCTCGACGCCAAGGCCTATACGCTCGATGACGCACTCGCGATGATCGCGGAATGGACCCATGCCGGCGAGGCGAAGTCGGTCGGCCTCATCGGCAATGCCGCGGAGATATTCGCCGAACTCGTGCGACGCGGCGTCAAGCCGGACATTGTCACCGACCAGACCTCCGCCCACGACCCGCTGCACGGTTATCTGCCGGTCGGCTGGACGGTCGCCGAATGGCGCGCCAAGCAGGAGAGCGACCCGAAGGCGGTGGAAAGGGCGGCGCGCGCCTCCATGCGGGTGCATGTCGAGGCCATGGTCAACTTCTGGAACATGGGCGTGCCGACGCTCGACTACGGCAACAACATTCGCCAAGTGGCACAGGAGGAAGGGCTGGAAAACGCCTTCGCCTTCCCCGGCTTCGTGCCGGCCTATATCCGCCCGCTCTTCTGCCGTGGCATCGGCCCGTTCCGCTGGGCCGCCCTTTCCGGCGATCCGGAGGACATCTACCGGACCGACGCCAAGGTCAAGGAACTGTTGCCCGACAATGCCCACCTGCACAACTGGCTCGACATGGCGCGCGAGCGCATCGCCTTTCAGGGCCTGCCGGCGCGCATCTGCTGGGTCGGGCTCGGCGACCGCCACAAGCTCGGCCTCGCCTTCAACGAGATGGTGAGAACAGGGGAGTTGAAGGCTCCGATCGTGATCGGCCGCGACCATCTCGATTCCGGCTCCGTCGCCTCGCCGAACCGCGAGACCGAGGCGATGAAGGACGGCTCCGATGCTGTGTCCGACTGGCCGTTGCTCAACGCGCTGCTCAACTGCGCCTCGGGCGCGACCTGGGTCTCGCTGCATCACGGCGGCGGCGTCGGCATGGGCTTTTCCCAGCATTCGGGCATGGTGATCTGCTGCGACGGCACCGAGGACGCCGCCCGACGCATCGGCCGCGTGCTGTGGAACGACCCGGCGACCGGCGTCATGCGCCACGCCGATGCCGGCTACGAGATCGCGCTCGACTGCGCCCGGGACAAGGGCCTGCGCCTGCCGGCGATCCTCGGCAACTGAACGTGAGAAGCCGCGGGGACGGTGCTCAGACGGGAAGCGAAACCGCGGACTGCGAAAACACCTCGGGGCCCGGGAAGGCCGGCCTTGCCACCTTGAACATCCGGGGCGCCGTTGGCGTCAGTGCCGGTGCGATCCGCAGGATGAGGGCACGGGCCTTTTCGGCGTAGCGTCGATCGCTGTCGTCTGCCGACGGCAGCGCGACGAGCGGTTCGAGAATGGTCGCGGCGTCATTGAAGCGCTTCTCGGCGACGAGCGCGACGGCCCATTTGTACCGCGCCTCTCGATGACCCGGCGCCTTCCGGCAGATGTCGCGGAAGGTTTCGGCCGCTTCGCCATTGCGCCTGGTTGCGAGCAGCACGTCGCCCAGGCGCACGAGCACCGGCGCGGGATCGGCAAGCCGTGGCACGAGAGCACGATAGCAGGTCTCTGCCGCAGCGAGGTCACCCTTTTCGAACATCAGGTTGGCAAGCCCGAACTCCGCCCCGCGATGAGCCGGTGCCGATTGCAGGATCTGCCGGAAGCCGATCTCGGCATCGGCCTTCTTTCCCTTGAGATAATGATCGAGCGACATCTCGTAGACATGGCGGATGCTGCGCGGATTGAGGACGCCGCCGAGATTGCGGCCGTCGCGGGTGCGAAAGAGCGTGCAACTGATCGGCCGTTCCTCGACGCCGAACATGTACTTGTAGGGTTCGTTGCCGCGCAGGAAGTCGTAGAAGCGGAAGCCTTCGCCGATCGCCCGCCGGATGCAGGTGCCATGGAGCACGAGGCCCGGCGAGGGCAGCTTCCACTCTTCGTCGCGGCCCGTGATGTAGAAGAGGACGGCCTTCTTCTGGCGGTCGATGATGTTTGCGAGTGCACCGAGCGGGCGGTCCTCGTACCAGAGCACCGGCACGTCGAGATTGCCGTCGGCAAAGCAGTCCATCAGCATCTCGCGCGAGGCCTTGATGAGCCGCTTCGTCATGTCGGCGCCCTTCTGGGGCTCCCAGCGGATACGCCAGAAATCGAAGAGGATGTCGAGGTCGCGATCGATCGTCTCGGCCGTCGCCCAGGTGATCCGATAGGCCGGGTCGCTTTCCACCTTGCGCAGGAAGCGCCGCAACTTCTGCCGGGTCTGGGCACTCATGTGCTGTTCGAGATAGCCGTCCCAGGTCTCGGGCAAGGCGATGACGGGGCAGATGCAGTTGTCGATGTTCTGCGGACTTGAGCGTTTGCTGTCGCGGAACATCACTTCTGGTCCCTGCAAGGCCTTGATCAGGGCTATCCTCCGGGAGGGAGGGCCCCCGAAATAGTCGAACTTGATTTCGGTCCAATTTTCGCGCTTCAGGTAGGCGGCGAAGCCGGCGACCGCCTGATCCTCATGAGCGGGGTCCGCGATGAAGCCGGTATAGTCGGCGGCATAATTGCCGGCCATGATGATCTCGTCATAGAAGAACCCGTCCTTGTCCCGAGGCGTCTGCAGACGAAGCGGGAAGAAGGCGACATAGCGGGCGTCCACGTTCTCCCGGAGCGCCAGGATGAACCAGCGGCGGCGATGTCCGAGATAGCGGTTGAGCCAGGTCCAGGACAGGAAATGCTGGGCATGGGGATCGGCCTCGAAAACCTCTTCCCATTGCGGACGAACGGCCTCGAAGGCCTCCGGGGTGTCAATGACATCGATCAGCATGGCACTTCATCCTTCCTGTGACGCGTTACAAGGTTCGGAGGAACAAAGGTTTGAAGGGACTGGAGACGAGGCGGGGCAGAGGCCGGATGCGGCTTCGCGGCAGGAAGTGGGGTTCATCTACAGGTCTCCCTGCAGATGCGCGCTCGCATGGATGAAGGTCCAGAGCGCCTTGCTGATATCGGCAATTTCGGCAATCGAGCGCTCGAGCTGGCGCAGTTCGCGCGCATCCATCTGCTCGACCTTGCCGTAGCGGATTTCGCTGTCGGTCTCGACGAGGCGCATCAGCTGGGTGCTGGAGATATCGCCGCGCTCGTCGAAGGAATAGATGCTGTGATTGTATTTGTTGCGGACCTTCGCCTCTTTCTTCAGCCGTGCCATCAGCGCGAGGATGGCCTCCCGTTCGGCGGGTGGCGTGGCTGCGCGCTTGGCAAGCCGCTCCACGAGGTCGATGCGCGCGCGGGTGGTGTTGAGCGTCAGGAACACGACCACGGCCGTCTCCTTGTCCACTGCAAGCATGTGGGCGATGATGTAGATCAGCAGGCTCTCGGTATTCGTCCAGACATAGTTGAGCCGCCCTACTCTCAACAGGACATCGGTCATACTGCCCATGGTGCCCTCCCCGTCATCGGCATCAGCGCTCCTTGAAGGCCCGTGACATGCTGTCGGTGATCGGCTTCGTGATGTACTCGAAGAAGGTCCTCTCCGAGGTCTGGATCAGCACGTCGGCCGGCATGCCGGGAACGGGATGGAAATCGTGCACACGCGCGATCTCCTCTTCGGAAAGCGCCACGCGCACGATGTAGATGTCGCGTGGCGCCGCGATCGAACCTTCCTCGATCGAGTCCGCCGAGACGTAGAAGACATTCCCGTTCAGCACCGGCGTCGTGCGGCGGTTGAGGGCCGAGAGGCGGATCGCCGCCGTCTGGCCTTCATGCACCTGGTCGATCGAGGTGCGGAGCACCTGTGCCTCGATGATCAGCGGCACCCCGGCTGGCAGGATTTCCATGATCGGCTTGCCGGTGGTGATGACGCCGCCAGCGGTGTGGTAATAGGACCGCACGACCGTGCCCGTTACCGGCGAACGGATGACGGTGCGTTCGAGAACGCCCGCCACCTCGCGCATCTGCTCGCGAACGCTGTCGAGATCGGATTCGGCGGTTTCGAGCGCATCGAGCGCGGCCTGCTTGTTTGAGTTGACGGCAATGATTGCTTCCTGGCGGAAGCGTGCGATCTGCGCCTCGCTTTCGTTCATCTCCCCCTGGAGACGCGAAATATCGCCCATGGCGTCGGCGATCGCCCTCTCGATGGCCAGCAGGTCCATTTTGCGCATGTAGCCGACATTGACGAGACGCGCTTTTGAATCGCGTTCCTCTTCAAGCAGTGTGAGCTGCCTTTCGAAGGCCTGTTTCTGGCCCTCGTAACCGGTGCACCGAAATTCCAGCGACTTGATGTTCTTCTCGATGAGGTTGAGCTGCTCGTCGAGCTTCACCTGCTTGCTGTGGAAGATGACGTTCTGGCTCTGGATGATCGTGTTGACATCAGGGTCGCTCGCCTCTTCCATGACGACCTTCGGGATCCTGAACTGCTTGGCGCCTTGCGCCTCGGCCCTGAGCCGTGCCACCACTGCCTCCAGCCGCAGGCGCTTCAGCTTGATCATGCGTTCGTTGGCGAGGGCCGCGGTCGGATCAAGCGTCAACAGCACATCGCCTTCCTTGACGACATCGCCTTCGTTGACCCGCATCTCCTTGATGATGCCGCCCTCGAGATGCTGGATGATCTTGTTGTTGCCGGTGGCCACGAAACTGCCCTGTGCGATGATCGCGGAGGCAAGCGGCGCCGTTGCCGCCCACAAACCAAAACCACCGAAGGTGCTGAGCAGCACACCAAGCCCAATCACTGTGTGAAGACGGATCGAGCGCGGCACTTCGCTGTACCACTCCACCGGACCGGAACCGTCCCTGACCTTCAGATCGCGTGCCATCACTCACCTGCCCTCGATCGTCTTTTGACCGGTATTGCCACCATTGTTCTTCGACAACGCCTTCAGCACCTCGACACGCTCTCCGAACATGGCGATCGAGCCATCCTTCAGCACCAGTATCTTGTCGACTGCCTGGAGGAGCGACGGGCGCTGCGTGATCGTGACAGTCGTGATCCCCTGCTTCTTCGCATGCAGCAGGGCTCTGGCGAGCGCAGCCTCGCCTTGGGTGTCGAGATTGGAGTTCGGTTCGTCGAGAACCACGAATTTGGGGTTGCCGAAGAAGGCGCGGGCAAGCGCGATGCGTTGCTTCTGCCCCCCTGAAAGCGGCGCACCGTCGGCGGCGACCACCGTTTCGTACCCTTGCGGGAAAGTCGCGATGAGTTCATGCACATCGGCAAGCACTGCCGCCTCGTAGATCTGGCGATCATCGACATCGTCGCGCATGCGGCTGATATTTGCCTTGATCGTGCCGGGAAAGAGCTGCACGTCCTGAGGCAGGTAGCCGATGCTCTCGCCGAACTGCCGCTGATCCCAGTTGCGCAGATCCATGAGGTCGAGCCGCACGTTGCCCGAAGTGGGCAGGATCGAACCGACCAGCATCTTGCCGAGCGTCGTCTTGCCGGAACCGGAATTGCCAATGATGGCAAGCGCCTCACCCTTCTTGAGAGAGAAGGAGATGCCGTTCAGGATCACTTTCTTTTGCGGTGGCGGCACGAAGAGCACGCGCTCGACGTCGAGCCGACCCTCCGGATTAGGCAGGCGCAGCCGCGGGAAATTGAGCGGCGAGTTGACGAGCAACTGCTTGATGCGGCCATAGGCGGCGGCCGATTTGTTGAACTGGTTCCAGCCCTCGATCGCCCCCTCGATCGGCGCGAGCGCGCGCCCGGAAACGATGGACGCCGCAATCACCATACCGCCGGTCAGTTCACCGGAAAGCGACAAATGCGCGCCCCAGCCGAGAAGGCCAATCTGCGTCATCATCCGGCAGGCCTTGGAAAGCCCGGCGAAGACGATGTTCCGGTCCTGGGCAGCGACGTGAGACTTCAGCGACCCCGCAGTCTCGTGACCCCACATCTTTACCGCTTCCGGGATCATCGCGAGCGCATTGATGATCTGAGAATTGCGTGACATCGAGTCGAGGTGGAAATTGGCGCGGCCGAGATAGCCGTTCGCCTCCGCGAAGTGGCGAGCGGTGAATCTCTGGTTCAGGTAGGCGATCACGAAGAGGACCGCGCAGCACGCCATGATGATCATGCCGAGATGCGGGTGGACGAGATAGACCACGACGACGAAGAGCGGCATCAGCGGAGCATCGAGAAAGGCAATCAGTGTGCCCGAGGTGAGGAAGGACCGCAACTGCTGCAGGTCCTGGAGGGTCTGGTAGTCCTTACCGCTGCCGTGTAGCGAGGCACGTGCGGCGGCGCTGAGGATGGGGGAGCCCAGTTGCACCTCGAGTTCGACTGCGGTCCGCATCAGGATGAAGCGGCGGATGGTGTCGAGAAACGCCTGCAGGAGCACCGCGCCGACGACCGCGATCGTGAGCATGATGAGCGTGTCCATGGACCGGCTGGTGAGCACCCGGTCGGAGATCTGGAACAGATAGAGCGGGATGGCGAGCAGGAGCACGTTGATCGCGACCGTAAAAACCATCACGATCGCCATATTGCGGCGGATGACGGCGATGGCGCGTGCGAGGCTCGCTGCGAAATTGATCGGGCCGCTGCGTTTGTGGAAAGCCTGGTGACCGCCGCCTCCCCCGCCGCCTCCGCCGCCGGTATCGGGCACCTTGCCGCCGCCGCCGTGCCCGGTGGTCGGGCGGTGGTCTTCACCGCGGACCGGACCACTGTCGCCTTCGATGGTCTTGCCGAACCGGATGTCGGCTTCGTCGCCGATCTTGTCCTCTACGGTCTTCCCCTCCACCTCGACCGGGCCGGGAGCCGGCATGCGGTCTTCGATAACCTCATCATCGCGCTGCGGCTCGGCCTCTTGCTCTTCTCCAGGCGGCGCCACCGCCGGCAGGCGGTCCGCCGTCGCAGACGCCTCCGTGCGCGTGGAGCCAGCAGTTTGAGGAGCGGCGGGGCGACCGGCGACGCCTGACGCCAGTTCACCCCGCCCTGAGAGGGCAGCCGGTTGCCGAGCCGGGACGGCCGCATCGTCTGCCAGCGTTCTCAGCGTCTCGACTGCCTCCTCGATCGCCGAGATGCAGGCATCGGTGAGTGCATTTTCCTCATGAGCAGCGACGAGGTCGCGAGAAGTGCCGGGAGCGATCAGCCGGCTCCCGGCGAGGGTGTTCTTCGAGATGTGATTCATATGCTCCCCCTGCCCCTTTCGTTCACGCGACTGCCGTCTGCATCACGTCGACGGGGCTTGCGTGCGACCAGGATAGATCGTGTCCCGCATTGATCACGCCATCCGCCGCGCCGCCGTTCTCGCCGGTGTCGTCATCGAGGAAGGCGATCACCTCGTTCGCAAGTGCGTTCTGGACTGGCTGCGGCTGGGTATCATCGTCCTCGATGATCCCGCCCTGGATGAGGACGGCGTCGGAATAGAGATTGCCGCCGAGATAGGTCGTGTCGCCGAAGCTGTCGTAGTCGACGATCTCGGCGACATTGATGACCGCGTTGCCCCCGGTGTTGATCGTCACCGTTGGATCCTCGGCGTCATCGAGCACCTGCTGGGCGACGGCATCGACGTGGTCTGCGTCGCCGACCACGTTGACCTGCTTGATGAAGGTCACGTCGAAGAGATTGCCGGTGATGTAGAGGACGTTGAGACCTTCATAACCCTCGAAATTGGCGTCATGGGCGAGGTCCTCGGGCATGCCGGGGTCGCGGTCCTCGATCGCCTTGATCGTCTCCGGGATATAGTCCGGCATGGTCTCGAAGCGATCGTTGGAGCCGACATTGTGGATGGTCGCCTCGTTCCAGAGCAGATTGTCGCCCGCTCGAACGTCCGCACCGCCACTGCCGCTGCCCACCACCCAATCATTGTCGTAGAGCACGGAAAGCTGGCTGATGATGTTCATATCGAGGACATCGCCGCCGACGATCACCAGGTCATATTGCATGCCGATTCCGAGGAGACCTGCAAAATTGATTGCGGAGTTTCCACCGGTCAGGATGGTCGTTTCACAACCCGTTGTCGTCACGGTCATCTGGTCGTTGTCGGTGACGAAATTGTATTGCTCGATCCACTGCACGAAGCAGACATCGCCTTCGACGACGCTCACGCGCCACTGGGTCGGAAACACGGGATCGCCCGCACTGTCGTCGCTCGCCGCATCCGGGGCAGGATCAACCAGGCTGGAGCGCCCGAAGGTCGCGATGTTGAAGGCGAGCGTGCCGGCATCCTCTGCCGCGCTTTTGCCGAGCAGGCCTTCAGGGCCGTTGTCCCGGTCGCTGTAGACATAGGCCTGCGTGATCATGTCGACCTGGTGATAGTCGCCCATGACGGCGCTCACCGGCGCAATGACCCCGGTCGTCGTGACCCCGGCAATGTTGGCGACCATGTTGGCGCCGGCACCAATTTCGAGGCTGTCTTCGGGGCCGCCGGTTTGCGTCGCGCTGTCGCCTTCCGAAACCGGTTCTTTCGACGGCGCGGCGATGCCGCGGTCCGGCAGGAAATCGTCGAGAACGGGCGTCTCTTCGACGACCGCGCCGTTGACGACGGTGCCCTCGATTGCATCCCCTGCGGACACGAAGTCGACGGCATTGCCGATACCGAGCGAAGTGGTTCCGCTTTCGACGAGATCCTCCTTCAGCGCGTGCGCGTCGGCAGCGATCGCCTGCAGACCGTCGTAGGTGTCGGTCCGCTCATAGCCGGAAAACGGGGTATAGGGCTCCGCCTCGTTCGCGTAGGCGGTGACGCGCTCGACCACGAAGCGCATGTCGAGCGGCGGCGTCCCCGTTCCCGTCATGTCGAAATAGTCGTCGTCCTGCAGAAGGTTGACCTGGGTGAGATGCGAGATTGCCGAGCCCGGGCCGATGAAGATCGGCAGGACTTGCGGCGCCTCCGGTGCCGGTACGTCCCACGGCAGATGGTGCGCGGGCATGTCGCCTGCGTCTGCACCGGGGAGCCTGTTGATGGCAAATTGCAGATCAGTGCCGAAGGGAACATGCCGCCCGCCGCCGGCAAGATCCTCGTCAGAAAGCCCATGGCGAACGCCGGGGTCGTAATCCTTTAGCAGGAGTGTGGACGCGAAATCCGGGTCAAGCGCGGCAAGGTCCGGTGCATCGGTGCGCGCGCCCTGCGCAGCCTGGCCTTCGGTGTAGGCGATGCGCATGCGTGCATCCTCAACGGCTGCGTCGAAGTAGCCGATGAAATGCGCGATGATGTCGGAAATCCTCTCGGTGTGCATTGCCGTCTCCCGTTAATCGTCCGCCCGGAGGAACGCCGACCTTCCGGCCTATTCCTCACGTTTCGGCGTCTAACCGCCGAACTGCACCGGCCGCGGCCGGTGCAGTTGTTCTTGGGTTGGGGGACTTGGAGATCAGGCGCCAGTATCCTCGCCGACGTCGCTGACATGCGAGTCGCCGCCGATGACGCTGCTGTCGATCGTGTTGCCGAGCAGGTTCGCGCCCTGGACGAACTCGAAGTGGAAGCCCGAATTGGCGAGGATCGCCGAGGCATCCGCCGTGCTGTTGCCGGCGACGTCGTCACCTGCCTTGAGATCCCAGCACTTTCCGTCGAGTTCCATGCCCTCTGCGCTGTCGGCGGTGCCGCCATCCGCGGAGAGGTGGTTCTGGGCACCACCATTGTCCATCCGAACGTTCCAGGCCTGGTCCTGGTCGGCCAGGTGGTTCGCCTGGACCGCGCTGAAGCCGGAGTCGTTGCCCTGGCCGTTCAGCGAGCCGTTGAGGATGTTGTCGACGTCCAGTGTGAACGAGAAGTCGTCACCGAGGTTGAAGGTCAGGTCGCCGCCGGCGATGCCGAGATTGCCGTTGTCCTTGACGTCGTCCAGGACGGCAAAGTCGGTGTCGGTGCTGTTGTAGCTGTCGGTGGCGGTTTCCGTCACGGTCTTGATATCGGTGTCGGTGACCGTCTTGATGTCAGTGTCCGTTTCGGTGTTGGAGTAGGACTTGCTGTCGTAGCTCCAGTCATAGTCCGTCTTGATGTCGGTATCCGTCACCGTCTTGGTGTCGTTGTCCGAGATCGTCTTGATGTCGGTGTCGGTCTCGGTGTTCGAATACGACTTGCTGTCGTAGCTCCAGTCATAGTCGTTGTCGCGATTGTCGCCATTGTTTGTGTAGTGGCCCCCTAAATCCCCGGACACGATCTCCCACTTGT
>NZ_JBLQTA010000026.1:0-22292 GCF_048159625.1 Ciceribacter azotifigens | reverse complement strand
CATGCCACGGATCTCCGAGGTCTCAGAGCCGTCCACACCAACACATCTTCCGACAGTCCGAAGGCTTTGGCGACCTCACGGCCTGCCGAGCGCGCCCGATAGCAACTCACCGCCGCTGCCAATCCGGCATGCTCGCGCCCGTAACGCTCATAGATATGCTGGATGACGATTTCCCGCTTCTCATGCTCGAAATCGACGTCGATATCCGGTGGTTCGTCGCGTTCCGTCGAGATGAACCGCTCGAAAAGCAGCGTTGTCTCCTTCGGATCGACTTCGGTAATACCGAGACAGTAGCAGACGACGGAATTGGCCGCCGAACCTCGTCCCTGGCAGAGAATGCCCTCACTCCGGGCAAACTCGATGATATTGCGCACCGTCAGAAAATAGGGCTCGTACTGCTTCTCGCGAATGAGGGCGAGTTCATAGTCGATCTGCGTTGATATCTTTTCGGGCACCCCTTCGGGGTAACGCCTTGCCGCACCGGAGCGAGCCAATCTCTCGTGCGTCTCAGACGGTGTTTCACCGGCAAGGCTCTCATCCGGATACTGGTAACGCAACTCGTCCAGAGAAAAAGAGAGCCGGCTAAAGAACTGCTGCGTGTTGGCGATCGCCTGTGGATAATGCCTGAAGAGCTGGGCCATGTCCGCCCCGGTCTTCAGATGGCGTTCCGCATTCGCGGCCAGACGGAAACCGGCTTCGGCGATGGGGACATGGGTACGGATAGCGGTGACGATATCAGCGAGCGGACGACGTGCCGCCTCGTGATAAAGCGGCTCGTTACTGGCGATCAGAGCAAGTCCCGCAGTCTCGGCCATAGACGCAAGTGTGGCAAAGGTAACTCGATCGAGACCGTCATAACGCGGAACAAGCGCCAGGTATGCCCGATTGCCGAACCGGGAGACCAAGCGCCGAAGCAACCCAGGCAAATCCCTGTCGTCCATGGCATGTTCCGTCTTCGACACCACCGCAATGAGCAAATCCTCCCCCCATTCGATCAGATCCTCCTCATGGAGAATGCAGACGCCTTTTTCTCCCTTGAGATTACCGGCACTGAGGAGCCGACAGAGATTTCCCCATCCGCGGCGATTCTGCGGATAGGCAAGGATATCCGGCGTGCCGTCGGCGAAGACTAGCCGTGCCCCCGGCTGGAACCGGAATCCCATTTCCTTGGCTTGGGCATGCACGCGCACCACCCCGGCAACGGTGTTTCGATCCGCAACACCGAGGCCTGGAAGGCATAGCTGGCTGGCCGCCTCGACGAGTTCCTCCGGATGAGACGCTCCTTCCAGAAAGGAAAAATTCGTTCGCGTTCCGATCTCGAAAAAGGCGGGTGCGGCCGTCATGCAAAAACTCCGTGCATGAACCAGCGTGGCATCTCGGCATTCGAGACATAGGCCCCCTCACGAAACAACCAGTAGCGATGACCCTCGTCGTCCTCGACCTGGAAATAGTTCCGGGCGGGAGCCTCTTCACCATCGATCCACCATTCCATGGCGAGTTTCTCCGGACTTTCGGCACGCCGGACCCGATGAAGACATCGCCGCCAACGGAAACTCATGGGAGGCCCTTCCGGAGCCTCGGCCGTCGCCTCTATGATTTCCGGAACCTTCAGAAGACGGATCGGCCGCCTCGCCTTGACAGGCCAGTCCGTCCCAGCCTTCTTCTGCTCAATGTCCGGGGAGACGATCCCCTTGAGATCGGTGACCGGCAGAAGAAGCGATGCTCGTTCCGGCACATGGCTTTCCTGCAAGACAGGCCACACGAGACAATTCGGACCAAAACGGGCGACCGCCTGATCGACAAAAGTTGCCAATGCGGTTTCGACTGGAGCACTACCGACAAAATCCGACTGCAAGCGGTGGAGCGTCTCTGCCTGCAGCACATTGAGCCGCAGGATCTCGAAACCATAACCTGCATCCAGATCGTCATGCAGGGCGACAAGGCGCTCGGAAAAGAGGCAGGAAATGCCTGTCGGATCGCGCAGAGGGACGGAACTGCCCACACCAATTCGGAAGACCCTTCCATCGACCCTGAAAAGAAGCAATTCGAAGCGGCGACCACCCTGACAACGTGCCTCGAGTTCCGATTTCAGCGTTACAGCCATCCGTTGGACGAGTTGAAGGATGGCTTCCTCACACTGAAGGGGCTCGGCAAGACGCCGCTCGACGGAGAGATCCGCAACTGGACGGCGCGGCGAGATCGGCTCATCCTCCCGGCCGAGCATCTGGTCAAGCCGCAGCAATGGCAAGGGACCGAACCGGCGAGCAAGCGGTGCCCGTGGAGCCGCAAGCAGATCCCCGACCCGCTTGAGCCCCGTCTTTCGAAGCGCCAGTACCGTCTCCTCCGGCAACCGGCATGCGGCCACCGGAAAGGAGGCCGGGACAGATTTGGCGTGCCCTTCGGCGACAGTGCCATTGCCGCCAAAGCGCGCCATTGCCCAGGACAACCCGGGCGTGGAGGAAATCGCTCCGCGAGCATCAAGCCCCATCTCGAACAGGCGCTTTAGAATATCTCCAAGCAACAATTCTTCGCCGCCCAAGAGATGGGAACAGCCGGTAATGTCGAGAAAAAGGCCGTCCCCGCCCTCGATGGCGACCAGCGGCGTATAGCGATCACACCAGTCGGCAATTCCTTCCAGAAATCGGCGCTCAGCGGCCTCATCTGCGATAACGGCATCAAGAGCAGGACAAATCGCCCGCGCTTCCGCCAGACCCTGACCGGGTTTCAGCCCGATGGCGGCGCCAATCTCGTCGACAGCCGTCAGTCGCATGGCATTTTTCATCCGCCCTGTGCAAACGAGAGGTGGATGATCAGGACGCCCTGTCGAACGCCACGCCCCTCCCCAGTAGCGACGTGCGATTCTGTCCGTCGGCAGATGGGGAAAGAACAGCGCCAGAATTCGTCTGTTTGTTGCCTGCTGAAACAGGGAGGAGGGTGGTGAGGGAAAACAGACAGTCATAGGGGTTCCACTCCAGATGGATATCGACAGGTGCCGGAAGCCGGCTCTTTTCCAAAGTGACCTGGAAAACGGGGTTGGCTATGCTGCCGCCGAGTACGGAACCATCGGTAAGACGACGGGATTGCGCCGATGACGGGCGGATGCGAACGCGAAAGACGGCACTGCCGGCCTCTTCTTCCCCTCCCTGCCGTAACAACAGCAAGGGCCGGCCAGTGGAACGCGCCTTGAGACTGAGGCGGCGGCTTTCCGTCAGGCCGAAACGACGAGGATTGCCGCAAACTTCCAAAATGACGGCACAGAAGACGCCACTTGCAAGACCTGCCTCCGCAAGCCAGAGCCCATCTTCGATCCGCCTTGGTCTGGCATACAGGAGATGCCGCGGATCAAGTCCGTAATCCTGAAGACCGGCAGCATGGGGCAGCCCCACCTCCCTGGCCACGGTCTCATCACCAATCCAGAGAATGCGGGCCGGCCCTGCGCCGGAAGAGGAATGCACCAGAAGACGAGCGGAAAGCGCCAGCATGAAACCGCTTGCCGCTCCGGCATTTCCCAGCCGATCGCTGCGAATTTCGGTCACGGCATCAAGGGGAAGTCCGCCTTCCATGGGTTCATCCATTGCCTGAAGACCGAACGGCAATATCTTCATGCCACCTCTCCCGGAGGTTCGCACTGCAAGTCCGGGCGTCTCTGTTTCCCTGCGCGCGGCATCCGGATCGACTACAGTTCGTCCCTCGATGTGAGCGATGGTCTGACGCAGGGCAAAGAGCGTCTCCCGCGCCACAGCCTTCCCAGCCATGACGTCCAACTCCGTTTTGTTCTCTATATGTTTCTATGGATTCCAGAGCTTCAGTAAAGAGTCAACCGCATTTCATAAGAATTTATTCCTTGTCCGGATTTTCCCTCGAAAAGTGCCGGCAAAGGTCCTATATGACTGGGCAGACAAGGAGTTCCGATGGCCCGGATGGATCAGACCGAAGATTGGCGTGAACGCCACGCACCGACGATCAGCACGTTTGAATCACTGGCGATCGAAGCCTATAGCCATCTGCCGGAAGAATTCCGTGCACTCACCGACAACCTGATTATCGAGATCGCCGACTTTCCGACCGACGAAGTCTTCGAGGATATGGCGCTCGAAACTCCTTTCGATCTGCTCGGCCTCTTCGAAGGCCGCGGCATTTCCGAGCGTTTCACCATGGAAACCGGCGAGATGCCGAACCGCATCATGCTCTACCGCCGTCCGATTCTCGACTATTGGGCGGAAAACGACGAAACCTTGGGCGACATCATCACCCATGTGTTGATCCACGAGATCGGACATCACTTCGGCCTGAGTGACGACGACATGGCCCGCATCGAGGAAAGCGCCGAAGACGCTGCCGCCAACGGCTGACGAAAGTCCAGTCTTCAAAGAAAAGGCCCCGATCGCGGGGCCTTTTCTTTATTGCTCGCCGAGCTTCATGCTCGGATCGTAATCCTTGCCATGCACCGTCTTCACCACCGCCTGTCCGCAGTACATCTGGTTCGTAGCGGTATTGAAAGAGAGGCTCGGTGCACCATGCAGCTCCCAGCCCTTGTTCAATGCATCGGTCACCCGGTGGCAAAACGATGCGTCATCCGGTCCCGTGAGGAATCGATAAAGTTTCATGCCGAATTGCCTTTCCTGTCCTGGATAATCCTTGCCTTGGCCAACAGCCGCTCGGCCTGATCGAGATGCAGCCGTTCGATCATCCGGCCGTTGCTGTTGACGACGTTGAGTTCGGCCGCCGCCGGAGTGGCGAAAACCTCGGCAATTGCCTGCGCCTCCGCAATCTCTTCCGCACTCGGACCGAAATGCCGGTTCGCCGGACCAATCTGTGCGGGGTGGATCAACATTTTTCCGTCGAAACCCATGGAACGCCCCTGCCGGCACTCGGCTTCGAACGCGGCAATATCGCTGAAATCATTGCTGACGCTGTCGATTACGTCCAGTCCGAAGGCCCGCGCCGCCAGAACCACCTGCATCAGCCAAGGCACAAGAAAAGCCCGACCGGACCCAGCCGGCACACCCGTCGCCTTGCGCAGATCGTTGAGGCCGACCACCAGACAGTCAAGCCGCGCCCCTTCGGTTCGGCCCATTCGCGCAATCGCGGCTGCATTGAGTACACCGAGAGGCGTTTCCATCATGGCCCATATGCGCAAGCCCTCCGGCGCGTCGGCCTCGGCCAATAGATCGGCTACCCGTTCCACGTCCTGTGGGCCGTCAACCTTCGGCAGCAACACGGCGTCGGGACGGCAAGCGAGGACCGTCGCCATATCGTCCTCGGCGAATCCGGTATCGTGACCGTTGATCCGGATGACGCATTCCTTGTCGTGCAAAGTCGACATCTCGACAAAGAAGCGCCGGAGATTCTCTCGCGCTTCCCCTTTCCTCTCCGGAGCGACCGAGTCTTCGAGGTCGAAGATCACGACGTCGCAATCGAGATCCGGAACCTTGGCGATTGCTCGCGGATTGACGGCAGGAACGCTCAAAACGGAACGGCGCAACCGGACCGAAAGACTGGCAGAGGATGAAAAGCTCATGGACGCACTTGTGCCAAGCTTTGTCGGAGCATGCAAGACGATCGAACGTCAGGAAACCTTGCAATTCGGGGATGAAAGGACCACCTTACTCGAGAAAGGACTTCGACCATGCAAAACCTTCGCACCATTGGCCTCGCTCTCGCCGGTATTTGCGTCTTCGCGGCTGCTGCCGTCTTCACGATTTCCCTTACGCTCGTCGCCGGGGCGATCCTGACCGTTTCTCTCGCCGTGCGCGTGCTTTCGATGCGAGCGAAACCGGCCCCCCTCCACGCCAAGGCCAAAAGCCGCGAGATGCATGTGTGGAATGACGGACGCGGCACCATCATCGATCTCTGATCCGCTGACCCGTATATACCGTCTCGGCCAGACGCAATCATCAGCGATGATGACGGCGTAGGCTATAGACGTGAGATTCTCCTTCAATTTCTCTCGGTTTTCCTCTATTGGCAGGAAACCCGCAGGAACGTTGAAGATCACAGGCAGGAATGATGGAAAAGTTCGTTAAGCTCACCGGCGTCGCCGCACCGCTTCCGGTCGTCAATATCGACACCGACATGATCATCCCGAAGGATTATCTGAAGACAATCAAGCGCACTGGTCTCGGCAAAGGACTTTTCGCGGAAGCCCGTTACAAAGAAGACGGCTCCGAGAACGCGGACTTCGTCCTCAACAAGCCCGCCTATCGCAACGCGCAGATCCTGGTCGCCGGAGACAACTTCGGCTGCGGTTCATCTCGCGAGCACGCGCCCTGGGCCCTGCTCGATTTCGGCATACGCTGCGTAATCTCTACGTCGTTCGCCGACATCTTCTACAACAACTGCTTCAAGAACGGCATCCTGCCGATCGTCGTCAGCCCCGAAAACCTTGAGAAGCTGATGGACGATGCCGGCCGCGGTTCCAACGCCGTTCTGACCGTTGACCTGGAAGCCCAGGAAATCACCGGCCCCGACGGCGGAACGATCAAGTTCGACATTGATCCCTTCAAGCGTCATTGCCTGCTGAATGGGCTCGATGACATCGGCCTGACTCTCGAGAAGGCGGTGAGCATAGCGAATTTCGAAAAGACAAACGCTGTTGCTCATCCCTGGGCATAAGCTCTCTCAAGAATTTCGATGAAGGCGGCCTTACGGTCGCCTTCATCGCTTTTGGTCCAAGGCGTACCACTTGTGGTCTTGCCGCGCTTGAAATGGCGGTCTGCTGTCGATAAAACGCCGCAACTTATTTGAAGCAGGGGTTTCCCATGACAGTGCGCAAGCTTTTCCTTCTCCCTGGTGACGGCATCGGCCCCGAGGCCATGGCCGAGGTCCGCAAGATCATCGCCTACATGAACAGTGAGATGAAGGCCGGGTTCGAGACCGACGAGGGACTTGTCGGCGGATGCGCCTACGACGCACACGGCGTTGCGATCTCCGAAGGTGACATGACCAAGGCCATGTCTGCAGACGCCGTACTCTTCGGCGCCGTCGGCGGCCCGAAGTGGGACGCCGTTCCCTACGACGTCCGCCCGGAAGCCGGCCTTCTTCGCCTTCGCAAGGATCTGGAACTCTTCGCCAATCTTCGTCCGGCGATCTGCTATCCGGCACTCGCCTCGGCGTCGTCGCTGAAGCCTGAACTGGTCGAAGGACTCGATATCCTGATCGTGCGCGAGCTCACAGGCGGCGTATATTTCGGCGAACCGAAGACGATCACCGACCTCGGCAACGGTCAGAAACGCGCAATCGACACACAGGTTTACGACACCTACGAGATCGAGCGTATTGCATCCGTCGCTTTCGAGCTTGCCCGCACCCGCAAGAATGCCGTCTGCTCGATGGAAAAGCGGAACGTCATGAAGTCGGGCGTGCTCTGGAATCAGGTCGTTACCGAAGTTCACAAGGCGAAGTACCCGGACGTCAAGCTCGAGCATATGCTGGCCGACGCCGGCGGCATGCAGCTGGTGCGCAACCCGAAGCAGTTCGACGTCATTGTCACGGATAACCTCTTCGGTGACATGCTCTCCGATGTCGCGGCCATGCTGACCGGTTCCCTCGGCATGCTACCCTCGGCATCGCTCGGTGCCCCTGATGCGAAAACCGGCAAGCGCAAGGCCCTTTACGAGCCGGTTCACGGCTCCGCGCCCGACATCGCCGGAAAGGGTGTTGCAAACCCGATCGCGATGATCGCGTCGTTCGCGATGTGCCTTCGCTACTCGTTCAACATGATCAAGGAAGCCGACACCCTTGAAAGAGCGATCGCGAATGTCCTTGAAAAAGGCATCCGGACAGGCGACATCATGGCAGAAGGTTGCCGGCAGGTCGGGACCTCGGAGATGGGCGACACCATTCTCGCCGAGTTCAAGACGCTTTCCGCGTAAGAACCTAACAACCGGGCCCGCGCGGCAAGTTGTGCGGGCCTTCTGGTCGCATGGTAGACTTTACCGGGCGCTAGTACGCAACCCGGCAGTGCAAGAGGCCATAAGGCTCGAGGACGGAGTGTGGCAAAGAGCCGCCAGGTTAGAACCGTTGAGAAGAGAAACGCAGGCGCAATCGCGGTTTGGCTGAAAGCCCGCCGGGAAAGGAATACGCTTCCTGCTTCTTCGTCCTACTGGCAGATTTTTCTATTCGTCAGTGCCAACCTCGTCGTGCTTGCGTTTCTAGTCTTCGATATGCCCGCGGCGGCGACGGCCGGAAACGTACCGAGCGCGGTACGTTCGGCCAGTCGCGCCGTCACCGACATCGGCAAATCCGGGTGGATACTTTTCGGGTCCGCCTTCATCTTCTTCGCGACGTTCATGGCAGCCAGCAGAATCGGAAACGCCAGAGGGCGTTTTCAGGCGCTCTATACAAGCCAGATTGCCCTTTATGTCTTCGCAACCGTCGCCCTTTCCGGCCTCTCGGCGAATCTGATCAAGCGCGCGATCGGCCGCGCCCGGCCGATCCAGTTTGAAGAGTGGGGTGTATTCGGCTTTTCCCCCTTTGCCGGAAGTGCCCGCTTCGAGAGCTTCCCGTCGGGTCACGCAACCACCATCGGCGCGCTATTCATGGCTCTCGCGCTGCTCCTTCCACGCTACCGTGCCGTTCTTGCCATGCTCGCCGTCTGGCTCGGAATGACGCGAGTCATGGTAGGAGCTCACTATCCGAGCGATGTAACCGCTGGATTGGCGTTCGGCGCCTGGTTCTCGCTGTTGATCGCCATCGCGTTTTCACGCTACGGCATCGTCTTCAAGCCCGGTTCGAACGGGCTGCCGATGCCACGCCTTGCTCTTCCACACAACATCTGGCCGAATTTTCGCTCACGACGAGCACACTGAGGGCCCCGCTCTTCGCCTACTTTCACAAGTGCGTGAGAAGAGCGATTTTTGCTCAACGGGATGCACCGATACGGTGACGAACCCGTAAAATGGGCACGTGATGCTCCGCTTCAACTGATTCTCCTCGGATTGAGGTCGAGAAAGTTTTCTCGACCCATGGAACCCGGGCTCTGCTTACCCGTTCATCAAAGGCCGTCAGTGCTCGTGCCCCGCATGGCCATCCAGTTTTGGAGACGCAAATGAACGCCATGTCCGTTGACAGACACATTATCCGTTTTGCTATGGCTCAGCCCTATCTGGAACGCGAGGAGGAGATTGATCTCGCCAAAAGATGGAAAAATGGCCAGGACCGGGATGCACGTAATCGAATCGCCTATGCGCATATGCGCCTGGTCATTGCCATGGCGACGAAATTCCGCGGCTTCGGCCTTCCGCTTAATGATTTGATCCAGGAAGGCTATATAGGCCTCCTCGAAGCAGCCGCACGGTTTGATCCGGCGCGGGAGGTCCGCTTCTCCACCTATGCGGGATGGTGGATCCGCGCCTCGATGCAAGACTACATTCTCCGCAACTGGTCGATTGTCAGAGGCGGAACGAGTTCATCCCAGAAAGCGCTGTTCTTCAATCTCCGCAGGCTTCGTGCGAAGCTGGCCCAGACTGACAGCCACCTGACCGATCAAGCCATTCATCAGCAGATCGCCGCCACGCTTGGCGTCAGCGTGGCTGATGTCCAGTCGATGGACGCCCGTCTGGCCGGGAACGACGCCTCCCTGCAGACGCCTATCATGGGCAAGAATGGACAGGGCATCGAACAGCTCGAAATGCTGGAGAGCGAGGAACTCCCGCCCGACGAGCAAGCGCGCGGCAAGATCGACGGCGAACGCTGGTCGAAATGGCTCAAATGCGCCATGGAGCGACTGAACGATCGTGAAACCCGGATCATTCGGGCACGCCGCCTCTCTGAAGATGGTGCAACGCTCGAAGAGCTCGGCGTCGAACTCGGCATTTCCAAGGAAAGGGTGCGCCAGATCGAAACTCGCGCAATGGAAAAGCTGAAGACGGCCCTGAGCAGTTGTGGCCCCACCACCGGCGAGCTTCGCGAACTTGCCACATGACAAGTCGCGGCTCGGCCGCACGTCACTCCGAGATGATCTTAACCCGGCTTCCGGGCGCGAGCGTCGCCCCCGTATTGAGTGCGTTGATCAACTTGAACAATTCGAGCTTCCGTTCTGTACCCATCATTCGCGCCGCAAGTGAGCCGATCGTATCGCCTTGGCCAACAGTAATGACCCGAACACGCAGCGGCTTCAGCGACGCGGCCTCCTGTCGGGTAATCCGACGGAAGCTCGACCGTAGTTTGTTCGCCGTCGGCTCCAGGTTCGGGCTGCCTTTCGGCACCGCGGTCAGAAAGCGAAAGATCTGCGGACCGATCCGGATGACAGTGACGTCGAAATCCCACCGTTCTGCGGAGGCCCTGGCAGTAGCCGCTTCGATGCCATTTACGGTAATCGCCTGAATTGTCTCGGGAAGAAGTCCTGTGACCCACCCGCTCGAAATGTAGTTGGAAAGGCTGCGGTGATCGCTGTCGGCGATCCCGTCGAAGCGGATTGCGACGTCGCCCGGGCCTGTTGCCAATACCGCTTCGACCTTGTTGTCGATCTGAAAGCCATCCGGAACGTCGAAGCGGATGCCGAGCCCTGCGTGCAGGAACGTCTGCCCGCGGACATAGCCCTCCTGCGGGCTGTCGCCATAGAGCAGGCCGTCGATTCCCTGTAGGTAATAGTCACGCCCCGTCTCGCCGTGTGTTCCCTCGGGCCCGAAGGCGCGCGCATGACGGCGGGCCAACTCCACGCGCTGCGGGGCATTTGGGTGGCTCGACAAAAAGTCGAGGCTCTGGTCCGAATAGGGGTCGACCGAGGTGAAGTGACTGTAGGCCGCCATCGAATCGAGGAAACGCGCGGCAGCATAGGGATCATACCCGGCCTCGCCCAATGTTCGCACGCCGATGACATCCGCCTGCAACTCCTGCTGGCGCGAAAACGCCGCTAGGCGGAGCTTTCCGCGCGCCAAGGCCTGCTTCCCGGCAAGGTCACTCGAAAGAACCTCCGCTACCACGCGGCTGGCGATGACCTCCGCCTCTTCACGGCGCTGGCGCTCGATCCCGTGATTGGCGGTGACATGTGCCATCTCGTGCGAGAGAACGGCTGCGACCTCCGATGCGTCGTTCGCAAGCGCAAGCAGGCCACGCGTCACGTAAAGATATCCACCGGGCAGTGCAAAGGCGTTGATTGCCGGCGAGTTGAGGATCGTGATCCGGTAGGACTGGTTCGGGTTCTCCGAAACAGCAGTCAGCGCGCCCGCAATACGCGCGACCAGTTTCTCCGTCTTCTCGTCGTGATACTCGCCGCCATAGCTTGCGACGATCCGTGGATGTTCGCGCGCGCCCATTTGGGCCCGCGGATCACCCTTTTGAACCTCTTCAACGATCTGTGGGGTGTTCGAAGGGGAGACATCCGCGACATAAGCCTGTTCGAACAGCGACTGGCACGATGACAGCAATGCAGTCAACGAAACTGCTGCGAGCAGATTCAATGCCCCCCGCACTCCCCGCGTACTCGCAAAGGGACCAAGCGCCCACATGTGTCTGTCCGTCGGAGCTGGCATTCTGCCCGGGCTACCTTCCTTCAATACGAGCGGCCGGCATCAATGACTGCCGCCCTCCACTGTCATCACCAGCTGCGTGTTCTTCGTGTCTTCGATATGCCCGAAACAACATCATTCAACCGGCAACCACAACCAGCATATAGGAAAAGGAGCCTTCTCCGGTAAGACGATACCGAGGCATGTACGCGGAAAATGCATCATCCGAGCTGCGAATGCCACTGGGACACGTCCAAATTATGGCGACGGAACCCAGATGCAACACTCAGCCTCACCCACCGAGAAACGCTCTGACGGCTTCGATATCGCGGCGCTCGAGAAACACGTTGACCGGACCGGCGAAGGAAATTCGTCCCCGGTCGACGAAGAGCACGTGCTCCGCAAGGCGCGCCACCTCGTCCGCATCGTGGGTGATAATCACCACCGTGTTGCGCGTTTCGCGATGCAGATCTTCAAGAAGATCCGCCATCGCCGATCGCAATCCCGGATCCAGGGCCGCGAAGGGCTCGTCTAGAAGCAGCACCGGTTTGCGCCGCACGAGCGCTCTTGCAAAAGCGGCACGCTGACGCTCGCCCCCTGAAAGTGTCGAAGGGCGACGGCGCTCGAAACCCTCGAGACCAACGCGCTTCAATGCCGTCGATACCATCTCCCGTTCCCTCGCTCCGAGATGGAGAGCCGGGTTGATTCCGAGCCCGACGTTCGTGAACAGATCAAGGTGAGCGAAAAGATTGTTGTCCTGAAAGACGAGCGAAACCGGCCGATCAGACGGCAGGAGGCCACGCATATCCTCTCCTTCGATCAACAGTCGACCGCGCGTCGGTGTCTCGAACCCGGCGATTAGGTTAAGCAAGGTCGACTTTCCCGAACCGGAGGGTCCGGCAACGGCAGTAATCGCTCCCTTGGGAATTCTGCAGTCGAACGAAAACTCCTGCGCTCCGAGCCGGAGTTGGACATTGTCGAGGACAACGGCATCAGATTCGTTCGGCATTCTCGGCCTCGTCCTTCCGCGGCTGGACGCCGGTGGTTCCGGCGAGGGTTAGAAGCAAGCAGATCATACCGAGAATCAGGGCGAGTCCGTCGGCGTCGTTGGTGCGGTAGTGCCCCATACGACTGTAAATCAACCACGGCAATGTCGTGATTTTCTCCGAACCGAAAAGGGCCACCGCCCCCAGATCACCGAGTGAGAGCGCCATGGCGAAGGAAAGGGCTGTCAGCAACGGCTTCTTGAGAAGCGGCCAGTCGATTAGTCGCAGCTTGGAAAATCCATGGATACCCAGGCTCAGAACCAGGCGTCCTGTTGCGGCGCGATGGATTTCCAGTGCGGGCGCCACGACCCGCATGACGAAAGGCAGGGACATCAACGCGTTGATCCCGACGACGACCACCGGTGCAAAACTGGCGATATCCCCCGTCGATCTCAAAGCCATGAACCAGCCCGTGGCGAGCACGATCGTCGGGACCAACAATACGAGAGACGACACGCCCGACAGCAATATCGAGATGCCTCTCATGGCCAGCGAAGGACGCTGCAAAAGACTGATCACCGTTTGCGCGTGGATTGTCGCCAGCGCAAGCAAGAGTGCCGATAACGCCGAGCCGAGTGCGATTGCCAGGCTTGTCGCTGCAGCCCGCAAGAATGCCGCCTCGGTCAAAAGCTTGAATAGATCGGCCCTTAGCCCCGAAACCGCGACTGAACCGAGCGGAAGAGCGAGAAACAACACGACGACGACGAGCGCGGCGCCGTCTGAAAGACGCGCCGTGAGGCTCTCGCCGTCGAACCGTCGTGATGCGCGTCCAAGAGTCTGCCCATATTCCCGCGGAGCAGGAAAAAGTGCCATCGCCACCAGGACCAGGGCCGTAACGGCGATCTGCAAGAAGGCAAGCGAGACCGCCCGTTCCGGATCGAAATCGAACCGAAGGGCTTGGTAGATCGCCACTTCGAGAGTCGTCGCGGCGGGACCTCCCCCGAGAATGAGCACAAGCGTGAAGCTGGTGGCACAAAGCATGAAGACGAGGCCGGCGATGCCGGGGATAAGCGGGCGGAGCGCAGGCCATTCGATGAAGCGGAAGATCGCCCGTGGCTTCATGCCAAGCGTCGCGCTCATCAACCAATATTCGGACGGCAAGCGCTCGAGTCCGGCAAGCATCAACCGTGCTGCAAGCGGCAGATTGAAGAAGACGTGCGCGAGCAAGATGCCACCGAGGCCATAAATGCTGACCGGCTCCGCCTTGCCAAGGAACAGCAGCCCATCGTTGAGCAGTCCCTGCCGCCCCCAGATGCCGATCAGCCCAAGAGCGCCGATCAGAACAGGAAGCCCCATCGGCACCGCCATGAGCCGGATTACCCACATGCGTCCGGGAAAACGCGTCTGGCGAGCGAGCGCTCTTGCAATCGGAATCGCCAGCATAACCGAGAGTGCCGTCGAGAGTGCCGCCTGCAACAGGGTAAAGCGCAGCACGGACAGGAGCAGTGGATCGGAGAAAAGAACTGTGAAGCCCCTGCCCCCGCGATAGCCGAGCAGCGCCAGGACGGCGACACCGACAAACGTTCCGATGGCGGCAAGACTGAACGCCCCGCCAAGGAAACCCGTCAAACGCTGCCGTCTTCCCAGCATATCGTTACTTGAGCGTCATTGCTGCGAGCCACTCGTCGATCCACGCCTTCCGGTTGGCCGCGACCTCCTCCGGCGACATCAGGAACGTCTTGGATGGATTGACCAGCTTTGCGAATGCCTCCGGCAGCGGCTCCGATGTCGGTGCGGCAGGCATCATCCAGTTGTTCGTCGGAATGGTATCCTGGAACCCTGGGCTCAGCATGAACTTGAGAAACTCGCGCGCAAGGTCCTTCTGCGGCGCATTCTTGAGCAGGCCGGCGACTTCGATCTGGATGTAATGGCCTTCGGAGAAGGCCGCGGCCTGGTAACGGTCGGTTTCCTCGGCGACCATGTGGTAAGCGGGCGACGTCGTGTAGGAGAGCACCATCGGCACCTCACCCTTGGTGAACAGGCCGTAGGCTTCCGACCAGCCCGGCGTCACAGTCAGGATGCGCCCTCTCAGCTTCTGCCAGGCGGCCGGTGCCTCATCGCCATAGATCGATTTCACCCAGAGCAATAAACCAAGTCCGGGCGTCGACGTTCGGGGGTCCTCGATCACGATCTTCTGGGAAGGATCCCCCTCCACGAGTTCCTTCATGCTCTTCGGAGGCATCTTCAACGTCTGTGTGTCGTAAACGACTGCGAAATGACCATAATCATACGGAACGAAGGTGTCGTCGGTGAAGCCGCCGGGAACCTTGACTGCCGAGGTGTCGATCCCATGCACGTCGAAAAAGCCGGTCTGTTTCGCCTCCGCGACGAGATTGGTGTCGAGCCCGAGAACGAGGTCGGCCTTGCTCGTATCGCCTTCCAGTTTCAGACGCGTCAACAGAGCAACGCCATCCGCCACGCCGACAAAATCCACACGGCATTCGCAGGTTTTCTCGAAAGCTTCCTTGACCTTCGGGCCCGGGCCCCATTCGGAAATGAAGCTCTCGTAGGTATAAATCGTCAACGTCTTGTCGGCTGCCGAGGCGGAAACGGACGACAGCATCACAATTGCCGCCGCAGCTATATGCGCGCGACCGGAAAGAACGGATATCATGGTTCGCATAGGCGCCCTCCTTCGTGTTGTTTTCCGGGAAAAGGCGTCTGTTACGCGTCTAATCCCTCCGCCGGTTCGAGCCGGATCAGGTTCCGCGGGTTGGTGTTCACCTCTCAGCCATCAGGTCGTTAAGAGCCTTTTGGCACCCCGTTAGAGCAAGGCAGGAATAGCGCGGCATCTCGTGTCACGCAAGCACACGATGGCTTGCCCGGCCGGATTGTCTCGGCGTTCAATGAGGGCAATCTGCCGGAAGCTTGCCCTTTCCGCCTTTTTCATGCCACAGCAATCAGCTTATCAACCGATCGGCAAGTGCCTGGCCTGTACCATCCGGCCATCTGGTGTGCGGAAGAGCCTGACTCATGACCAATGCAGAGCCACAAGGACGATCCGGAGCCGCCGAGCCGACCTATGAGATCGGCTTCAAGCGGCAGATTGCGATCGCGGCGGCATCCTTCTGGGAGTCGCCGGTGCGCAATCGGATCCTTCTCGTTTCGGCGGCCTTGCTGACGATCATTCTCCTCACGGCCTACGGCCAGATCCTTCTGAACCGATGGAATGCGCCTTTCTACAATTCGCTGGAACGCCGCGACCTGCCGGAATTCATCGTCCAGTTGGAGAACTTTGCATATATCGCCGGCTTCCTTCTGTTGCTCAACGTCGTGCAGACCTGGCTCAATCAGACGGCGGCGCTCTACATGCGAGAAGGTTTGTCGCGCGATATTGTCGACCAATGGCTGACCGACCGGCGAGCGTATCGGCTTTCGCTTTCAAGCCCCCTTGGTGTCAACCCGGACCAGCGGCTGCATGAAGATGCCCGCAAGCTTTCCGAAATGACCACCTCGCTGACGATCGGCCTCGTCCAGGCAACGATCTTGCTCGTCAGCTTCATCGGCGTGCTTTGGCAACTGTCGAGCGGCTTCGTTTTTCACGTCGGCGATACGAGCTTCTCAATCCCCGGATATATGGTTTGGGGAGCAATCTTCTATGCAAGCATCGCCTCACTGGCCAGCAATCTCGTCGGCTTTCGACTCACGCGCATCAATGCCGAACGGTATGCCCGCGAAGCAGACCTGCGCTTCTCGCTGATGCGCACGAACGAGAATCTCGAAGCGATCGCACTTGCACGCGGCGAGGAGAACCAGCGCCAGCGTATCCATTCCAAGATCGATGACGTTGTAGCGCTGATCCGTCAGCTCGCAATGGCGCTCACCAATCTGACCTGGGTTACCGCCGGCTTCGGCTGGCTCGCGCTCGTTGTCCCGACTTTGATCGCGTCTCCGGCCTATTTCGCCGGGACCATGAGCTTCGGTGAATTGATGATGTCGGCAGCCGCCTTCAACCAGGTCCACTCGGCGCTGCGCTGGTACGTCAATAATTTCGACTCCATCGCAGACTGGAAGGCGACCCTGCTGCGCGTAATGAGTTTCAGGGCAGCGCTCGTCGACATGGATGATTTCCGCCCCGAGGGAAGCGAAGTCCTGCTGGAGCGCGGCACAGCGGAACAGCTTGCTTTCCGGAGCGTGACGATCTGCGCAAAGCCGAACGGCAACAGCTGCGAACACGCCTTTCGCCTGCGCGAACCGGATCCCGTCATCAACGTTGGCGAAAGGGTCATGATCAACGGCGACCAGGGCATCAATCGGAAGCTGCTCTTCGATGCTCTCGCCGGACTCTGGCCGTGGGGAAGCGGATCGATAGACCTTCCGGAACAGGAAATTCTCTTCGTTCCGCAACTGGACTATCTGCCCGAAGGACCGCTACGTGACGCCCTGCTGTTTCCGGCCGCGGCTTCGGCATTCTCCGATGAGGAGATCGCTGCGGCGCTGACACGTGTCGGCCTTCACGAGCTCACGAAGTCCCTCGATGAGCATGCCCGATGGGACCGCCGGCTCGAAAAGGACGAGCAGATGCTGCTTGCATTCGCCAATCTGCTGCTGCGTCGCCCGAAATGGATCGTCTTCAACGATGTCCTTGAAGGCTTAGAGCCCGAAACCGTCGAGCGGCTGTCGTCGATAATGAGCGAATTGCAGGAAGCCACACTTATCTATATCGGCAGAGCCGGCGCCTTCTATGACACCATGTCTCCAAGACTGCTGCATCTGGAAGCGCTCCCGCAGACACCTCCCGCTCTCTAATCTTCAGCCTTCGAGTTCTTCGCGCAGCATCTCCAGTTCGAGCCACTCCTCCTCCATTCGCGTGAGGTCGCCTCGCAGCTTTTCAACCTCGATTGCGAGTCGGTTGAACGTTGCCGCATCCCGCGAGAACAGGCCGGGATCCGCCATCTTCGCTTCGCGAACGGCAATCTCTCCTTCGGCCTTTGCGATCTCCTTCGGCAGGTTCTCCAGCGCGAATTTCTGCTTGTACGAGAGCTTGGCTTTATTCTTGGGGGCTGTCTCCTCGGATGACTTTGTGTCGCCTTCCTGTACTTTCCCCTTGTCTGTCCTTGCAGCACGGCGACGCTCCTCCTCGGCGCCTTTTCTTTGCGCCAGCATATCGGAGTAGCCGCCAGCAAACTCGATCCAGCGACCGTCCGGCTGTTCTGGGTCGGCCGGTGCAATCGTCGAGGTGACGGTGCGATCGAGGAAGTCACGATCGTGGCTGACGAGGATAACCGTACCGGAATAGCCGGCGACGATCTCCTGCAACAGATCAAGCGTCTCAATATCGAGGTCGTTCGTCGGCTCGTCGAGGATCAGCAGATTTGACGGCCTTGCCATGATACGCGCCAGCATCAACCGCGCCCGCTCGCCGCCTGACAGGTTTCGGATCGGCGTGCGCGCCTGTTCAGGCTGGAACAGAAAATCTTTCATGTAACCGGTCACGTGCCGCTGCTCGCCGTTGACGAGAAGATTCTCACCCCGACCGTCGGTCAGATAGTGAGCGAGCGTGTCGTCGGGATTGAGATCCTCTCGCTTCTGGTCAAGCACCGCAATTTCGAGGTTGGTCCCGAGCTTCACGGTTCCACTGTCGGGCTTCAGCTGGCCTGTCAGGATCTTCAGGAGCGTCGTCTTGCCGGCACCGTTCGGGCCAACGAGACCGATGCAATCACCGCGGTGAACGCGGATCGAGAACGGGGCCACGATAGTGCGTTCACCATACGTCTTGGTGATCCGTTCCGCCTCTATGACCAGCTTTCCGGATTCGCGCGCGTCGGCGAGGTTTGCCTGCACTGTCCCCTGCGGTCCTCTGTGTCCACGATAATCCGCGCGCATCGCCTGCAATTGGCCGAGACGACGCATATTGCGTTTACGCCGCGCCGTAACACCGTAGCGGAGCCAATGCTCTTCTCTCTCGATCGCCTTGCCGAGCTTATGCTGTTCGATCTCCTCTTCTTCGAGGACCTTGTCGCGCCATTCCTCGAAGTCACCGAAGCCACGGTTGAGACGACGCGCGGTGCCGCGGTCGAGCCAGACCGTCGCAGTCGAGACCTTTTCGAGAAAGCGGCGGTCGTGCGAGATCAGAACGAGGGCACTGCGGCTCTTTTGAAGCTCGCCTTCGAGCCACTCGATGGTCGGCAGGTCGAGGTGGTTGGTCGGCTCGTCGAGCAGCAGAATATCCGGTTCGGGTGCCAGAACACGCGCCAGTGCCGCCCTGCGGGCCTCCCCACCCGAAAGGCTTCTGGGATCCTCCTGCCCGCTGAGACCGAGGTGTTCCAGAAGATAGGCGACCCGGTAGGGATCGTCTCCCGGCCCCAGTCCGGCTTCGGCGTAGGCCTGGACAGTTTCGTATCCGTCGAAATCGGGCGCCTGCTCGAGATAACGGACGGTCGCGCTCGGATGCCGGAAAATCTCACCGGACTGAGGCTCCACGAGTCCGGCGGCGATTTTCAGCAACGTCGATTTTCCCGAACCGTTGCGACCGACAAGGCAGATGCGGTCACCCGGCTCTACCTGCAGGTTAGCTCCGGAAAGCAGCGGCGTGCCGCCGAAAGACAGGAAGATATTGTCGAGTTTGAGGATCGGCGGCGCCAACGGTTCATGCTCCAGTCAAATCAAAGGGACGTGCGAGAAGCATTGCTTCCCCGCCGTCGAGCGACAAGGTAATCGCTCCCTCGGCAACGTTCGAGATGGTGCGCGTCGATCCCAGCGGCAAGGAGAAGTCCTGGAGCGGATACCGCGCGTTCTCGATCGACAGCCCGGCAAGGGGCGACAGCCCGATAACGGAAAACAACGAACCGGGCGGCAGATCCACCGTCACCCTTCCGGGAAGCAGAGGATAGGCCTCCTCCTCGCCCGAGGTCAGGAGCGTTTCGTATCCTTCCTTGGCGAGTTGCAATGCCTGCAAGAGGTGCATGAGGGCGTGATCCGAACGTTCGCCTCCGAGCGCACCTGCAAGAACCAGCCGGCCAGCGCCACGCCGGATCGCCTCACCTATGGCGATCGCGCCGTCGGTTTCTGCCTTTTGAGCCGGATATGGGAGCCGGTCGACGTCCGGCCAGGCCTCTCCGAGGGCCTCCGACGAAGAATCGAAATCACCAACCCAGAGCTCCGGGACAATGCCAAGCATCGACGCATGGCGCATTCCACCGTCGGCCGCAATAAAGCGCCCGCCGGAGACGGCTGACGTCAGTCGTTCGGTCAGTACCAAGTGTCCTCCGAGGAGGATGGTGAAGGTAGTTTTCCTCATGCGCCCGCCATAGCGCATCTCCTAACGAAAAGGAAAGAATATCGGTGGCCCCACCGGCTTGGAAGGCAGGCTGCAAAGGCTCGTCCGAGCTGTCGTCACTCCGGATTCTCGTTGACCGAAAAGGCGCGTGAGCGTATTTAACCTCACTCGTGGTGATTTGGCCGGCCGGCTTGCAGCCACGTTAAACAAATCGCTAAAGGGCCGAGGCGAGCTCCAAAGGACTTTCCGAGGACCAATGGCGATCTACAAGGTCGCCGGCAGTTTTGTAGGCGTGGATGTGACTGCGCCGCAAGGAAAGTCGAGTTCGAACATGCCGATCAAGATTCCCGATACGTTGCCTGCCTTTGAGACTCTCGTGCACGAGGGTGTGCGCGTGATGACCGAAACGGTTGCGATCCGCCAGGACATACGCCCCCTGCAGATCGGCCTTCTGAATCTCATGCCGAACAAGATCAAGACCGAGGTGCAGATGGCGCGGCTGGTCGGAGCCTCGCCGCTTCAGGTGGAACTTTCCCTCGTTCGTATCGGCGGGCACAAAGCCAAGAACACGCCCGAGGACCATCTGCTTTCCTTCTACCAGACGTGGGAGGAAGTCAGGGATCGCAAGTTTGACGGCTTCATCATTACCGGCGCGCCGGTAGAGACCTTGCCTTTCGAAGAGGTTACCTACTGGGACGAGTTGCAGCAGATTCTCGACTGGACGACGACAAACGTCCATTCGACGCTGAATGTCTGCTGGGGTGCGATGGCCGCCATCTACCACTTCCACGGCGTGCCGAAGTATCTCCTGAGCGAGAAGGCCTTCGGGATCTACCGCCACCATATCCTGAATCCGTCCTCCGTATATCTGAACGGCTTTTCCGATGATTTTCAGATTCCCGTTTCGCGTTGGACTGAGGTACGCCGGTCCGACATCGAGAAGGTGCCGGGGCTCGAGATCCTGATGGAATCGGACGAGATGGGTATCTGCCTCGTACACGAGAAGACGGCGAACCGCCTCTACATGTTCAACCACGTGGAGTACGACTCGACGTCTTTGGCCGACGAATACAATCGGGACGTGGCAGCCGGTGTGGCGATCAAGGTGCCGCACAACTACTTCCCCGACGACGATCCGGCGAAGAAGCCGTTGAACCGCTGGCGCAGCCATGCGCATCTCTTTTTCGGAAACTGGATCAACGAGATCTACCAGACGACGCCTTATGATCTGAACGCCATCGGCATCGACCGATCGGCCTGATGAAGGCTATGGCCCAGCCCCTTCCCCGGGACCAGTGGCGGGCTGAGGATCACTCAGCGTGAGCTGTTACGGAAATGAACGGCAATTCGAGCGGAGTAACCATGGAACGCGAACTCTTTGGGCAGACGGCGGCGGGCGAGCCGGTCTACAGGGTGACCCTCAAGGGCGGCGGGCTGACGATGAAGGTGATCACCTGGGGTACGGTGATTCAGGACCTGCGCCTTGAAGGACATGGCCATCCACTTGTCCTCGGCTTCGAGACCTTCGACGACTACCCGCTCCACTCCCCCTATTTCGGCGCTACGCCCGGACGATGCGCCAACCGCATCGCCGGGGGACGTTTCAAGCTGGATGGCAGAGAATACCAGCTTGAACGCAACGAAAACGGCGTCGGGCACCTCCACGGCGGTAGCGATGGCATCGCCAGGCGCAACTGGGAAATCATCAACCTAGCTCCTGATCGTGTCGAACTGACAATCGTGGATCCGGACGGTCGTGCCGGCTATCCCGGAAATTGCTCGATCACAGCGATCTATACCCTTCAGGAGCACGGTGTCCTGTCCATCGTGTACACATCGGCGACCGATCGTCCGACGCTCGCCAACGTCTGCCAGCATTCGTATTTCAACCTTGACGGTGGCGAAGACGCTCTCGGCCACGACCTGATGCTCGCCGCCGACGCCTATCTGCCGGTCGATGACCGACTGATCCCGACAGGAGAAATTCGTCCGGTCAACGGCACGCCGTTCGACTTCCGGACAATGTCACCGATGGACCGCCAGTTGGGTGGAGAGCGCGTTCTCTACGACCACAACTTCTGCCTTTCGCCGGCGCGCGTCGAAAAGCGCACCGTAGCCATCGCTCGCAGCATCACCTCCGGTGTTGCCATGGAAGTGCGGACGACCGAGCCCGGTGTCCAATTTTATGCAGGCGCAAAGCTCAACGTTCCCGTCGCAGGACTTGAGGGTCCCCGGTATGGTCCGTTCGCCGGGTTCTGCCTGGAAACCCAGACATGGCCGGACGCAGTCAATCACTCGAACTTCCCGAACGCCGTCCTTCGGCCCGGCGAGGTCCTGCGGCAGGAAACAGAGTACGTCTTCTCGAAGGCATGAGGCCAGACAAAATCGAGCGCACTGGCAGGTGAACGCTCGCCACCTGTGCACTCCGGCAAGTGTCTTGCGAAATGCCGAAGACCCGAACGACGGGCAATGACCAGCCGCAACGCGCGCTGCTCATATCCGGACGCAATCTTGAACTTTTGGAGAAACTGGAGCGGGTGAGGCGATTCGAACGCCCGACCCCAACCTTGGCAAGGT
>NZ_JBLQTA010000025.1:0-22506 GCF_048159625.1 Ciceribacter azotifigens | reverse complement strand
GGTTGCGGGGGCAGGATTTGAACCTGCGGCCTTCAGGTTATGAGCTTCGGGGAACCCCATAGTCCTCAACAAACCTCCATAAAAGACACCATATTTTTCATATACTTGGCTGGCCGTACTTGTTGGGGGATGTTGGCAATTCGGGAGTAGATTTGCTATCAAGTGTCCCTATATTGTCCCTACCGTCCCTGGCCCGCGAGGCGCTCATGGCCACTATCGAGAAGCGGAAGCAGACCGCGAACGGCGATACCTACTATCGGGTGCGCGTGCGCATCCAAGGGCTGCCCGAGAAGCAGAAAACCTTCACCCGGCTGACCGACGCCAAGCTCTGGGCGCAACAGACCGAAGCTGCCATTCGCCGTGGCGAGGTGACGAACGTCGTCACCAAGGCCAAGGGCAAAACCCTCGCCGATGTGATTACCCGATATCGTGAAGAGGTACTGCCGCACAAGGCGGAAAGCTCCCAACGGGCAGCGGAAAGCTATCTGAAGCACTGGGATGCGGCGCTGGGCCAGTATGCCCTCTCCTACCTCACGCCGGACCTGATTTCGGCGGAAGTGGCCAAGCTCGCCACGGCGGGCGACACGCGCCGTAAACTGAAAGAGGGTGAAGCGCCGCCAAAGCCCAAGAGCCGGAAAACCCAGAAGCTCTACCGCGACATGCTAGCCGTGCTGCTGAAGAACGCGAAAGCCTGGGGCTGGACGACGCAAAACCTGATGGAAGGCGTCAACCCCATCACCAACATTCGCAACGAACGCACCCGGTTCCTGAGCGATGAAGAGCGCACCGCCCTACTCGATGCCTGCAAGGCCAGCGACAATGACCAGCTTTTTACCGTGGTCGTCTTTGCTCTCTCAACCGGCGCGCGGAAAGGCGAAATCCTCGGCCTGACGCTGGCCGATGTGGACCTGAAGCGTAGCTCGGCCATCTTCCGGGATACCAAAAACGGCGACACCCGCGCCGCGCCCCTCGCCCGCCACCTTCGGGAGCTGCTGACCGAACAGGTTGCCAAGGCAGAAGCGCTTTACGATGAGCTACCCGACCCGCCGAAAACGCGCTGGCTGTTCCCGCGTGCTGACGGCCTCCAGCCCATCGACATCCGCACGGCCTGGGAGAACGCCCGCGACAAGGCCGAGCTGGAGGACTTTCGCTTCCACGACCTCCGTCACTCGACGGCCAGCTACCTTGCCATGAAGGGCGCAAGCCTCGTGGAAATCGCGGAAGTCCTGGGCCACCGGACGCTCCAGATGGTGCGCCGCTATGCGCACCTGTCGGAAAGCCACGTCAAAGGGCTGGTGGAAAGCCTGGGTGAGGACATTTTCCAACAGCCCGAATAGAGACGAAATATTTTCAAGAAAATACACGCGTTGGTTATTTCAAAACAATTCTTGGTTGTTATAATGTGGTCCATTTTTATTAATTTGTAACTAAATGGAAATCGTTAAGTAATGCGCCAACTCATTCTTCTTCTTTCTGCAACCACACAATCTGCCTGCGCCCTCACCTCCGTCGGTGGTTTCTATGTCGAGAGAGGCGGAAATCGGGTGGTCGACTCTCGGGAATGCATGGCTCACTGCATGAATACGCTGGATGGCCTCGTCTGCAAGGATATTGGCGAGGATATGGCAAAAGCCTGCAATGAATTTCTCCGAAAACAGAACTGAGCGGCCCGGATGACCTTCCTTCGGTTGACGTCCGGCCACCAAACGCGGCATAGATAAGGCTTCCTGCTCGTTTTGAGGCCCCGAGACCATGAGGTTACCATGGTTGACTACAGGGACCTGGCGACCGTGAAGCAGGTAGCGGCGGAAGCGCCGTTCATCACGGAAGCCACGCTGCGCTGGTGGATATTCCATGCGGAGACGAATGGACTGAAACCCGCGCTGCTGAAGATCGGTGGCCGGGTCTACATCGACCGCGCCGAATTCAACAAGTGGCTGGAGAGCCAACGCATGGCTCCGAAGCCGTTGAAGCCCGCGGCCTGACACGGCCCCTCTCCTCGACCGAAGCCTCGCCGCAAGGCGGGGCTTCTTTCATGATGACCATGAAGCCGATAAGGCTTCGGCTTGTTGCAGTACTGTCTGAACTGCCGCATCTTGCAAGTCAGGTGGATAGCCGTGTTTCCGCAGAATGCGTTTTACCAGAACACGCATCCGCGCCCGAGCGCTTTCAAGATGCGCCCAGTCAACGGTGATGTTCGATTTCAGGCTGGTCAGCAATTCATGAGCGATGACCTTCAAATGGTCATTGCCGATAATGTCTACCGCGCTATGATTCTCAGCGAGGGCGTCGTAGAAGGCTACCTCATCTTGGGACAGCCCGTCCTCGTCACCCCGCTTTCGAGATTCCCGGATGTCCTTCGCCAAGTTGATGAGTTCTTGAAGAACCTCAACAGTGCTGATGGCATTGGTGTGGTAACGCGCTATCGCCAGTTCAAGCCGCTCGGAAAAGCGCTTAGTTTCCGTGACATTCGACAGGCTGCGCGATTTTATCTCGTCACTGAGCAACTTCTTCAACGCTTCGAGCGCCAGATTCTTTTGCTCCATCTGTTTGACTTCCGCCAGAAACTCGTCCGATAGGATTGAAATATCCGGCGTCGTAATACCCGCTGCGCCTAGGATGTCGATGATTTCCGTAGATATCACGGCACGGTTTATAATCTGCTGAATGGCAAAGTCACGCTCCTGCTTAGTCATCCCGGCCGAGTCGGAAGACTTCACCAATGCAGCACGGATGGTCTGGAAGATAGCCAGTTCCTCTATCAGAGCGCGGGCCTCGTCGCTCCCTGCCGCAAGTGCATGTGCCTTGGAAAGCGCGAGCACCGCATCCTGATATCGCCGATGTACTCGTTTCCTGGCTTCGTCCGTCGTTTCCTTCGCGGCGGCTTTGTGCTGCTGGTCAAGAATCCACTCCAAGGCTTCGGCCAATACCTTCAGCCTTTCCTGAGGAGTACCTGTCAGCCCTCGAATGTAATCGAAGCCATGGAACATCGACTTCACCACATCATACTTCTCCAGCATGACGGCAACGGCTACCTCTTTGTCGATACCTGCCTGCCTGCGGTCAGAATCCGAATACTGCCCAAGGGCGTTTTGCAGATTCTGCCCGATGCCGATGTAATCGACGACCAACCCGGCAGGTTTGTCCCGGAACACGCGGTTCACCCGCGCGATGGCCTGCATCAGGCCGTGGCCGCGCATCGGCTTGTCGATGTACATCGTGTGCATCGAGGGCGCGTCGAACCCAGTCAGCCACATGTCCCGCACGATAACCAGCTTGAGAGAGTCATTCTCATCCTTCGCACGTTTTGCCAAGAGATCACGCCGTGCCTTAGTTCCGATATGCGGCTGCCAGGCTTGCGGGTCTGACGCAGAACCCGTCATGACGACCTTAACCAGCCCTTCCTTGTCATCTTCTGCATGCCAATGGGGACGAAGAGCGACGATTTCGTCATATAAGGCAACGCATATACGGCGGCTCATGCAGACAACCATTGCCTTGCCGTCCATGACCTCGACACGTTCCTCGAAGTGCTTCACCAAATCGGCGGCAATCAGTTTGAGGCGCTTCTCTGCACCGACCAGCGCCTCAACGGTGGACCACTTTCGTTTTATCCGCTCCTGTTCGGAACTGGCCTCGTCTTCGGTCAGTTCCTCTATCTCGGCATCGATCCTGGGCTTTTCATCTTCCGACAACTCGATGCGGGCGAGCCTGCTTTCGTAGTAGATCGGGACCGTCGCGCCATCCTCAACTGCACGGCTGATATCGTAAATATCGACGTAATTTCCGAATACCGCAGGGGTGTTGATATCGTCCTTCTCAATTGGCGTGCCGGTAAAGCCAATGAACGAGGCATTGGGAAGAGCATCGCGTAGATACTTCGCAAAACCGTAAGCAATTTCACCGGTCTTACGCTCAACCCGTGCCTTGAAACCATACTGACTACGGTGTGCCTCGTCGGCAATGACAATGACATTTCTGCGGCTGGTGAGGACGGGATAACTGTTCTCGCCCTTCGCTGGGGCAAATTTTTGAATAGTCGTGAAAATCACGCCGCCTGCGGCTCGGTTCAGATGTCTTTGCAGGTCTTCTCGGCTATCTGCCTGCACAGGCATTTGCCGAATGAGGTCGCGGCACATGGAAAAGGTGCGGAAGAGCTGATCGTCGAGATCGTTCCGGTCGGTAATGACGACGATGGTCGGATTTTCTAACTCGGCGCGGCGAACGAGTTGGCCCGCATAGAAAGCCATCAGCAGGCTCTTACCCGAACCCTGGGTGTGCCAAATGACGCCAGCCCGCCTGTCGCCATCCGGCTTGGTTGCCAAAACGGTACTGGTGACGGCATGACGGACCGCGTGAAACTGGTGATACCCAGCAAGAATCTTGATGATGCCTCTGCCGGTATCGCCAAAGACCACAAAGTCCCGAATTAGATCGAGAAAGCGCCGCTTCTCGAAGACGCCTTCGATAAGAACGGACATTTCCGGGCTACCCTTTGGCGCCACATCCTGCCCATCCGTGGTTCGCCACGGCATGAACCGCTCTTCGTCTGCCGTCAGCGAGCCGATCCGCGCCCAAAGCCCATCGGACGTGATCAGCACCGCATTGGTGCGAAACAAAGAAGGAATCTGACTTTTATAGGTCTGAAGTTGATTGAATGCCGAAGAAAGGGTAGCAGTTTCGGTGCCGGGGTTTTTCAGTTCCAGCACCGCAAGCGGAAGACCGTTTACAAATACCACCACATCCGGTCGACGATTGTAGCCGTTCTCTATCACCGTGAATTGGTTGATGACCAACCAATCATTGTTGTCCGGATTATCGAAGTCGATGAGCCGCACCGTATCGCCACGGATGTCGCCGTCTTGGCTGTGAAACTCAACCCCGATTCCCTCAGAAATCGCCGCGTGCAAACGGCGGTTCTCCTCCACCAGGGATGGGCTTTCCGCTGCAACCAGCTTCTTGAGGGCGTCCGCTCTTGCCTCCGGCGGAATATGCGGGTTCAGCCGATCAACGGCATCGCGCAACCGCTTCGCCAGATAAACATCTGAGTAAGCCTCCCGCTCTGGCGTTGCACCGTCTGGGGACACCACTGGCCCAAACGCGACGCTATAACCAAGTACACCAAATATCCCCAGCGCAGCTTCTTCGACGTGGTTCTCTGTAAATGCTGCCATTAGGTCGCCCCCGTGCGACGGTGGGCGGGCATATCCGCGACGACAATCTGATTGGAAGCAGGCTCCCAAAAATAATAAATCCTCAGGCAACGCCTCGGGTCGCGGGTGTTACCGCCATTTTTGATATGCCAATCTACGCTGAAGGTCTGGCCTTGCCACTTCGTTTCATATGTATCATCCCCACAGTGCGCATTCCGGATTCCGTCCGTGACTACCGCTTCGCGAACCGTACCATCCCCGCCTTCAATCCTCCGATCCCGGCATTCCGTAGCGAGCCAAACGAGGCACTTCGCAGCCTCTTCAACATCTTCGTATTCAGGAGATTTAACGCTTCGCCGAGCCGATGGCGTCAATACCAGACGCCCCGCCAGCTCTCGATCACACCAGTCGCCCAGCTCCTCCCAAGATTTTGGCAGGCTGGCATTGTCATCGACACTTTCCCCACGCTCTTTCAGCTTGGCGAGGAGGTGCTGTACCTGAAGCACGGACGCATGTTGGCGGCGTTCTGCATCTTTTGCGCGCTCCTCTGCCGCCGCCTGCTCTGCAAGGACGTACTTCTCAAACTCGCCCTTCTGATGCAATTCATCGTTAAGCGCGTCAATTCGCTTTTTCGCAGCCTCAAGCTGAGCGCCTTCACTCGCCCCACTGCTAACGAGTTCGGCTTGCTGAAGCTCAATGCTCAGGTTCCTGAGCGAAGGGAAAGGGATGATGTCTTTCCCAAGCTGAACATTCCGAACGCTGTAATCTGCAGCCGATCTGCGCAGTTGCCTCTTGCATGCCTGGATACCTTCAGGTTGAGCAAGGCTTTCAGCCAAGATCAACTTGTGGTCATACGGGTTGGCATCTGTTGCGAAACCCGGCAGAAAAGTCCGAACTGCGCCAAGGAATACCGATAGAGGCTTGCCGACACGATCCGTCAGATACCACGTATAGTCTGCCGGAAGCACAAATACATACGCAAGCCCAATGACAGCACGCGCCATCTCAACAGGGTCGATCAGCGGCTGTTCGGGATTTATGGCATTCGGCGGAACAGACAGAACGATTACGGGCAACCGACGCACCGGGCTCTCCAGCAGGTCCACAAGCGCTTCAGCATCTTCTTTTGATCGAATGATTGATGGTGCGGCAGATAACGGGACCGAATCAACGGATAAGCCACATTTATCTACCAACTGTTGGACGTAGCCAGGGCTCGCCGGCTCAATGGAGAAATTGTCCTCGTCCGTACTGACGAGGAGGCGAGCACTAAACTTGCAACTGGTCGCGCCTGAACTCCAGACCGTTACCTCTGTTGTCCAAACCCGGCCCGCAACGTTCTTGTCGGGATCATCAGCCCGGATAGCCCAGATATCGGCGTCGCTTGTCAGGAACCGGACGCCCCGACTGTTCCGTCCCCCAGAGAAATGTTCGAACTCCTCATGGTTCCACGCCTGCGGTGGCAGCCTCCCGCCACTTCTGTTCTGCGCCCAGGCAAGAATTTCTTTGCGCGCCGTTTCGGCGCTCGTCTCAACATCATCCGAAGGGAGATCAGCTACAATACGCAGGATTTCGTGCTCACGGACGACGCGAGGATAACGCGCCGCAAAAGGCCCCAACATCTCCGCCATGGTTGCTTTAGTCATTCTCCCCCCCATCCTTCATTCATTTTCAAACTAAGCCCTCATTGGCACCTTCTTTCTTGCGCTGACCCGCTAGCAAACGCTCATACACTCCCGAAGGTGGATAACGCACGGGTTCGTCAACACGCCATTCAGCAAAACGGACAACTTGATGCCCCTACCCCATCTTATTAATTAATAAGCACGCCCAGACTTTCGTTGCGCTTACTCCAAAGAATTGGTGCCACTTCATATTGTCGAAGCGCTTCCTCCACCGCTGAAGAAACTGCCCGGTCCCTATCATTCAAAACAGCAAAAGCTTTTGAGTCCTGAGGTCGGACATCTTTTGTATCTAACCATGAAAATGCGAGGGATTGAGCCGCATCCTTTGTTGGATTGTTTATCGCCCGCAGCAAACGCTCAGGAGCAGTCCGTGTTTTGGGAATGGCAAAATCAAACATATGATCAAAGCCTGACTTCCCAGTAAATTTAATGTTGGGGACATAGCGAATGTCATTCTCTTCCAGCCACGCAGCCACATCCTCAAGGAATATTGATGCAACGAACGGCTTCGCGAGATAAAATAAGTCGTTCACGGCAAGCATTGCTTGAATGAGATTGTGTTTTCTTAATGCAAAATTCTCTGCCGTCGCACGAACTTTTAGCTCCCCACGTTCATTCGTAATTCCAAACCCTGCTAATGTGATCTTTAATAGCTCTTGGCGCTTTTGAGTATCTAAAGCACATCCAGACATGGCCAAATCATCAATGATGTATCCGCCGTCCGACAAGACATATCCATCATTTTCCTTGCGTGCGTATATCTGAATACAATCATTGTGCCTATCTAGGAAAGGCGTCGTGATCTCAGCGGCGTCACCTACCAACTTGATATCAGTTTTGTCCTTGAGCCACTTTCTATAGTTGTCAATGAGAGCGCTCACTTCATCTATCATGTGAAAAGCCCTCTCCTTATGTTAGGAAAATACTCTATATTGCAGTACTTCATAAAATCGTAAAGTGTCTGAAATCCATCATTAATATTGGCAAAAATATCTGCCGGAGCTGGATATGCCCATTTGTCACCAAATCCTTCTTTATAAATATGGATATGCGGGCACGGTATTTCCTCACCATCAGGATTTCTGTGCGGCGGACCATTAAAGTCTAGGCGTAGTAAAACAACAACTTGATGCGATCGAATCTGGTTTGTTCCCTTCACAAGGTTAATGCGTCCACGCGCAACATCTAAAAAGAAGTTCTCCTTATAGTCGTTTGAAATAATCGGGATGTTTACCGATCCACCTAAATCGGGAAATGTATAGGTATCGCCGTTCTCTGCTCTCTTTTTCAAAGCAATGAGGCGATTTGCCTCCTCCTGCGAAATAATCAGTTCGGTCATGCCACCGCCTCCTCAACTACCTTTTCCGCGTCGCGGAGACGGATTTCGCCAGACATGAGCTTTGGCAGCAGCAGGTCGCGAGTCTGAGCGAGGGTTCGGGACTCATGAGCATTGGCGGCAATACGGTCGAATAGCGGTTCGATGCTCACTCCGAGCCGGTTCCACAAGGCGGGCGCGCCTGGCAATGCCGCCGCATAAGCTGAAATCATGTCGGCTTGCGCCCGTTGTCGGCCAGATGTTCCGGTCATGCTACGAATGGCGTGCCCACGGAAGTCATTCTCTCGGGCCAACAGGTAGCTGACGGGGGCCGGAACCGGAGGCCGAGCACGCATAACGATGAACTCTGTTGACCCCCACGCAACAACGCCGTCACCCAAGCCTTGGATATAGGCAGCCTTTCCATTCTCTAGGCACGGCGTAATTCTTGCTAAAAGCGCGTCGCCATCCCTGAACTTCATGCCGGAACCAAACTCACGTAGGATTGGAGGCTCAGTCACCGATCCTGACGTCGGAAGTGACGCCATGTCGATGTAAGGTGTAATCGTTCCCTTCTTCAGAGATTCAGTAGGGTTGAACTCTATCAAATCGGAGACTGTCCCAAGCCTCCACCCCTCCGGCAGGCCGGTTTCTTCGTCAAGGCGATCAGGGAATAGAGCCCAAAGGTCGGGGGCGAGGTAAGGCTCACGGCCTTCCATCTTGGCGCAGGTGGGGCCGAAATCGACAAACCAGTCACGGAACAGCGCCTGTGCCATGGCCTCCAGCGTCTCGTTTGTCTGCCGGTTCAGTTCGATTTTGTCGTCTAGTGCACCTAGAGCAGCGCCAATGCCCTGACGTGCGCTCGGAGAAAGATCGACAATCTCGAAATCCTGAAGAGACTGCCAAGCAACCCTCTGTCGACCAGATGTGCCGGTCATTTGCTGGATGGCAAACGCTCGGAACTCTGGAAGCCGTGAAATATAATAGATAAAGTCTTCATCGGTTTTTCGGGAAGGACGCATAACGATGAACTCAGTAGAGCCATGCCCGACTCCATCTCCAGGCAAGTGCCGGACCAGTCCGCCTTTTCCATTTTCAAGGCACGGTGTGATCCGAGCAAGCAGGGTGTCGCCATTTTGAAACTTACTTCCCGAACCGCTACTCTCGCGCAATACGAAACCGGAGATCGTTCGGTCGGCTGTTGGCAGTGCAGCCATATCTATAAACGGGAGTTCCACGCCGCGTGGCAATCGCGTCGGCGGGTTGAAGCTCAGGACATCCTTTAACTTCACGCCAAGACCCCAGAAAGTTTTTCGCGGATCGTTTCTGCTAGCTCTTCGCCTTTTGAGAACTGCGCGTTGAGCGTGGCTTGCAGTTCCTCGAACCGCTCGGCAAAGGGCATGCCGTCACCCTCGGCTGTCTCGGCCCCAACATATCGACCCGGCGTCAGAACATGTCCATGCGAACGGATTTCTTCGATGCTGGCGGACTTGCAAAAACCTGGGACGTCCTCATAGTCCCGGCCCTCGCGCCAGCGATGGTAAGTTTCTGCTATCTTGGCAACATCCTCATCCGCAAACTCGCGTCGCGTGCGGTCCACCATGTAGCCAAGCTTTCGGGCATCAATGAACAACACCTCGCCCTTGCGGTTGCGGAAACGCCCATTGCCCTTATTCCGTGAAAGGAACCACAGGCACGCAGGAATCTGGACGGAATAGAAGAGCTGCCCCGGTAGGGCGATCATACAGTCCACTACGTCGCCTTCAATCATTGCCTTGCGGATTTCCCCCTCACCCGACTGGTTGGACGACATTGATCCGTTGGCCAACACAACGCCGGCTGACCCGGTTGGAGACAAGTGGTGCAGGATATGCTGGAGCCAGGCAAAGTTGGCATTGCCTGCGGGCGGGATACCGTACTTCCAGCGCGCGTCCTCGCGGATACGCTCACCACCCCAGTCGGAGATGTTGAACGGCGGGTTGGCTAGAATGAAGTCAGCCCGGAGGTCCGGCAGTTCGTCCTTGTGGAAGGAGCCTTCGTTGTTCCACCTGATGTCGGCGTCGATACCCCGAACTGCGAGGTTCATCTTGCACAGACGCCACGTCGTGTAATTGGATTCCTGCCCATAAATGGCGATGTCGCCGATGCGTCCGCCGTGAGCCTCAACAAACTTCTCGGACTGAACGAACATACCGCCTGAGCCGCAGCACGGGTCATAGACGCGGCCCTTGTAAGGTTCCAGCATCTCGACCATTACCCGAACGACAGAGCGTGGCGTATAAAACTCGCCGCCGCGCTTGCCTTCGCTTCCGGCAAACTGGCCAAGGAAATACTCATAGACGCGGCCCAGTACATCGCGTGATTTATCCTTGCCCTCACCGAGCGCAATGCCAGAAATCAGGTCGATCAACTCGCCCAGCATGACAGCGTTGAGCGCTGGGCGGGCATAGTCCTTGGGTAGCACGCCCTTAAGCGATGAGTTGACCTTCTCGATGGCCAGCATGGCCTCGTCAATCAGCTTGCCAATGCCAGTCTGCTTTGCATTCGCCTGAAGATGGGACCAGCGAGCTTCCTTCGGCACCCAGAACACGTTTTCAGCCCGATATTCGTCAGGGTCTTCCGCACCGTCTGGGTAATCAGCCAAAAGCTCCGCACGCTTGGCCTCAAAGCTGTCGGAGATGTGCTTGAGGAAGATCAGGCCAAGGGCGACGTGCTTATAGTCGGACGGCTCCATGTTGCCGCGCAGCTTGTCAGCGGCTTTGAACAGCTCCGCTTCAAAACCCAAGCTGGCACCATTATTCTTGGTACCGTTGGCTTGCTCCTTCTTGGGACGCCCCCGTGCCATCAGCCTTCCTCGCTCTATTGCTTGTCTTCGGCGGTAGACTCAGTCGGAGCCAACTTGCCGGTCAATTTCTCGTATTCCTCCACTGCCACCACCACGACCACGCCCCTCCCGTGCTTCTCGATCATCACCGGCTCGGCGCGGGCGGTGTCGATGAGTAGCCCGAAGGCGTTCTTCGCCTCCTTGGCGGACATGGTTTTCATGGCATCAGCCTGAAGTGGACAATGTAGCCATAATAGACAAGTTCGCCCTCCGCGTGTACCGAAAATTGCCTCGCCGGAATACTCATCTAAAGCCCAAGCCCCAAGCCCCGCTCAAGGGCGCGTTTGCGCTCCAGTTCCCGCTTGCGTTCCTGGTGTTTGCGCCAGGCGCGTTCAAGCTGCTCCCGGCGTTCGTCGCTCAGGCGGGCGGTGCGGATCATCTCCCCGTTCAGGCGGTCGAGCGCACGGGCGCGGGATTTCACCTTCTCCAGCACGATCTCCCGCACCCGCTCGTAGCTGCCGCCCGTATGCTGGAGCATCTCATAGTCGCGCACGGCCCGGTCGAGTTGGCGGCGATGTAACTCTATCCGGCTCATGGCCACACCGACACGCTCGCGTGATTCCAGCCATTTCGCGCGTCGGTCCATCGCCTTGCGGAATGCCTTTTCTGCCGCCGCCCGCGCGGGGGATTTACCGCCCAGAATGTCAACGCCGCGCATATCGCCAAGCAGCGTGGCGTCCTTCTTCACCATGTCGGCCGCCTTCTGGAAACCGTGGTCGATTTCCAACTGAAGCCACGTCGCACGGGCTTTGGTGACATCTTTATAGGTGGCGGTCAGCGCCTCCATGAAACTGCGGAAGCGCACGTTCTCCCAATGCCGCTGGCGCTCCAGGTCGGCCTCAAGCCGCTTCTTCCGACACTCTTCGCTGGCGATGCGGCGCTGGGCGGCGCGGTAGCTCTCCTGCATAGCGCTCCAGTACAGGTATTCCTGATCGGCGCTGTCGGCGTGCTCGATGGGGTCGCGGGCACGTTCGGCCTTTAACTGGTCAGCCTCGTGCAGGCGTTTGCCGCGTTCCCGCTCTTCCGGCGGCATACCGTCATGCACCTTCGGCCCCTTGAGCCCTTCCTGCAACTCGTCGCGGCTGAGGCGGTCCGCCATCCAGAGGTCGTAACGCTCGCCGAAACGATCCTCCAGTTCCTTGAACCGCACCGCCCGACCCATGTCCGATAATTTGGCGTAGCCGCGCCCGTCCGTGATGACCAGCCCCTGCCCCTTGCGCACCATATGGTAGCCCTTGCCCGCTAGCCGGTCGGAGAGATTGTCCCAACTGGTCGCCTCCAGCAGGTCGAGGCGCAGGCGGTCTTTCACGTCCTGCACGCCGATAGCGTTGAGGGGCACAAGCTGGCGGGCTTCCTCCCGCTGGCTCCGGCGATAGTCACCATCGGTTATGGAGCGCGTGCGTTCCTTCTCCCGTTCGGCGGCACGGTCACGCGCGACGTTGAGGCCGCACTCCAAAGCAACCTCTCGGCACAGCGACGCCAGACGCGGGCCGTCATTGGTCTTGACCCACGCCCGCCCGGTCAGCGGATGCACGCGGTTGACCAGAAAGTGCATGTGAGGATGCTTTGTGTCGCGGTGGGCATAGATGAGCACCTGGTGCTCGGCCAGCCCCATGCGCTCGATGGTCTGGCCTGCAATCTCCCGCATCACCTGGTCGTTGACCTTCCCGGCCTTGGCATCGTTGGGGTCGAAGCTGATGATGAAGTGATACTGCGGCTGTTTGCACCGCGTACTGGCGGCGGCAGTGGCATCCATGCGGATGGCCGCTTTGCCCGGATCATCCGTCTCCAGGTTGCGGCTTTCCATCCACGCCACGCGGTCGGGCTTGTGGCCGTGGCTGCGCCCGGCAAGGTACAGGGCGGACGCCTTGAAGCTGGTCGGCTGGCGGCTGGGAATCTTGAACCGCATCCGGCCTACTCCCGCTCGCTCCGCCCCGGTTTGTCCCTGGCGGCTTCGTGCAGGGCCTCGGTTGCCGTTTTCAGGATGGCGAGCATCTCGTCCCGTTCAGCGGGGTCGATGTCCTTCCCCATGTTGGCGCGGCGGGCCACGCTGTTGACGACCACCCCGGCGCTGTTGAGCAGCTCTTTGCTGTCCTCCAGCATCCGCACAAGGTGCGGCCGGTCGAGAAGGCGGTCGAGCAACTGCCCGCCAACGTAATGCGCCCACTGGCCGTAGGTCTCGTCGCCGGTCGCAGTTTCCAACTGGCGGAGGTTGGTGGCGATGCGGGTGAGTTCCAGACTGATGTCGGTCCGGACGCGCTCCCGCCGGGCTTTGGCGCGCGGTCGGTTACCCTTGGCGGTCTCCCGCAGATAGTCGCTGATGCTCACCCCGGCGGCTTTGGCCTGTGCAGCCAGCCGCTCCCGGTCGCCCGGCGTCATGCGCACCTGCACCACCACGCTCAGGCGTTTGTCCGGTGGCAGGGCGGGCCGCGCCATGGCTACTGCACCCCTTCCCGGCTTGAGCCTCCAACGGAGGCGAATGCCCCCTTCCCCCTGAGACCTGCGTCAAGCGGCCGGAGCGATCCCGCGAACAGGGAGCGCGCCGTAGCCGCCGCACGTCCCCACACGGGGGCGGGCGTAGCAGCCGAAGGGGGCATGTTGGACGGAGAAACCCCCGACACGGAGTGCCCTGCAAGGGCGCGGAGAGGCCCCCAGCGGGGGCTGATGTCATGGGGGTTTTCGTAGTACAACATATATCTTGCCTCCCTCCCGTGGCACACGGCTTACCTTTACGGCTTATGCCGCCACAGTCCAGAGAAATGCTTGATATACGCTGACCTTTCGGACGCCAAAACGCCCCGCAACTCATACAGATTACTGCCGCCAGCACCCACCGACAAGTGTCAACAACCGACAAGCATCCGCAAGTGGATACAAAACAGCCGCCGCCGGAACCGGCTTTTTCCTGACAGCCGCCAGCCCGCGCGCCGCCGCCACGCATAAACACTCCCGCAGGGAACTCACCCAGTCGGCAAAGGCGGCCCCGTCGCGCCTCTTCTCGCGCGCTACCCTCTGCCCAGCGGCGAGCGACGACACGTCATCGAGTGAGCGCAGGCGATCCAGTTCCAACTGGCGGCGCGCCGACATCCGGCGGGCGACAAGAGAGCCGACCCGCCAGGGGGCATCCGGTCAACACGGGAGCGCAGCGAACGGAGCGGGCAGACCGGACGGCGACCTTGGGCAAGCCCGGCGGGGTCGGCATAAGCTGACAGAAGAGGGTATCGCTCCAAGGCGCGATCAAGAATCAACTCCGGCCCGATGAGAAGGATCGGGCGCGTGTCGCTTCAGATCACCGCCAGTCACACCAAAGGCCTTTGCCACGTTCGCAATCAACTGTACGGCCTGTTGAACAAGTGGTGCTGATCGGTCCACCCCGATTCTTACATAACATTCCTCAACGTCCGAACTCGACAAGTGGGCGTCGGCAGCGCGCAGGTCGTAGACGCCAAAAAGTGGAGACATTCTACTATATGCGTAGGTTTCGTCGGTGTATTTAGCTAGCAATGACTGAAGAAGTTTTAGCGTCCCCTTATCGGACCCGCTTTCTCCGAGCGCGATTAACAGGCTATTCTTATTAATTCTCTCTATTGTTGCCTTCACCACATCTTTCGCTAGCGATCGAAGCCCATTCTCGTCTATCGCACGGAAACGGTGAATCCTCCCTTCCAACACTTCGATCTCATGGTGATTTCTCAGTAGCTCGGCAGCAAACTTCTCTTGAAAGACGTGGGCTAGCCAAGAGATAGCGTTGTGGATCAAGAATTCTGGCGATTTGGTGTTTGCAGGATTGCAAGCCATTTGTACCTGCAGGAGCTCCTCAGAAACACCACCATCTGGCCGACAATTGTGTGCAGCCCAAATGCGTCGCTCCCAAAGTGGTCGACGAGCGACGTCATAGGCATAGGCGTTGATAAGGCCAAGTTTATTGACGCCAAAGTGCAGCAGCCAATCGGGGGATGGGGAAATACCGCCCGTGTCGTGGGTATACCAATTCATACTTGCCCCACGACGCGACAATAGGTCATTTACTACCTCCGGTTTGAACCAAAGATATTTCCCAACTTCCTCATAATTTAGTGTCTTCAGGTCAACTCTTCCTCCCCCGCCGTCAATCTGGACCATAAGAGCTTCATCAGGTTCTTCATAACCAATTCGGCAAGACTTCGCGGCAGGCTCGATCCACTCGCCGCGCCACATCTCGCCTGCAACAAGAAAGCGGCCGCCCTCATCACCTCGAACGCCTGTAGTGCTTTCCGTTTCCGTGGCTTCATCGTCATTGCCAGAGAAATCTGGGACTTCTTCCTCTGGGTCAACATCAGTTCTCCAAGCTTTGAACATTGCCCACGTCGTTCCGGGAGAATCACCTGATGCATCTATTTCGTTGCACCGAACTTCGAGGCGGTCGTTCGGCTTGGAAACGAGCGAAAAGTCTTTTGGCCATTCAAACTTTGGATCGTTCGGTATTATAGCTCGACGTTGACGATAGTAGTAGAGGCGAAGCGCGGCATTTCGTGCAGCCAAATAATCCTTCAGGTATTCCGACCGTATTTCTACAAATGTAATGGTTCCGTCGTCTCTACGTTTTAATCTGACCACTTGCTCATACCCTTCATTGGGGCGCAGCCAATAGTCGCCTTCTTCGATCAAGCCGTAGGCCAGAACGAAATCTTGATTGATAAAAACCTGCCGTGGGTGGGCGGAGTTGAGATAATGCGTTAGGACAAGCCTTAACCCTAGGCGCTCGTCCGGGTGGTCGTAGAAAGACTCGGCCTCAAAAAACTGACCGTCGTCTCCCACGTATGGGGTCGAGTTATCGAGCGTCCAGTAGTGCCAATCTAATTTTTCTGCCTTTTCACGTTTGTTGTTGAAGATAACGGCCGACCCAACGGCGAGCGTTTCTTCGACATGCCCAATATCAGGGTATCGCCCGCGCTCTAAAGGCAGCACTGTGCCGTATACTGGAATCCAAACGGCTCGGGAAAACATCCTGCGCCTGTGATCCTGCAACTCAAACCATTCTTTACTCAACACATCCATATGAAATCTCTTCCACGCGTTCAGGCGACACCATGCGGTGGTTGCTATCGTCAGCCATACTACATTTTACGTGCGTGTTTATTATTTCATAGCTGAATATTTGGCCAACAGGGTCTTCGCCGCGAGTGTACGGAAAGACCGACAAGCGCAGTGCAAGGAAGGGTATCGGAGCCCTCAATTTGGGACCAATCAGGTTGAAGAGAGCTCACCTAAACGGCGACTTGGTGATATAGGCAGCTTGGTCTGGGGCGCAAGTGCAGGAAGTCCCATTGGCAGATGGGGAGCAGTGAAGCCGTAACACGACGACTTACACACACTCCGCCCCTGTCAGTGCGCGGTAAAGCCGTGGGCAAGCGCGAAAATCAGGGTTACAAATCAACGGAAGAACAAGCTGCGAGGGGTCGTGTAGGAGGTCGCATGGTCTTCGGAAAATGGTTCGGCAGCGGCAGGAAGAGCGACGCCCCAAAACCACGTTCGGCGGCGGACGAGACCCGCGCGGCGTTCCTCCGGTCGCTCGACCCGATGTGGCGCGAGGCGTTCCTGCTGATCAACCACGACCCGGACGTGGACAAGGTCTTCAAGGACGAGATTTACGTCAACCTGCAAAAGGGCGAGTTGGAGGCGGTACGTAAAACCATCCGCTTCGTCCTCAAGGACATGAGCTCCGAACAGCAGGAGCGCGTCAAACACGCGGGGCAACATCTGGCGTGGGCAGACTTCGAGAGCCTGAGCGATGCCGGTATCCTCATCCCCAACAGCAAGACCGTGCCGATGGATGCGGTGGTCATCGGCAATCTGCCGCTGGACGGCATGGAGGCCACTGCCGATATCGTCTTTCACGGTCAGGGCCACCTGCTGACCGTCGCGCCGACCGGCGCGGGCAAGGGCCAGCACTACGTCATCCCCACCCTGCTGGATTTCGAGGGGCCGGTGGTGGTGCTGGACCCCAAGGGCGAGAACTACGCGCTGACCGCGTGGCGGCGGAACCTCTACGGCCAGGTCTATAAATGGGCACCGGGCGACGAGGACTCCGACTGCTACAACCCGCTCGACGCGGTGAAGAGCTGGGACGATGCCCGCCTGCTGGCGGATCTGCTGATCGTACCGCAGAGCAAGGAACCCTTCTGGGACAATGCCGCCAAGGATTTGCTGACCGGCCTGATCTTCTTCGTCATTCAGGCGCGTCCGGCCCACCGGCGCAACATGCGCGAGGTCTGCCGCCTGCTGGCGGGCAGCAAGGCCGATACCGAGGCGATGGTCGCCACCCTCAAAGGCGCGGATGATGAGCGCCTGCGCGAGTTGGGCAACGTGCTGGAATCCCAATCCGAGAACCTTCAGGCGTCCATTGCCACGACGCTGCGCACCCAACTGGAGGCATGGCGCGCGGAAGAGATTGTGGCGGTCACGTCCGCCACCACGCCCGGCTGGACGGTCGAGGAGATTTTGGTTCGGGACAATATGAACGTCACCCTGGCGGCGATGCAGGGTCGCCTGCCCGGCCATATGGAAGTCGGCCCCGGCCGCGTCGAACGCGGCATGCAGGCGTCGGTGTATCTTATCGTGCCGCCGGACAGGATGAGCGCCTACCGCTCCGTCCTCCGTGTCATGCTGGGCCAGCATTTGGCCGAAGCGATCAAGTGGCGGGCGGACATCGACAAAAACAACAAGCTCGATGAGGACTTGCCGGAGAGCTTCCCGGACTTCCCGATCATGTTCTACCTCGATGAGCTGCCGCAGCTTGGCTACATGCGCATCGTCGAGGAAGCGGTGGCGATTACGCGCAGCTACCGCGTGCGCCTGTGGCTGTTCACCCAGGACATGGCGCAACTCAAAGAGGTCTATCCGAAATGGGAAAGCCTGCTCGCCAACTGCCGCGCCCAGATCTTCTTCCGGCCGAATGACCTGAGCACCGCGACGGACATCGCCATGCGCCTCGGGCGGCGGAAGGACATCTGGGGCGGCGAGGATTGGGTGGCCTCCCCGCAAAAACTCATGGGACAGGAGTTCCGGGGCGATGCCGTCATCTTCATGGACGGCCATACGATCCGCTCCAAGCTCGGGGAACCGGCCTTTCGCAATCCGAACCTTCAGGAATGGATCGCCAAACAGAAACGCATATTCGGCGAAGAGGTCATGCGCGCACCAAGGCCGGAAATACCCGCACCCGAGGCGGATGAACCGCCGGAGCCGGAGACAGAAAGCGCCCCTCTAAAAGAACGGGACGCCGATCTGGCCGATGATCCGGAGTATCAGGCCGAGCTTGCTGCCCTTCAGGCCCGGATGCGGGCAAAGCGTGAACCCCCGAAGGCACCCGCTTCAAGCACGCCAAAGCCACCGAGTTTTGATGATTGAGGTCGGGAGAGAATGGAATTGCAGCCGATGCACCAAATCAAAAATGGCGGAAACCCGTTGCACTAAATTTGCACCAATTTTGGTTTTTCACTCAAAAAGTGGTGGGTGTGGTGGGATTTGAACCCACACTGGAAGGATTTTAAGTCCTGCAAAAGGGGTATAATTTGTATACAATAATTATTTAATTATATAAATATCAATAGTTTATTTTGTCGCAATTTGCAAATATTTATGTTAAAAATCGCTCTTTTTTGACAGTCGTTGCACTAAATTTGCACCAAATTTCTGACCCGATGACATTGCTTTTACTGTATAAATTCACAATACCATAAATAAAGTACGTGTGGATTTCAGCAGTGTCGTGGATTTCGGAACGAAAGAAAAAGGACGGGACGATTCAGTATAAAGCGGTCGTTCGTGTCAAAGGATACCCTACCCGGACGGCGACCTTTACCCGTAAGACAGATGCCCAGAAATGGGCCAAACAGGTTGAAGTGCAGATGGAGGAAGGTCGGCACTCCAAAGACGGGGACAGCCGATACCGCACCTTTGGCGATATGATCGACCGCTACATCCGCGACGTGGTTCCCGTCCGCCATAACCGACGCCTAGCCCGCAATGCAATCCTTTGCCACCTCCGTTGGTGGAAAGAGCAATTGGGTGCCGAACTCCTGACCGAGGTCTCCGCCCCCAGAATCGTCGAAATGCGCGACCGTCTGCTCCGGAGCCCGGCCGTCGATTCAAAGGGCAAACCTTATGTGGATGCGGAGGGCAATGTGCGCAGGTCCAAGTCACCCGCAACGGTCGTGAGGTATCTGGCCAGCCTTTCCGTCGTCTACACCACCGCCGTCAACGAATGGGAATGGGCGGATCACAACCCGGTCAAAAAGGTGCGGCGGCCGCGCGAACCGATGGGCCGGGTCCGCTTCCTGTCCGACACTGAACGCTCTGCCCTGCTCGATGCCTGCCGTGACAGTGCCAATCCCCTGCTGTATCCGATTGTCGTCCTCGCCCTCAGCACCGGCGCGCGCAATAACGAAATCCGCTCCCTCACCTGGTCCCAGGTCGATTTGGAGCGGCGTGTCATTCGCCTGATCGAAACCAAGAACCGGGAACGCCGCGCCCTCCCTCTAACGGGCCTCGCGTTCGACCTCATGCAGGACCTGCACGCCAATCGCCGGGAGGATACCGAACTGGTGTTCCCGCGCCCGGATGGCAAGAAGCCCGTCTTCATCGAAAACGACTGGAACAAGGCGCTGACCGAAGCCGGTATCGAGGACTTCCGTTTCCACGACCTCCGCCACACGGCAGCGAGTTACCTGGCGATGAACGGTGCGACACTGGCCGAAATTGCCGAAGTCCTCGGCCACAAGACCCTGCAAATGGTCAAGCGCTACGCGCATATGAGCGAGCAGCACACCATGGGCGTGGTCGAGCGCATGAACCGGGCGATCTTTTCTCCCCCGGCCAACGACAACGCGCCACCTTCGGAACAAGGGGCAGCGCGGACGGCCGAGAAGAAACAGCGCTGAACTATCCAACGATTTAGCAGCACATAAAGATGGGGATTCTACACCCCGATTTCATCCTGTGGAGGTTGACAGGGTGCTTTCAGGATTCGTCATCCCAACAACAGACATATTCAGACAAAACCTTTTGAGGACCATCATGAATGACTGTTGCACTCGAAAACCTGATGACCGTGAAGCAACTCGCGGCCGCCTACCCCGCTTTTACCGAACCCATGATCCGCTGGTGGATTTTCAATGCGGATACCAATGGGTTCAATGTCTGCATCATCCGCATTGGCGGACGGGTGCTGATTGACCGCGCGGCATTCGAGCACTGGCTAGAGGCGCACCGCGCGGCCAGCTTTACACCCGAATCTGCGTAGGCTGATCCTACTGGCCGTGGCTGGGTGCGTGTCGGTTTTACATGCGGCTGGCCGTCCGGCAGAGCTTTCCGCTCTTATTTCAACCGGAAATCTCAAGCGCTATCAACCGCTTAGAATTATTGTTGAGTTAGCATCAGATAACTGAAACTATTTTGACAGAGGTAGGTGGTATGCTGGAGATAGCCGAAAAAGACATTCTGCAAAGCTTGGAGCGTGAGCTTGCGGATGGTTGAAAATCTGGTGTCGGCGGCTGATTGATGGTCTCGTCGTCGAGCGTTGGCTTGAGGCGCACTGCGTCAGTAGGCCAGAACCTGCTGAGACCGTCTAGGTCAGCGCCTTTCTGGCGTCCTCATGCTCGAAGGCGGACGCCATGCGCTCGATCTCGCGCGCTGATATGCCCAGCTTCGCGGCCTCCCCACGCCAGTTGGCAACGGTACGTGCCACCTGCTGGGCGATGGCCTTCGCGTCTGTCTGTTTCAGGCCATAATATTCCGCCGTCTCCAGCGCCAGCTCTATCGAGGCCGTTGAGTCGTCCATGTCGATGGCTGTGGAGAGCACACGCGGGCGAATGTCCACGGGGACGGGATTGAGATCGTAGGCGGGCGACAATCGCCAGCCTTCATGGCTGCCGTAGAGGAACCCGTGATTCCGCAGGTGGTCGTCGGTGTTGGAGATAAGCACGCTGAAGACGATCCGCCGCCAGAGCTGAGCCAGATCGTCCTTGGTCGCAGCCCCGTACTGCCGCAGGGCGTCGGCGATCTCCAGATAGGAATGTTGTTCGTTGTCGTTCGCGCCCAACATGCTCATGGCGGACAGGAACGGGATGCGCTGCCCCCCGGCGCGGTCGAAGCGGCGAATGAGGATGACCGGCTTGTCGCCTATCATCTCGATGCGCCATTCGGGCACCCCAATCCCAGCCTTCTCGGCCAGAGACAGGGCAACCCCCTCCCACAAGACGACGTTGATGTCATCCTGCTTGTGCGGGAACTTGGCCAGCGCCAGGTGGCCGTCATGGTCGCGAACGGACGCCTTGGGCCGCGCTCCGCCCAGGGATGACCCGGGCACGATCAGGAGGCGCAGGTCTTCGTCATCTTCTTCCTCGTTGGCAACCCGCTCGGCGGCGGACAGCAGACGGGGCAACTCTATCAGGGGCGGAATCCGCATGCCGTCTTCCGGCGCAAGGAAAAGCCCATCCGGCTCGGCCTTGAACCGCAAGGCCCCCTGGCGTGCCACGTCGTCCACCAGCAACAAAAAGTCAGCCTCGAACAGCGTGCTCGGTGTCTGTTTCTCCCGCTCGGCGCGGCGACGTTCTGCCCGGCGCATGAGCACCCGCCCCCAACGATCCGGGGCGGAATCACCAATCGCGCCAAAGAGCGCCTTTTCCGGCGGCGTGTGGAACGGCCCCGGCGCGAGCGTCAACGCGGGCTCCAGCGCAAAGCGCTCCGGGTGTGCAAGCCATGTCGGGTCGTATTCAAACGACGCGCTTTCCCGTCCCTTGCGCACACGCGACCACAGGCGACCGACGAGAATGGGTTCACTGTGCAGGTCTATATAGACGAAAATCTCGCGGTCCATCAGCCGGTCCCCTTGGGCTTGTTCGGGCTGCGGATGCGCTGCGGCAGCAGGTCATCTTCGAGGCTGAGGCCGATGGTGTCATGCTTGGGGTCGGCCAATTCGGCCAGACGCTCGGTCATGCCGAGGACGAAGAGCACCGTGGCGTAGATGCCCAGGCTGACGCTGGGATCGCCCTTCTCGACCTTGGTGAGCGTCACGCGGCTGATGAGCGCGCGCTCGGCCATGATCGTCGTCGGGATTCTCCGGCGGCGGCGCGCATCACGGATGTCCGCACCCAGCTTCTTGAGGGCACGACGTACCGGGATTGGCAATGTGGCTTCGGGTTTGGCGCTCATACTGCTCACCATGTTTTACACTATCCTATTTAGCGTAAGCGTTAGTGAACATTATTTCAAGGATGGCAAGCCCTAATCATTTATTGGGAATCGTTGAGCCAGATTGTGCCTGACTGTCCCTAATTTGTCCCTAAACGCGAGAAAGCCCCGTCCGTGAGGATCGGGGCTTTCTGTAATATCGTGTCTTTTCAGACAGTTGCTTGGTTGCGGGGGCAGGATTTGAACCTGCGACCTTCAGGTTATGAGCCTGACGAGCTACCGGGCTGCTCCACCCCG
>NZ_JBLQTA010000024.1:0-41487 GCF_048159625.1 Ciceribacter azotifigens | reverse complement strand
CCGCAACGGCGTCGAGCGTGGCCAGATTCTCTGCAAGCCGGGTTCGGTCAAGCCGCACAAGAAGTTCATGGCCGAGGCCTACATCCTGACGAAGGAAGAAGGCGGCCGTCATACGCCGTTCTTCACGAACTACCGTCCGCAGTTCTACTTCCGCACGACGGACGTGACCGGCATCGTGACGCTTCCGGAAGGTACGGAAATGGTTATGCCTGGCGACAACGTGACCGTTGACGTCGAGCTGATCGTTCCGATCGCGATGGAAGAAAAGCTGCGCTTCGCAATCCGCGAAGGCGGCCGTACCGTCGGCGCCGGCATCGTCGCCTCGATCATCGAGTAATCGATTGACGAATTGCCGGCGGCAGTGTATGTCGCCGGCCTAGATCAGAATCGGACGGTGATTTGCTCCGTCCGGTTTTTGCGCTGCATTTTACCGGTCTGTCTTTCTCGGATCGGGGCGGGCAGGGCACCTCATGCTTACAAGTGACAGGGGCACCTTCGGTGTCCCTGTGATTTTTGAAAATCAGGGGCCGGCCAGCAATTGGTAATTCACTGTCTCTGCGTATGCGGGACGCAAGAAAAGAAACAAGGACAAGTCGAATGAACGGCCAGAATATCCGCATCCGCCTGAAGGCGTTTGATCACCGGGTTCTCGATGCCTCCACGCGGGAGATCGTGTCGACCGCCAAGCGTACCGGTGCAAGCGTCCGCGGTCCGGTACCGCTTCCGACCCGCATCGAAAAGTTCACGGTTAACCGCTCGCCTCACGTCGACAAGAAGAGCCGTGAACAGTTCGAGATGCGCACGCACAAGCGCCTGCTCGACATCGTTGATCCGACCCCGCAGACCGTCGATGCGCTGATGAAGCTCGACCTGGCTGCCGGCGTGGACGTCGAGATCAAGCTTTAAGAAGAGATTCCGGCGAGAGCCGAAATAACAAGGAAGGTACGTGGCAAGACCTGCCAACGACTTCTCGAAACGGGAAACCTCCTGGTCCGGAAGGGCTTTGCAGGAATCCTTAAACAAAGAGGCAAGGAAGGGTCGTAAGACCCGGACACGACTCTCAAGAGGAACGAACTGATGCGTTCAGGTGTGATTGCACAGAAAGTGGGAATGACCCGCGTCTACAACGACGCCGGCGAGCATATCCCGGTAACGGTTTTGCGGCTCGACAATGTCCAGGTCGTCGCTCACCGCACCAAGGAAAAGAATGGCTACACGGCCGTCCAGCTGGGCGCCGGCGCTGCCAAGGTAAAGAACACGTCGAAGGCCATGCGGGGCAACTTCGCTGCCGCCAGCGTCGAACCGAAGGCGAAGCTCGTCGAGTTCCGCGTTTCGGAAGAAAACCTGATCGACGTCGGTTCGCAGATCACTGCCGGCCACTTCGCCGCGGGTCAGCTGGTCGACGTGACCGGCACCACGATCGGTAAGGGTTTCGCCGGTGCCATCAAGCGCCACAACTTCGGCGGTCTTCGCGCCACCCACGGTGTGTCTGTCTCGCACCGCTCCCACGGTTCGACCGGTTCCAACCAGGATCCGGGCCGCGTCTGGAAGGGCAAGCGCATGGCTGGTCACATGGGTCAGACGCGCGTTACCACGCAGAACCTTGAAGTCGTTTCGACCGATGAAGATCGGGGTCTTATCCTTGTGAAGGGCGCCGTTCCCGGTTCCAAGGGTTCCTGGATCATCGTCCGCGACGCCGTTAAGTCGGCATCGAAGTAAGGGAGCCAAACCAATGGAATTGAACGTCAAGACCCTCGAGGGCAAAGACGCCGGCAAGGTTTCCCTGTCGGATGAAATTTTCGGCCTGGAGCCGCGCGAGGACATCATCGCCCGCATGATCCGCTGGCAGCTTGCCAACAAGCGCCAGGGCACGCACAAGGCGAAGGGCCGCGCGGAAGTCTCCCGCACCGGCTCGAAGATGTACAAGCAGAAGGGTACGGGCCGCGCTCGTCACCATTCGGCTCGCGCTCCGCAGTTCCGCGGCGGTGGTAAGGCCCACGGCCCCGTCGTCCGCAGCCACGCCCAGGATCTTCCGAAGAAGGTTCGTGCGCTCGCTCTGCGTCACGCCCTCTCTGCCAAGCTCAAGGCTGAAGAGCTGATTATCGTCGACCAGCTGGTCGCTGCCGAAGCCAAGACCAAGGCTCTCGTTGGCAACTTCGCCTCGCTCGGCCTCACCAACGCTCTCGTGATCGGCGGCGCCGAAATCGACAGCAACTTCAAGCTCGCTGCCCAGAACATCCCGAACATCGATGTTCTGCCGGTTCAGGGCATCAACGTTTACGACATCCTGCGTCGTGGCAAGCTCGTGCTTTCCAAGGCTGCGGTTGAAGCTCTGGAGGAGCGGTTCAAATGACTGATCTTCGCCACTACGATGTGATCGTATCTCCGTCGATCACCGAAAAGTCGACCTTGGTTTCGGAACAGAACCAGGTTGTGTTCAACGTCGCCAAGGGCGCCACGAAGCCGGAAATCAAGGCTGCCGTCGAATCGCTCTTCGGTGTCAAGGTCACGGCCGTGAACACGCTGCTGCGCAAGGGCAAGATCAAGCGTTTCCGCGGTTTCGCCGGCAAGCAGAAGGACGTCAAGAAGGCGATCGTAACGCTCGCCGAAGGTCAGTCCATCGACGTGTCGACGGGCGTCTGAGGTAGGGAACAAGAACAATGGCATTGAAACACTTCAATCCGACCACGCCGAGCCAGCGTCAGCTCGTCATCGTCGACCGCTCCAGCCTCTACAAGGGCAAGCCGGTCAAGGCTCTGACGGAAGGTCTGACCAAGAGCGGTGGTCGTAACAACCTCGGCCGCATCACCGCCCGCTTCATCGGCGGCGGTCACAAGCGCACCTATCGTATGGTTGACTTCAAGCGTCGCAAGTTCGACGTCGAAGGCACCGTCGAGCGCCTGGAATACGACCCGAACCGCACTGCATTCATCGCTCTCGTCACCTATGCCGACGGCGAGCAGGCTTACATCCTTGCTCCGCAGCGTCTTGCTGCCGGCGACAAGGTCATCGCGTCCGACAAGGCCGTCGACGTCAAGCCGGGCAACACCATGCCGCTGCAGTACATTCCGGTTGGTTCGATCGTCCACAACGTCGAAATGAAGCCGGGCAAGGGCGGCCAGATCGCCCGCTCTGCAGGCACCTATGTTCAGCTGGTCGGCCGCGATGCCGGTATGGCGATCCTTCGCCTGAATTCGGGTGAACAGCGCCTCGTGCATGGCTCCTGCCTTGCAACGATCGGTGCCGTTTCCAACCCGGACCACGGCAACATCAACGACGGCAAGGCTGGTCGCACGCGCTGGCGTGGCAAGACCCCGCATAACCGCGGTGTCGTCATGAACCCGGTCGACCATCCGCACGGTGGTGGTGAAGGCCGCACCTCCGGTGGCCGTCATCCGGTTACCCCATGGGGCAAGCCGACCAAGGGCAAGCGCACGCGCTCGAACAAGTCGACCGACAAGTTCATCATGCGCTCCCGCCACCTGAAGAAGAAGTAAGAGAGGTAGTCAGTAATGGCTCGTTCAGTATGGAAAGGTCCGTTCGTTGACGGCTATCTTCTCAAGAAGGCTGAGAAGGTTCGCGAAGGCGGTCGTAGCGAAGTGATCAAGATGTGGAGCCGTCGCTCCACGATCCTGCCGCAGTTCGTAGGTCTCACCTTCGGCGTCTACAACGGCAGCAAGCATGTTCCGGTCAGCGTCAACGAAGACATGGTCGGACACAAGTTCGGAGAATTCGCTCCCACCCGGACCTACTATGGTCACGGTGCGGACAAGAAAGCGAAGAGGAAGTAAGAAATGGGCAAGGCAAAAGCCGAACGTCGGCTGAAGGATAACGAGGCGCAAGCCGTTGCGCGCACGCTCCGCGTCAGCCCCCAGAAGCTCAACCTGGTTGCCGCGATGATCCGCGGCAAGAAGGTTGACCGCGCGCTCGCCGACCTCGAGTTCTCGCGCAAGCGTATCGCCGGCACCGTCAAGAAGACGCTGGAATCGGCCATCGCGAACGCCGAGAACAACCACGATCTCGACGTCGACCAGCTGATCGTTGCGGAAGCCTATGTCGGCAAGTCGATCGTCATGAAGCGTTTCCACGCTCGTGGCCGCGGCCGTGCATCGCGCATCGAGAAGCCGTTCTCGCACCTGACGATCGTCGTGCGGGAAGTCGAAGCCAATGGGGAGGCCGCATAATGGGTCAGAAAATCAATCCGATCGGTTTCCGTCTCGGCATCAACCGTACCTGGGACAGCCGCTGGTTCGCCGACAACGCCGAATACGGCAAGCTGCTGCATGAAGACCTGAAGATCCGCTCCTACCTGATGTCGGAGCTGAAGCAGGCCGGCATCGCCAAGGTCGTCATCGAGCGTCCGCACAAGAAGTGCCGCGTCACGATCCACTCGGCTCGTCCGGGTCTGATCATCGGCAAGAAGGGTGCAGACATCGAGAAGCTTCGCAAGAAGCTCTCGGAGATGACGAATTCCGAAACGCACCTCAACATCGTTGAAGTGCGCAAGCCGGAAATCGACGCGACGCTCGTCGCACAGTCGATCGCCCAGCAGCTGGAACGTCGTATCGCGTTCCGTCGTGCGATGAAGCGTGCCGTTCAGTCGGCCATGCGTCTTGGCGCCGAAGGCATCAAGATCACGTGCGCCGGCCGTCTCGGCGGTGCGGAAATCGCCCGTACCGAATGGTACCGTGAAGGCCGCGTTCCGCTGCACACGCTGCGTGCGGACATCGACTACGGCACCGCCGAAGCAGAAACCGCCTACGGTATCTGCGGCATCAAGGTCTGGATCTTCAAGGGCGAAATCCTTGAGCACGATCCGATGGCATCTGAGCGCCGTGCGCTCGAAGGCGACTCGCAGGGTCCGGCAAGCCGTGAACGCGGCGAGCGGCGTCGCGAGAACGCTTGATAGGCGCTGGCGAAAGATAAGCTCGGAGAAGTAAGAAAATGTTGCAGCCAAAGCGTACCAAGTACCGCAAGCAGTTCAAGGGTCGCATCAAGGGCGTCGCCAAGGGTGGTTTCGATCTGGCTTTCGGTGAATTCGGCCTCAAGGCTCAGGAACCGAACCGCGTCAACGCCCGCGAAATCGAAGCGGCTCGTCGCGCCATCACGCGCCACATGAAGCGCGCCGGTCGTGTGTGGATCCGTGTGTTCCCCGACGTTCCGGTCACGGCGAAGCCGACCGAAGTCCGCATGGGTAAGGGCAAGGGTTCCGTCGAATACTGGGCCTGCAAGGTCAAGCCCGGTCGTATGATGTTCGAGATCGACGGCGTTTCCGAAGAGATCGCCCGCGAGGCTCTGCGTCTCGGCGCGGCCAAGCTCTCGGTCAAGACGCGCTTCGTTCAGCGCATTGCAGAGTGAGGATCAGGCCGATGAAAGCCGCAGATGTTCGCGCCATGAGCGCCGACCAGTTGAATGATGAGCTTGCCAAGCTGAAGAAAGAGCAGTTCAACCTGCGCTTCCAGAAGGCGACAGGCCAGCTTGAAAAGTCTTCGCGTATCCAGGAAGTCCGTCGGGACATCGCACGCGTGAAAACCATCGCCCGCCAGAAGGCGGCGGAAGCCAAGGCCTAAAGGACCAGAATAATATGCCTAAACGCATTCTGCAGGGCGTCGTCGTCAGCGACAAGAATGACAAGACCGTGGTGGTTCGTGTTGAGCGTCGATTCGCTCACCCGCTCCTCCAGAAGACGGTCCGTCGTTCGAAGAAGTACAAGGCTCACGACGAAAGCAACCAGTACAAGGTCGGCGATGTCGTTTCCATCGAGGAATGTGCGCCGATTTCGAAGGACAAGCGCTGGACGGTGGTAGCCGCCCACGCCTGATTGGCAGAGATTTGCGCTTTGGTATTGCACCTTGCGCAAAAATCTGTATGAAGCAGCACATCGGCGCAAGAACGCTCGGCAAGCGGGCGTTCTTTTGCTTTGAGCGCAGGGAAGGTCCCTCGACGGGAAACCGCCTTGGCAAGATCCCTCCCGCGCGACAATCGAGATTTATCATGAGCCGGAATAGGGGGCTTTGCGCCCAACCGTTCCGGTACAACAAGAAGGCGACCTGACATGATTCAGATGCAGACTAACCTCGACGTGGCGGATAATTCCGGCGCACGTCGTGTCATGTGCATCAAGGTGCTGGGCGGCTCCAAGCGCAAGTATGCTTCGGTCGGCGACATCATCGTCGTTTCGATCAAGGAAGCGATTCCGCGCGGCCGCGTGAAGAAGGGTGACGTGATGAAGGCGGTCGTCGTCCGCACCGCCAAGGACATCCGCCGTGCAGACGGTAGTGTCATCCGCTTCGACACCAATGCTGCCGTCCTCATTGACAACAAGAAAGAGCCGATCGGCACCCGTATCTTCGGACCGGTTCCGCGCGAACTTCGCGCCAAGAACCACATGAAGATCATCTCGCTGGCTCCGGAAGTACTGTAAGGGAGCGACAAGCGATGCAAAAGATTCGTAAGGGCGACAAGGTCGTCGTACTCACCGGCAAGGACAAGGGTCGTTCCGGCGAAGTCATTCAGGTGATGCCGAAGGAAGACCGTGCGGTCGTTCGGGGTGTCAATATCGTCAAGCGCCATCAGCGTCAGACCCAGAGCCAGGAAGCCGGCATCATCAGCAAGGAAGCTTCTGTGCATCTGTCCAACCTTGCCGTCATGGACAAGGACGGCAAGCCGACTCGCGTCGGTTTCAAGGTCGTCGACGGTAAGAAAGTGCGTGTGGCCAAGCGTTCGGGAGATGTGATCGATGGCTGAGGCAAAGTACGAGCCGCGGCTCAAGAAGGAATATGTTTCCCGGATCCGCAAGAGCATGCAGGAGGCTTTCTCCTACGCCAACGAAATGCAGATCCCGAAGATCGACAAGATCGTGATCAACATGGGTGTAGGCGAAGCTACCGGCGACTCCAAGAAGCCGACCATTGCTGCGGCCGACCTCGCGGCGATCGCCGGCCAGAAGCCGGTTATCACCAAGGCCCGCAACTCGATCGCCGGCTTCAAGGTCCGTGAAAACATGCCGATTGGCGCGAAGGTTACCCTGCGCGGCGCCCGCATGTACGAATTCCTGGACCGCCTGATCAACATCGCGCTTCCGCGCGTTCGCGACTTTCGTGGTTTGAACCCGAAGTCCTTCGATGGCCGTGGCAACTTCGCCATGGGCATCAAGGAACACATTGTGTTCCCTGAGATCAACTACGACAAGGTTGATCAGATGTGGGGCATGGACATCATCGTTTGCACGACGGCAAGCACGGACGACGAAGCTCGGGCTCTTCTGAAAGAGTTCAACTTCCCGTTCCGTCAGTAACCGTAACGACGAGCGTAGAAGAGGAACTTCGATATGGCGAAGACAAGCGCAGTTGAAAAGAACAAGCGCCGCCGCAAGACCGTTGCCCAGCACGCTGCAAAGCGCGCTGCCCTGAAGGCAACCATCATGAACCAGTCTCTCTCGATTGAAGAGCGGTTCAAGGCAACCCTGAAGCTGGCAGAACTGCCGCGCGATGGCTCCAAGACCCGCATTCGCAACCGTTGCGAAGTGACCGGTCGTCCGCGCGCATTCTACCGTAAGCTCAAGATGTCGCGTATCGCGCTTCGCGAGCTGGGCAACCTCGGCAAGGTGCCGGGCATTGTCAAGTCGAGCTGGTAAGGAGACGGGTAAATGACGATGACTGATCCGTTGGGCGATATGCTCACCCGCATCCGGAACGGTGCTGCTCGCCGCAAGGCGTCGGTAACCACCCCGGCCTCCAAGCTCCGTGCCCGCGTTCTCGACGTCCTGCAGGCTGAAGGTTACATCCGTGGCTACAGCCAGGTCGACTACGACAACGGCAAGTCCGAACTCACGATCGAGCTGAAGTACTACGAAGGTGCTTCGGTCATCCGCGAGATCGGCCGCGTCTCCAAGCCGGGCCGCCGGGTTTATGTCTCGGTAAAGTCCATTCCGCAGGTCGCGAACGGCCTCGGCATCACCATCCTTTCGACTCCGAAGGGCGTGATGGCCGATCACCAGGCTCGCGAACAGAACGTTGGTGGCGAGGTTCTCTGCTCTGTCTTCTAAGGCAGGGCAGGGATCTCCAGAGCGAACAGACAGGATTTCAAAAATGTCTCGTATCGGTAAAAAGCCCGTTCAGGTTCCTGCAGGGATCACGGCCACTGTCGATGGCCAGAAGGTCACCGCCAAGGGTCCGAAGGGCGAACTGTTCTTCGTCGCTAATGACGAAATCTCCGTGAAGCTCGAGGACAACGCCGTTGTCGTCCAGCCGGTCAACAACACCAAAGATGCTCGTTCGAAGTGGGGCATGTCCCGCACGATGATCGAGAACATCTTCAAGGGTGTGAAGGACGGCTACGAGCGCAAGCTCGAGATCAACGGCGTCGGTTACCGCGCCGCCATGCAGGGCAAGAACCTGCAGCTGGCTCTCGGCTTCAGCCATGACGTCGTCTACGAACCGCCGGTCGGTATCTCGATCGCCGTTCCGAAGCCGACTGAAATCGTGGTTTCCGGCATCAACAAGCAGCAGGTCGGTCAGGTCGCTGCCGAGATCCGCGAATACCGCGGCCCCGAGCCCTACAAGGGCAAGGGCGTCAAGTATGCCGAAGAGCGGATCGTCCGCAAAGAAGGCAAGAAGAAGTAAGGAACGCGCGAAATGGCAAGCAGAAAAGAAGCACTGGTTCGTCGTGCCAATCGCGTACGGCGTCAGATCAAGGCGGTGGCCAATGGCCGTCCGCGTCTGTCGGTTCATCGCTCGTCGAAGAACATCTATGCCCAGATCATCGACGACGTCGCCGGCCGCACGCTGGCTGCTGCGTCGACCCTGGACACCGGTCTTCGCTCGTCGCTGAAGACCGGCGCGGATGTCGCAGCCGCAGCTGCCGTCGGCAAGCTCGTCGCCGAGCGTGCCGTCAAGGCCGGCGTCAACGAAGTGGTCTTCGACCGCGGCGCCTTCATCTATCACGGCCGCATCAAGGCTCTCGCCGATGCTGCTCGCGAAGGCGGTCTGACCTTCTGATTTGAGAGTTTCCGCCCGGGCTTGCAGTCCGGGCGGATTTCCGGCATGAGCCGGTTTCCCCGATTTCGCCCCATGACCCGGAAGGGCAGGGCGGAATTTTTTCGTAATCTGCCGATTGCACCCGGAAAAGAAAAAGGAACAGGACAATGGCACAGGACAGGCGTGGTTCGCGCGAAGAGCGTGCGAGCCGTGAAGAGCGCGACAGCGAGTTCGTCGACAAGCTGGTCGCCATCAATCGCGTCGCCAAGGTGGTGAAGGGCGGCCGTCGTTTCGGCTTTGCTGCTCTCGTCGTCGTCGGCGACCAGAAGGGCCGGGTCGGTTTCGGCCATGGCAAGGCACGCGAAGTGCCGGAAGCAATCCGCAAGGCGACCGAGGCCGCCAAGCGCGACATGATCTTCGTACCGCTGCGTGACGGCCGTACGCTGCATCACGACGTCAATGGCCGCCACGGCGCCGGCAAGGTTCTGCTGCGCTCCGCCAAGGCCGGTACCGGTATCATCGCCGGTGGTCCGATGCGCGCCGTCTTCGAAACGCTCGGCATGCACGACGTCGTCGCCAAGTCGACCGGTTCGTCGAACCCGTACAACATGGTTCGCGCCACGTTCGACGCCCTGAAGCACCAGGTGCACCCGAAGGACATCGCAGCTCAGCGCGGCCTCAAGTATGCCACGCTCCAGGCTCGCCGTGCCGCTTCCGGCAACGCCTCTGAAGAATAAGAGGAGTCTGAACCATGGCCAAGGCTACGAAGAAGACTGAAGCAAAGACGATCACGATCGAACAGATCGGTTCGCCCATCCGCCGCCCGGAAGTCCAGCGCAAGACGCTCATCGGGCTGGGCCTCAACAAGATGCACCGGGTCCGCACCCTGGAGGATACCCCTTCGGTTCGTGGCATGATCCGTGCTGTCCAGCATCTCGTTCGCGTCGTCGACGAGAAGTGAGACGGAGGAAGTCACCATGAAACTGAATGAAATCAAGGATAACGAAGGCTCCTCCAAGGACCGTATCCGCGTTGGTCGCGGTATCGGCTCCGGCAAGGGCAAGACCGGTGGTCGCGGCGTCAAGGGTCAGAAGGCTCGTTCGGGCGTTGCCGTCAACGGTTTCGAAGGCGGTCAGATGCCCATCTACCGTCGTCTGCCGAAGCGCGGCTTCAACAACATCTTCGCATCTGAATTCGTGACCGTATCGCTCGGCCGCATCCAGACCGCGATCGATGCCAAGAAGCTCGACCCCAAGGCAACGATCGATGCTGCAGCCCTGAAGGCTGCCGGCGTCATCCGTCGCCCGAAGGACGGCGTTCGCGTTCTTTCCGACGGCGAACTCAAGGCAAAGGTCACCCTTGAGGTTGCCGGCGCTTCCAAGGCCGCGGTCGAAAAGATCGAGAAGGCCGGCGGTTCGATCAAGCTGCTGGTTGCAGCTGCGGAAGCCGCTGAATAAGTACGATTTGATCGCCCGGGGTGCTTCACACCGGGCGATTTTGCTCCCATATGTGAGCCTCACGATCCTCAGAAGGGGTGACGTTGTTTCGTCTTCCGGGAGATTCTGGAAAACAAAGGTGAGGCAAAGCGGTTGCTCCGCAATCGTGCCGCGCCCGGTTTTCTGAAAACGATTTGGTGAATTGCCTCCGGGGCTCTCGCTTCGGATCGGGTTACGCGGAGAATTTCATGGCTTCTGCAGCGGAACAATTGGCCTCGAATCTCAATTTTTCGACCTTTGCGAAGGCGGAAGATCTGAAGAAGCGGCTGTGGTTCACTCTTGCCGCGCTTCTTGTCTATCGTCTCGGCACGCACATCCCGCTGCCCGGTCTCAATCCTGACGCCTACGCGGCTGCCTTCAAGGGGCAGGCCGGCGGTATTCTTGGCCTCTTCAACATGTTCTCCGGCGGTGCCGTCGAGCGCATGGCGATTTTCGCCCTCGGGATCATGCCCTATATTTCCGCCTCGATCATCGTGCAGCTGATGACGTCCGTCGTCCCGGCGCTCGAGAACCTCAAGAAGGAAGGCGAGCAGGGCCGCAAGGTCATCAACCAGTACACCCGCTACGGCACTGTTCTTCTCGGCACGCTGCAGGCCTACGGCATCGCCGTGGGGCTCGAAAGTGGGCAGGGGCTTGTCAACGATCCCGGCCTGTTCTTCCGTTTGTCGACCGTCGTGACCCTTCTCGGCGGGACCATGTTCCTGATGTGGCTCGGCGAGCAGATCACCTCGCGCGGCATCGGCAACGGTATCTCGCTCATCATTTTCTCCGGCATCGCCGCGGGCCTTCCGTCCGCTGTCGTCGGAACGCTCGAACTCGGCCGCACGGGTGCTCTTTCGACCGCGCTCATCCTGACGGTCATCTTGGTCGCGATCGCGGTCATTGCGCTGATCGTCTTCGTGGAACGCGCGCAGCGCCGCCTGCTGATCCAGTATCCGAAGCGTCAGGTCGGCAACCGCATGTTCCAGGGCGACACCTCGCACCTGCCGCTGAAGCTCAACACCTCGGGCGTCATCCCGGCGATCTTCGCGTCGTCGCTGCTGCTTCTGCCGGCGACGGCTGCGGGCTTCACCGGGACCTCGACGCTGCCGTCGTGGGCGACCACCATCGTCGCTGCGCTCGGTCACGGCCAGCCGCTCTATATGGTGCTCTATGGCGCTCTCATTGCCTTTTTTGCCTTCTTCTATACCGCGATCGTCTTCAACCCGAAGGACACCGCGGACAATCTGAAGAAGCACGGCGGCTTCATTCCGGGTATCCGCCCCGGCGAGCGCACGGCCGAATACATCGACTACGTGCTGACCCGAATCACCGTGATCGGCGCGATCTATCTCGTCTTCGTCTGCATCCTCCCCGAGATCCTGGTCGCCCGTACCGGCGTTCCATTATCCCTTGGTGGTACTTCGCTTTTGATTGTTGTCAGCGTCACCCTCGATACTGTAGCACAGATTCAGGGCCACCTGATTGCCCAGCAGTATGAGGGCCTGATCAAGAAGTCGAAGTTGCGTGGAGGAAAGAGGGGACGATGAGACTTATCCTTTTGGGACCGCCGGGTGCGGGGAAGGGCACCCAGGCCCAGCGTATCGTCGCGAAGCACGGCATTCCGCAATTGTCGACCGGTGACATGCTGCGCGCAGCGGTCGCCGCGGAGACTGAGGTCGGCAAGCGCGCCAAGGCTGTCATGGACGCGGGCAAGCTGGTCTCGGACGATATTGTGATCGCCATCGTTTCCGAACGAATCGATCAGCCGGACTGTGCCGACGGTTTCATTCTGGATGGTTTCCCGCGCACGCTCGTGCAGGCGGATGCGACCGAGAAGATGCTCGCCGACAAGGGCCTGGATCTTTCCGTCGTCGTCGAGCTCAGGGTGGATGACAAGGAACTCGTCCGTCGCGTTTCGGGCCGCTATTCCTGCGGCAATTGCGGAAGCGTTTACCACGACACCGACAAGAAGCCTTCGGTCGAAGGCGTATGTGACACGTGCGGATCGACGCAATTCAAGCGCCGGCCGGACGACAATGCCGAGACCATGAAAGCCAGGCTCGAGGCATACTACAAGGAAACCTCGCCCCTCATTGGCTACTATTACGCCAAGGGCAAGCTGAAGTCGGTGGACGGCATGAAGGACATGGATGCCGTCACCGCAGATATCGAGGCTATCCTCGCCACCGTGAAGGACTGACGAGGCTTCAAGAATCTTTACCGGAACGGTTGCTTTTGTCGGCTGATTCCGCTAAATAGCGCGCCAACTCGCGACATTTAAGCGATCGGCGCGTTCTTCCGCATGGAGGACCGGGTTCGATCGTTTTGACATGTTGAGGACCCGAATTTGAACGCGCGGCCTGTTTGGCTGCGTAAACCAGACACCACTTGCCGGATGGCAACTGGAACGCAAGGAGAATAGGCGTGGCACGTATCGCTGGCGTCAACATCCCGACCGCGAAGCGCGTAGTAATCGCGCTCCGTTACATTCACGGGATCGGCCCGAAGTTCGCACAGGAAATCATCGAGAAGGTCGGTATCCCGGCTGAGAAGCGTGTTCATCAGCTGACGGACGCCGAAGTTCTGGCGATTCGCGAAACTATCGACCGCGACTATCAGGTCGAGGGTGATCTTCGTCGCGAAACCGCGATGAACATCAAGCGTCTGATGGACCTCGGCTGCTACCGTGGCCTGCGTCATCGCCGCGGCCTGCCGGTTCGTGGCCAGCGCACGCACACCAATGCCCGCACCCGCAAGGGTCCGGCAAAGGCGATCGCCGGTAAGAAGAAGTAATTTCGCGGCATTTGCCGATAAGGCAGTAGGCGGTGGTGAACACTATTGCCTACTGCCTCATTGCTTTTGCCTCGAAGGTGTAGCCGCTGGCGTTACGGCGGTGCAGAGATCAACGAAAGGAAGACCATGGCCAAGGAAGCCACCCGCGTTCGCCGCCGCGAGCGCAAGAATATTTCGTCGGGCGTTGCACACGTCAACTCGACCTTCAACAACACGATGATCACCATCACCGACGCGCAGGGCAATGCGATTGCCTGGTCGTCGGCCGGTGCCAAGGGCTTCAAGGGTTCGCGCAAGTCGACCCCGTTCGCCGCGCAGATCGCAGCGGAAGATTGCGCCAAGAAGGCGCAGGAACACGGCATGAAGTCGCTCGAAGTCGAAGTCTGCGGCCCGGGTTCCGGCCGTGAATCGGCCCTGCGTGCTCTGCAGGCTGCCGGTTTCATGATCACTTCGATTCGCGACGTGACGCCGATCCCGCACAACGGCTGCCGTCCGCGCAAGAAGCGCCGCGTCTGATCATTATTCATCCAGTCGACGGGCGCTCGGGCGCCCCTCTCGACGCTTCTAATGCTCGGTTGCCACGATTGGATGGTGGCAACGAACGGAAGGTAAAAACATGATTCAGAAGAATTGGCAGGAACTGATCAAGCCGAACAAGGTGGAGTTCACCTCGTCCGGCCGCACGAAGGCAACGCTGGTTGCTGAACCGCTGGAACGCGGCTTCGGCCTGACGCTCGGCAACGCGCTGCGTCGCGTGCTGTTGTCGTCGCTGCGCGGCGCCGCCGTCACCGCCGTCCAGATCGACGGCGTGCTGCATGAGTTCTCGTCGATCCCGGGTGTCCGGGAGGACGTGACCGACATCGTGCTCAACATCAAGGAAATCGCCATCAAGATGGATGGCGACGATTCCAAGCGCATGGTCGTGCGCAAGCAGGGCCCGGGCGTCGTCACTGCTGGTGACATCCAGACGGTCGGCGACATCGAGATCCTGAACCCCGACCACGTGATCTGCACGCTCGACGAGGGCGCCGAGATCCGCATGGAGTTCACGGTCAACAACGGCAAGGGCTATGTTCCGGCCGAGCGCAACCGCGCGGAAGACGCTCCGATCGGCCTCATCCCGGTCGACAGCCTCTACTCGCCGGTCAAGAAGGTGTCCTACAAGGTCGAAAACACCCGTGAGGGCCAGGTTCTCGACTACGACAAGCTGACCATGACCATCGAAACCGATGGCTCGGTCACCGGAGAGGACGCGGTCGCTTTCGCTGCCCGCATCCTGCAGGACCAGCTCGGCGTGTTCGTCAATTTCGAAGAGCCGCAGAAGGAAGTCGAAGAAGAAGCCGTCACCGAGCTCGCCTTCAACCCGGCGCTGCTCAAGAAGGTCGACGAGCTCGAACTTTCGGTCCGTTCTGCGAACTGCCTGAAGAACGACAACATCGTCTACATCGGCGACCTGATCCAGAAGACGGAAGCAGAAATGCTTCGCACTCCGAACTTCGGTCGCAAGTCGCTGAACGAGATCAAGGAAGTCCTGGCTTCCATGGGCCTGCACCTCGGTATGGAAGTGCCCGCCTGGCCGCCGGAGAACATCGAAGATCTCGCCAAGCGCTACGAAGACCAGTACTAAGAAACAAAAAAGGCAGGTTTATCTCTGCCTTTTCCAGTCAAACTGCGGGTGACTGCCCGTATGTGTCAGGAAACGGCAGCCTCTGGGATAGAGCCTGCACTTAAAGGAGAATAGCAATGCGCCACCAGAAAGCCGGCCGCAAGCTGAACCGCACCGCCAGCCATCGCAAGGCGATGTTCGCCAACATGGCTGCTTCGCTCATCACCCATGAGCAGATCGTCACGACGCTCCCGAAGGCGAAGGAAATTCGCCCGATCGTCGAAAAGCTCGTTACGCTCGGCAAGCGCGGCGACCTGCACGCTCGTCGTCAGGCCATCTCGCAGATCCAGGACCAGGACGCTGTCCGCAAGCTGTTTGATGCCATCGCCACCCGTTACGCCAACCGTAACGGCGGCTACCTGCGCATCATGAAGGCCGGCTTCCGCCAGGGCGACAACGCTGCGATGGCCGTCATCGAGTTCGTTGAACGCGATGTGGACGCCAAGGGCGCAGCCGACAAGGCCCGCGTCGCCGCCGAAGCTGAAGCTGAAGCAGCGTAAGTTTCCCCCCGTTAGGGAAGGGATTGAAGGCCGGAGGGAAACCTCCGGCCTTTTTGCGTCGGAGGGCTCGGGCGCTGGCACGCGGGAATTCGCGAACCTGGCCCGTCAGTCTCCGCACGCGGCTGCGCGTGCGGTCAGGAACTGCCGCTCGGCGGCGTTTCCGGCGAGGCTTGCGGCCTTCTCGAATGCCGCCCTCGCTTCCGCCCTCCGCCCGGCGCGCATCAGGAAGTCAGCGCGCGCCGCGGACATGCCGACATAGCCTTGCAGCGCTGGTTCGGCTTCCAGTGGCGCCAGCAGTTCGAGGCCCGTCTCCGGGCCGAAGGCCATCGAATGGGCGATCGCGCGGTTGAGATCGACGACGGGCGAGGGCATCACGCGGCGCAGCCGGTCGTAGAGGGTCGCGACCTGTCGCCAGTCGGTGTCCTCGGCCCGCGGCGCCCGGGCATGGCAGGCTGCGATGGCGGCCTGCAGCGCATAGGGGCCGTCCGCCCCACCAAGCCGTTCGACCCGGCCGAGTGCAGCCAGCCCGTGCTGGATGAGGAGACGGTCCCAACGGGCGCGGTTCTGTTCGGTGATCATGACCGGCGCACCGTCGGCGCCTGTGCGGGCCGGAAATCGCGAGGCGTGCAGCTCCATCAGCGCCAGCAGGCCATGAACTTCCGGTTCGTCGGGCACAAGGGCCGAGAGGATGCGGCAGAGCCGCATCGCCTCGGCGCAGAGCTGCGGCCGCATGGCGTCGTCACCGGCGCTCGCTGCATATCCTTCGTTGAAGATAAGGTAGATGACCTCGAGTACAGCAGTGAGACGCCGGTCACGGTCCTCACCGCGCGGCACCTCGTAGGCGAGACCAGACCCGGCGAGGGTTTTCTTCGCCCGCACGATTCGCTGGGCGATCGTTGCTTCGCCGACGAGAAAGGCACGGGCGATTTCCTCCGTCGCCAGCCCGCCAATCAGCCTGAGCGTCAGCGCGACTCGTGCGTCGACGGAGAGCAGTGGATGGCAGGCGGTGAAGATGAGGCTCAGGCGTTCGTCGCCGATATCATCATCCATGGCGGCCTCGACCTCCTCGATCGTGGTATCCCGCTCGATCGACAGATCATGACCGATTTCGGTGTGCTTCTGTGCTTGCATCCGGCGGCGGCGGAAGACGTCGATGGCGCGCCGTTTGGCGGTAGCCATCAGCCAGCCGGCCGGGTTCTGCGGCACACCCGTTTTCGGCCATTCGGAAAGCGCGGTGACGAGCGCCTCCTGAGCCAGATCTTCGGCGAAGCCGACATCGCGCACCATGCGGTTGAGACCGGCGATCAGCCGGGCCCGCTCGATGCGAAAAACGGTCTCTGCCACGCGATGTGTGTCGGAAGCCTCCATGAACGGATTATGGAGGCTCCCGCAGCTCAGTCAACGCAGCTTGGGCGTCATTCGCCGGGAGGCCCGCCCGCCGCAGCTGCCTGGTCCATCCACAGGATCTCCCAGACGTAGCCGTCGGGATCCTCCACCGAGCGGCTGTACATGAAGCCGTGGTCCTGCATCGGGTTCGGATCGGCCTTGCCGCCGGCACGGGCCGCCTTGTCCACCGTCTGGTCGACCTCGCCGCGTGTTTCAACGCTGAGCGCGATGAGCGTCTGGCTCTCCGTCCGCGCATCGCCGATCGGGCGGCTGGTGAAGGTGGCGTACCGTTCGTGCGTCAGCAGCATCACGCCGATGGCGCCCGAAAAGATCATGCAGCTCGTCTGCTCGTCGGAGAAGTTCGGATTGCGCGTGCCGCCCAGCGCCTCGTAGAACGAGGTTGCTGCTGCCAGGTCTCGAACCGGCAGGTTCACGAAGATCATCTTTTCCATGATGCTTTCCTTTCGCTGATGGCTCAGGACTTGCCGGCTTCACGCTCGGCGAGCCGCTCCCCGGTGCGCTCGTGCAGCTCGATGACATCCGGCGTCAGCGCCTCGGCGAAGTCCGAGAGTTCGTAGACGGGTCGGATTTCGATCTCGCTCGGCCCCGGCATCGGGTTCGGGCAGCGCTTCACCCATTCGACCGCCTCGTCCATGTCCCTGACCTCCCAGATCCAGTAGCCGGCGACCAGCTCGCGAGTCTCGGCGAAGGGGCCGTCGATCACACGGCGGCCCGGACCGTCGAACGCCACGCGCTTGCCCTTGGAGGAGGGCTTCAGCCCTTCGCCGCCAAGCATGATGCCGGCATTCACCAGCTCCTCGTTGAACTTGCCCATCGCTTCACCGAGCTCGTTGCTCGGCATGACGCCTGCTTCGCTGTCTGTCGTCGCCTTGACCATGACCATTACACGCATCGTTCTTCTCCTCTGTTGAACAAGGCCGCCTCGGCGTGCCCGACACCATGACGAACGAGTGTTACAGAAATCGACATGGGCGATGAATCTTTTTTGCCGGTCCTCTGCGGCGGGTTGATGACAGCTGGCATCGCACGGATGGGCCCATCCTTGCGGCGTCTCCCGTCCGTGGTATGAGGAAGAGAATGACGGCATCATGGGAGGCGACCATGGACGAGGAAAGTACGGCTTTCGCAGCGCCCGCAGCAATGCTGGTCGAGGGCAGGGCGGAAGGGCCGCTTCTCTTCTCCGACACTGCCTTGAGCTTCTGGGGCGGGGTTGATCCGGAGACGGGCATCGTCATCGATCATGCCCATCCGCTTCATGGGGCTTGCCTCGCCGGCGCCGTGCTGGCGATGCCGGGCGGTCGCGGGTCCTGCACCGGCAGTGCCGTGCTGCTGCAGCTGATCGTCAACGGTCTGGCGCCCGCCGCCATGGTATTCTCGCAGCGCGAGGACATCCTCACCCTCGGCGTGATCGTCGCCGAAGAGGTCTATGGCCGTTCTCTTCCGATCGCGGTGCTCGATCCGCAGGATTTCCTCCGCCTGGAAGGGCGCAAGAGCCTGTGTGTCGGGGGCGGTTCCGTGTTCGAGCCAGGTGCCACGCCGAAGCGGGGAGAGGAAGTCGCCGCGTCCGCTGGTCGGCTGACACTCACCGAAAGGGATCGCGAGCTGCTTTCAGCATCCGTGTCCCCGGCAACCAGGCTTGCCATGCGGATCGTCACCCGAATGGCACGGCTCGAAGGAGCGGAGCGGCTGATCGACGTGACACAGGTCCATGTCGACGGCTGTATCTATACCGGTCCGGCCAGCCTCGATTTCGCCGAGAAGCTCGCCGGCTGGGGCGGCCGCGTTGTCGTCCCCACCTCGCTCAATGCGATCTCGGTGGATCAGGCGCGCTGGCGCGAGCAAGGAACGGATCCGGCACGCTCGCAGGCCGCGAGCGCCCTTGCCGACGCCTATGTCCGCATGGGGGCAGCGCCGACCTTCACCTGCGCACCTTACCAGCTCGACGATGCTCCTCACCGGAGCGAGGACATCGCCTGGGCGGAATCCAACGCCGTGGTCTATGCCAACAGCGTGCTTGGCGCGCGCACGATGAAATATCCGGACTTCCTCGACATCTGCATCGCGCTCACCGGACGGGCGCCTTATGCGGGTTGCCACATCAACGAGAACCGCAAGGCCCGGATGGTCGTCGTGGTCGAGCCGATGGCCGGTTGCGACGACAGCTTCTGGCCACTGCTCGGCTATCAGGTCGGCCTGCTCGCGCCGAACACCATTCCGGTTCTAACGGGGCTCGACAAGGCCGCACCGGCTGACGACGATCTGAAAGCCTTCGGCGCGGCCTTTGCTACCACGTCCGCGGCGCCGATGTTCCACATCGTCGGCGTCACGCCGGAGGCGCCGACCTTCGAAGCGGCAACGGGCGGCGCAACGCTGCCGGTGCTCACCGTGTCGCACGCCGACCTGCTGGCGGTCTGGCGGAGCTTCAATCCGGTGGCCGGCGAGCCGGTCGACCTGGTCGCGCTCGGCAATCCGCACTTCTCTGCTGACGAATGCCGGACGCTTGCCGACCTCTGCCGCGGGCGGAGAAAGCACCCCAACGTGGCGCTTACCGTAACGGCAAGTCGCTCCACTTACGGGAAGATCGTAGAGAACGGCATCGCCGCCGAACTGGAAGCCTTCGGCGCCACCTTCGTCCGTGATGCCTGCTGGTGCACGGTGATGCCGCCGATCGTGCCGCCGGCGGCGCGCCTGATCCTCACCAATTCCGGCAAATACGCCCATTACGGCCCTGGCCTGAGCGGCAAGGAAGTGCGCTTTGCCAGCCTTCCGGGATGCGTCGAGGCCGCCGTCGTCGGGCGGTGCCCCGAGGCGCCGGCCTGGCTGACGGGTTGAACTCGCGTCGCAGGGCCGTCCGGCGACAGTAGCTCAGGCTCTCGCGGAAACCTGCGCCTTGCGCTGCCGTTTCCAGCCCATAAGCCGCGGCCGCACCAGCCGGTAACCGAGAAGAATACTGACCGCGGCGATATAGAAGGCTGGCTCGGTGGTGATCGATTTCAGTGACAGCGCATAGTGAAGCGCGCCGGCGGCGGCGATGACGTAGACAAGCCGGTGGAGCATCGTCCAGCGCGGCCCGAGCCTGCGGATCGACCAGCGGTTGGAGGTAAGCGCCAGCGGGATCAGCATCACGAGCCCCGCCATGCCGAGCATGATGTACGGGCGCTTGGCGAGGTCTCCGCCGATCGACGTCAGGATCATTCCGCGATCGAGGGTGAGATAGACGGTGAAATGGGCAAGCACGTACCAGAAGGCGAGCAGGCCGAGCGCACGCCGGTAGCTAATTAGGTTTATACCTAAGAGATCGCGAACTGGCGTGACGAGCAGCGTCAGGCACAGGAAACGCAGGGCCCAGAGGCCAAGGAAGTGCTCGAAGGTTCTGACGGGATCGGCGCCCAGATCGGCCGTGACCCCAAGGTAGAACGTCCAGAGACCGGGGGCGAGGCCGATCGCATAGAGCGCCCAGACGGAAAGCGGTCGGTAGCGGGCGGGAAGGGCAGGCATCAATAGTACTTCGCGAGATCCATGCCGGCATAGAGGCCGGCGACCTCTTCCGCATAACCGTTGAAGGGCAGGGTCTCGCGCCGGGAACCGCCGAAGAGCCCGCCGCCTTCGCCGATTCGCCGCTCCGTCGCCTGGCTCCAGCGGGGATGGTCGACCGCCGGATTGACGTTGGCGTAGAAACCGTATTCCTGCGGTGCCGAGAGGTTCCAGGTGGAGGGCGGTTCCTTCTCGGTCAGCGTGATCCGAACGATCGACTTGATGCCCTTGAAGCCGTATTTCCACGGCACGACGAGGCGGAGCGGCGCGCCGTTCTGGTTCGGCAGCGTCTCGCCATAGAGTCCGGTCGCGAGGATCGCCAGCGGATGGCGTGCCTCGTCGAGCCTCAGGCCCTCGACATAGGGCCAGCGGAGCGGCTGGAAGAGCCCGCGCTGGCCGGGCATCTCGTCGGGCCGAACGACCGTCTCGAAGGCGACGTACTTGGCACTGCCGAGCGGCTCGACCCGGTCGAGCAGGGCGGAGAGCGGAAAGCCGATCCACGGAATGACCATCGACCAGGCCTCGACGCAGCGCATCCGGTAGATGCGCTCCTCCATCGGAAAGTCCTTCATGATGTCGTCGATGCCGAAGACGGTGGGCTTGGCGACCAGCCCGCCCACTTCCACCCGCCACGGCCGCGGCTTGAAGTCGCCGGAATAGCGGACCGGATCGGCTTTGTCGGTGCCGAATTCGTAGAAATTGTTGTAGCTGGTCGCGTCCTCCTTCGAGGTGACCGTCTCGTCGACCTTGTAGTCGCTGGGCTTGGCGGCCAGGGGAGCGGCGCGCAGCGATTTCGGCAGGGCGGCGAGCGCAAGTCCCGCGCCTGCCGTCGCCATCAGCGTTCGGCGGCTCATGTAGAGCGCCGGCGGGGTGATCTCGCTCGCGGCGATCCTGGGCGGACGATAGGATGACATGGCTTTGCTCTCTCGTACCTGTTGCTTGCTGAAGAGTATACGCAGGAAATTGGACCAGAGTTTCAGCCGCGTGAAAAGAAACGTCGAGCCACGATTTCGTGAGGAAACCGGCCAGTCGTGCCAGGCGTACCGTTTTGCGGTATGCTGATAGTGACACTTTCCCTCTATTGCACTAGGACAGGGGAAACCCGCAGGCATGCGCATGAGATCGGCTCTTGACTGCCGCGTGCGCCGGGAAAAACAACCAGGACAGATCCGAGGAAACCACCGATGCCAGCTTATCGTTCAAGAACCACGACCCACGGCCGCAACATGGCGGGCGCGCGCGGTCTATGGCGCGCGACGGGCATGAAGGATGCCGACTTCGGCAAGCCGATCATCGCGGTGGTAAATTCGTTCACCCAGTTCGTTCCCGGCCACGTTCACTTGAAGGATCTCGGCCAGCTCGTTGCCCGCGAAATCGAAGCCGCCGGCGGCGTCGCCAAGGAATTCAACACGATCGCCGTCGATGATGGCATCGCCATGGGCCATGACGGCATGCTCTATTCTCTGCCGTCGCGCGAACTGATCGCCGACAGCGTCGAATACATGGTCAACGCCCACTGCGCCGACGCCATGGTCTGCATCTCCAACTGCGACAAGATCACCCCTGGCATGCTGATGGCGTCGCTGCGCCTCAACATTCCGACGGTCTTCGTCTCCGGTGGCCCGATGGAGGCCGGCAAGGTCGTGCTGCATGGCAAGAAGCATGCACTCGACCTCGTCGACGCCATGGTCGCCGCCGCCGACGACAAGGTGTCCGACGAGGACGTCAAGGCGATCGAACAGTCCGCCTGCCCGACCTGCGGCTCCTGCTCGGGCATGTTCACGGCCAATTCGATGAACTGCCTGACGGAAGCGCTCGGCCTGTCGCTGCCCGGCAACGGCTCGACGCTCGCCACCCACGCCGACCGCAAGCGGCTTTTCGTCGAGGCCGGTCACCTGATCGTCGATCTCGCCCGCCGCTGGTACGAGCAGGACGATGCCACCGTCCTGCCGCGGACCATCGCCTCCAAGGCCGCCTTCGAGAACGCGATGGCGCTCGACATCGCCATGGGTGGCTCGACCAATACCGTGCTGCACATCCTCGCCGCCGCCCACGAGGCGGAGGTGGATTTCACCATGGACGACATCGACCGCCTGTCGCGCAGGGTCCCGTGCCTTTCCAAGGTGGCGCCGGCCAAGAACGACGTCCACATGGAAGACGTCCACCGGGCGGGCGGCATCATGCGCATCCTCGGTGAGCTCGACCGCGGCGGCCTGATCAATCGCGACAGCCCGACCGTCCATGCCGCCTCTCTCGGCGACGCGATCGATCGCTGGGACATCACCCGGACGAATTCCGAGACGGTGCGCGAATTCTTCAAGGCCGCTCCCGGTGGCATTTCGACCCAGACGGCCTTCTCCCAGAATGCACGCTGGGAGGAACTCGACACCGATGGCGAGAAGGGCATCATCCGCTCGGTCGAACACCCCTTCTCCAAGGATGGCGGCCTCGCCGTTCTGAAGGGCAACATCGCGCTGGACGGCTGCATCGTGAAGACGGCAGGCGTCGACGAGTCGATCCTGAAGTTCACCGGTCCGGCCAAGGTCTATGAGAGCCAGGACGCGGCGGTGAAGGCGATCCTGTCGAACGAGGTCGTCGCCGGCGATGTCGTCGTCATCCGCTACGAAGGCCCGAAGGGCGGCCCCGGCATGCAGGAAATGCTCTATCCGACGAGCTATCTGAAGTCGAAGGGCCTCGGCAAGGAATGTGCGCTGATCACCGACGGGCGCTTCTCCGGCGGCACCTCGGGTCTGTCGATCGGTCACGTTTCGCCGGAAGCGGCAAACGGCGGTACGATCGGCCTGGTTCGCGACGGCGATACGATCGAGATCGACATCCCGAACCGCACGATCAATCTCGCGGTCGCCACTGATGAACTGGCGCGCCGCCGCGCGGAACAGGACAAGGCCGGCTGGAAGCCGTCGAGCCCGCGCAAGCGCAACGTGACGACAGCGCTGAAGGCCTATGCCGCCTTCGCGAGCTCCGCCGACAAGGGCGCAGTCCGCATCCTGCCGGAATAAGATCCGGCAGACAGGCCTGTACGAGCTGAACGAGAGAGCCGCCGGCGGGAACCGGCGGCTTTTTTCTGCCGAGCAGGGCCTGATCAGCTCTTATTGTCTTATGCCGCCGCGCGCCGTCCTCTGCCGAAATAGGGCAGTGCGAACATATAGAGGCCGCTGAACAGCAAGAGGAAGAGCGGCAGCAGGGGCGAATAGGTCACCCAGGCAGGTGGTTCACCGAACGACATCGCGACGAAGTTGGCGGCGACGGTGGTCGTGAATACGATCGATGTCCAGCGGTGAAACTGGCGTATCCCGGTATTCCAATTCATGCTTTTCTCCTTCGCAACGTTGCTTCAACAGGCGTGCTGACCTCAGTCCAGCCGCTCCAGCACGGTCTCCAGTTTGTCGATGAACTGCGGCCAGCCGGCTCTCGCTCCGCCATAGTAGCGCGGCTGGTCGGGTCTGAAGCCGGTTTGCTCCATGCGCAGATGTGTGCCGCTCTCCACGGGCGTGAGGGTCCAGGTCACGACGCTCCTGAGGTCGTAGGCGTCCCAGGTATAGGAAAGCGCCCGGTTCGGCTCGACCGTGCGGACCTCGCAGTCGATAGAGCCCCAGTCGGCTTCCAGCCTGAAGCGGTGGCCGGTCTCCGGCTTGAATTCGTTCTTCATCAGCCATTCGGCAATGAGATGCGGTTGCGTCAGTGCGCGCCAGATCTTGTCCGGGGGAAAGGGGAGTTCTCGCTCGACGACGACGGAGCGCGTTGCGGTCTCGGCAGTGGTCATTGGTCCATCCTCTTGAGTAGGTCTTCGAGTTCGTCGAAGCGGCTATGCCAGAAGCCGGACATCTGCTTCGTCCAGTCGACCAGCGGGGCCAAGGCCTCAATCCGGGCGCTGTAATGGGTCTGGCGTCCTTCGTGACGATCGCGTACGAGGCCCGCCCGCTTCAGCACCGCGAGATGCTTCGACACCGCCGGCTGTGAGACGCCGGCTCGCGCCGTCAGCGCCGCAACGGTCTGGTCTCCTTCGCGGCAGAGCCGTTCGAAGATGGCTCTGCGCGTCGAGTCGGCAAGCGTCCGGAAAAGGAGGTCGTGCGTGTCAGGCATTGAGATCTATAACTGGTTGGCTATGGATCTACGTATAACTGCAGAGTTATCGATTGGTCAAGGTGCGGACGACATCCGCCGGTGATGGCGGTCGCAAGCATCGTGAGGGGCTGCGACCGCCCTATGCGATCTGCGGCTCAGTCCGAGGAAGAACTGGCGGTGCATCGCTCCGCATTTCGTCCGGACCGTCGCCGAGTTCAATTCCGTTTCGTTCTATGAAGTCTACCATCGCAGAGTCCTCGACCTGCGACAGTTGGATGTGACGGATGGTTGTGGTCATCCGGTCCGGAACATGGTTGCGGGAGAGCGAGTAGATCGCACCGCGCGCCAGCTTGGCGGCGAACTCCTCTTCCGATTTGCTGTAATAATGGTTCAGCTGCAGGAAGGCGCTCGAATAGAAGTCCGGCCGCTTGCGCTCGTCGCCGTTGGCCCGCTTGCCGGCGTCGTTGGAAACCACGCTGCCGTAGCTGACGGTCGCAAAGCTGTGCACGCTCACGCGCGTTACCTCGCACGGATCGACGATACACTTGAAATTGCGTAGATGCTTCAGCCGGCTCATCGGATCGGTGGCGCGCCAAGTGTAGCTCGTCGTGACCGGCGCCGCCGGTTTTGTCTTATGTCCGCCCGTGCCGAACATGTGCCAGGGCAGAGAGATGTTCGGGAAGTCGCCGGCCTCCGTGAGGGCCTCCTCGACAGTCGTTCCGTGCTTTGGCAGAAGGAATTCATCGACATCGATGAAGGCCATGCGTCGGAAATCGCCGCCGAAACTCTGGATCGCGTGGGCGAAGGCCACCACTTGCCAATCGATCAGAAGATCCGTCTTGGTGGCAACGATCTGCCCGGCCCATGGCAGCAGCGTCAATTCGTCTGGCCGAAGCACTCGGCGAGCCTCTGCGACGGTGCCGTCATCCGATCCGTGATCGTAGAGGACGAAGTGTCGAATGCCCACGGCGCGATGGAAGCGCAGCCATTCGGCGATATATGGCTCTTCGTTCTTCACGCACGCTGCAATCGCAATCCCGTGTCGGCCGGATCGCGGAACGGGTGGGGTGATGGAGAGCTCCTTGATTCCGTTCTTCTTTCTGCCGAACCAGTTCATGATGCAATCTCATTGCCGATGCGTCGGATGGTAGGAGCGGACACGGGCGGTGACAGCTGACGGAAAGCCGCGCGAATGTGTCGGCCGGGGATCGGAAGCATAAGTGGGACCTGGGCTGGCGTTATTCGGCGGCGCGGAGGGCGTCGAGGGGATTATCTCGGAGGATGCGATCGAAATAGGCGACGGTGCTGATCAGGCCATCGTGCAGGCTGGTCGCGGGTCGCCACCCGAGCAGGCGTTCGGCCTTCGAAATGTCGGGTCTGCGGCGCTGTGGATCGTCGGCCGGAAGCGGCAAACGCACGACCGGAGAGCGCGAGCCGGTCAGCTCGAGAATCAGAGCTGCAAGCTCCTCCATCGAACACTCGGCCGGATTGCCGAGGTTGACGGGGCCTTCCTCCGTCGGGCTTGCCATCAATGCGGTCAGACCGCAAATGAGATCATCGACATAACAGAAGGACCGCGTCTGCTTGCCGTCACCGTAAACGGTGAGGGGCGTCCCGCACAGTGCCTGGACGATGAAGTTTGACACGACGCGCCCGTCATCGGGGCGCATGCGCGGTCCGTATGTGTTGAAGATGCGGGCAATCCGCAGCGTCACACCGCGCGTACGGGCAAAGTCGGTGAGGAGCGTCTCGGCGAAGCGCTTGCCTTCGTCGTAGCAAGATCGCGGTCCGGCCGGGTTGACGTTGCCCCGGTAATGTTCCGGTTGCGGATGGATCTCCGGATCGCCGTAAACCTCCGAGGTCGAGGCATGAAACAGTCGGGCGCCGTCGCGCTCGGCCCTGCGCACAACGTTGAGCACGCCCACACTGTTGACGAGCGCCGTCGAGACGGGGTCGGCCTGATAGTGCACGGGCGACGCTGCGCAGGCGAGATTATAGATCTCGGCAAAGGGGGGAAGTGTATCGGGGATGCCGTCGATTATGTCGTGGCGGAGCAGGGTCAGGCGCTCTTGCGCATGCAGTCCGGCGAGGTTCGACGCCTGGCCCGTCAGGAAGTTGTCGAGGCAGAAGACGTGGGCTCCGCGGGCGTGGAGCACATCGGCCAGGTGCGACCCGAGAAATCCGGCACCGCCGGTGATGAGGACATTTCGACCGTGCACTGGGCAGGGACGATCATCCCCGGCAAGCGATTCCCGTACCAACGCCAACTCCGTGGGGATCGGCCAGGATCCCGTTTCGCTTCGATGCGCGTCGACGCTGAAGCCGACACTGCCCGGAGCCTACTTGGCTCCATAATCTGTTTTGGAGACTTTTTCTCGCCGGTCAACGGCTGTCGAGCGTCCTTTATTGGGCGCGTCGGAACGGCTGGCACACCTTTCCGAACATGGAACTAGGCATATAGGTATATGCCTAAGAAACGAAGCGACGGCGAGATGATTGTTCGTGTGGCTGACTACTGTCGCCGAACTGCAAATGTTGAGTTTCGCAAGGTGCGGACAAGCACAAGGCCCGCCGGCGGGAGCGCGCCGACGGGCCTTGCCGCTCGGTGCCGCCGACGTGGAAGGCGACACCTTTAGGTTTCTGATCAGTCGTCTTCGAAATAGCCCTGTTCGGCGCCGCGGTGGCAGGCGGCGCAGTTCGAGATCGAGCCGATCTTGGGGTTCGACTTAGCCCGGGCGATGAGTTTGGACCCGTGCTCACGCGTGAACCACGGCAGCTCGGAGATGCGCAGCGGGGTCTGGTCGGCCTTCAGTCCGCGCATCGCCCTGCCACCTGCATCCGCCGCGTTGGCGACCAGATAGTCCTCGATTTCCTTGCGGACAGGTTCGTCGAGGCTTGCGTCCTCGCCGAAGTGGTTGGACAGGTTGCCCATCAGCGCCTGCCAGGAGCGCTGCGGCAGCAGCCCCGGCGGATAGGCCATGTGGCAGGCGGAACATTCGGCCTTCACCGTCTCGTTGGCCACGGCGCGTATGCCGCCTTCGCCACCCTCGTCGTCATCGGCGAGAGCGGGGGCGAGGAGGGCGGTACCCGAAAAGGCGGCGGCGAGAAGCGCCAGTTTGAAGCCGGATCTAAAAAGTGTCGTCATCGGAGGTCTCCGGTCAGAGGCTGGAAAGATAGGCGATGATGTTGCCCTTTTCCTCGGCGGTGCATTCGCGCCCGAGGACGGAGGTGCAGTTGCGGCGGAACCATTTTTCGACCTTGGTGGCGTCGGTGAAACGGCTCGGATTGGCCGATACGGCCATCGGCTCGATTGGCTTTCCGACGCGCGACTTGCCCGGCTGGCGCGGATCGGTGGTGTGGCAGGTCGTGCAGGACGGGGTATCCGGCTTGCCCCCGGTGTGGTTCGCCTGGAACAGCGTCTTGCCGGCCTCAGCCGAGAAGGAGGTGACGCCTGCGGCGGTCGCATAGTCCTTCAGGATCGCGTCACGCGCCTGGTCGGCGTTCGCGGGCGCAGCCGCAAGCAGGCCGAGGCCGCACAGCAGGAGCATCGCTTTCTTCTTCATTTCAAGTCCTCCTTCGGGATGTTGATATTGGCGGGATAGAAGGCGCCGCTCTCGGCGTCGCGGTGGCAGGCGGCACAGTTCGCCTTGCTACTCACGGCCTTTGCCGAAAAGACGGTGTCCGGAATTTCGCCGTGCATGCGCTTCCAGAACGGTGCCGCCGTGAGGTCATAGGGCGACGCCGGATCGAGACGGCGGAAGGCGTTGGCCGGCTTGGTGTCGGCAGTTTCGGCGGCATTCGCGGTCAGGAATGCCGTGATCGTCGTCGCCGTTTCGGGATCGAGGCTCGCATCCTCGCCGAAGTGGTCGTCGAGGTTTTCCATCAATGCCTGCCAGCTCGCCGCCGGCAGCAGGCTCGGATGATAGGCCATATGGCAGGCAGTGCATTCCTGCCGGTAGACAGGATCGAGTTGCGCCACGGGCATGCCGGACGGAGGGATGGCTGCGAGCGAAAGCCCGAGCGGCACGGACGCGCCGAACAGAACGAGTATCGTGACGAAGGCCACCAGCGGCCGGGCGGCAATCGGCCTTTCCTGGTGCATGCCGGGCTCCAGCCGCTTGCGGCCCGTCACCATCGCCCGGGTCAGGTTCTCGCCCGTGCGCCAGCTTTCAAAGAGCGCGCCGGCGATGTGAAGGCCGACAAGGCCGAGCAGCGCGAGGGCGAGCAGTTCGTGGATCTCGCGCGCCGAAAATCCAGTCGCGAAGGAGAAGAGGGCGCCGCCCGGCCCCTTCTTGAAGACGCCACCGAAGACGATCGTCCCGGATATGACGAGCCCGGCGATCACCGCGACGAGCGCGAGGATCATCAGGGCACCGAGCGGGTTATGACCGAGATGGGGGCTGGCGGTTCCCGATTTCAGTTCGCGGACATGGGAGAGCACCGTGTCTGGTGCCGGCAGGAACGTCGAGAAGCGCGCATAGGTGCTGCCGGCGAAGCCCCAGACGATACGGATGACGAGGAGGGCGGCGAGTGCCGCGCCCGCCCAGACATGCACATCGATCCAGCGTCCGCCGAGAACGAAGCCGGTGATGGCGGCGACCGCGACGAGGGCGACCTGCGCCCAGTGATAGGCGCGGACCGGCAGGTCCCAGACGGTTATGCGGGGGTCCCTTGGTGGTACTTGCTCGGGCATCTTGTCTCCCTCGGAATCTGCTCTTCCTCGGGAAAGCTAGAGGTGCTTCCTGACAACCACCTGAACGCCCGTCGTTCGGAATTGATAAAGCGCAAGTCAATCAAAAGGTTATGTGCCGGCTGATCGACCGCACCCGGGGATCGGGCGCCGGTCTGCGGCCGGAGAACATGACCGACTTGTAATGTCGCCGGCCTTGGAAATGTGCCGTGCGCGGCTAATTGTAGGGACCGGAGGAGGGCGATTTGCCGTTCCCTTCCGGTTCGCTCCGCACTAAAAGCCATTCTGTAAATCTATCGGGAGTCTCCCATGCAAGGCCTGCTCCGCTTCGCTGCCGTTTCGGTGCTTTCGCTCGCTCTGCTGTCGCCGGTTTCTGTTTCTGCCCAGGAGGCGACCAAGGTCCTGCCGCGCTCGCAGGCCGAGATGCAGCTTTCCTTTGCGCCGCTCGTGCGCGAGACCCATGGCGCGGTCGTCAACGTCTATGCGGAGCGCATGGTCCAGCGACGCATGTCGCCCTTCGCCGGCGATCCGTTCTTCGAACAGTTCTTCGGCCAGCGCATGCCGAACCGCACAGAAAAGCAGACCTCGCTCGGCTCGGGCGTCATCGTCGATTCCAAGGGGATCGTCGTCACCAACAACCACGTCATCGGCGGTGCCGACGAGATCAAGGTCGCGCTCGCCGACGGGCGTGAGTTCCCCTGCAAGGTGGTGTTGAAGGACGATCGTCTCGATCTCGCCGTGCTGAAGATCGATGCCCGTGAGCCGCTGCCGGCCCTGAAGATCGGCAATTCGGACGCGATCGAGGTCGGTGATCTGGTGCTTGCGATCGGTAACCCCTTCGGCGTCGGCCAGACGGTGACGAGCGGTATCGTGTCGGGGCTTGCCCGCAATCAGGTGACGGAAGGCGATTTCGGCTTCTTCATCCAGACCGATGCGGCGATCAATCCCGGCAATTCCGGCGGTGCGCTGATGAACATGAATGGCGAACTGATCGGCATCAACACGGCGATTTTCTCCAAGGGCGGCGGGTCGAACGGCGTCGGCTTCGCGATCCCCGCCAATCTCGTCAAGGTCTTTCTCGCCGCTGCCGAACGGGGTGACGTCAGTTTCGAACGTCCCTATATCGGCGCCTCCTTCGATGCCGTGACCTCGGATGTCGCCGAAGCGCTCGGGCTCGACAGGCCACGCGGCGCGCTGGTCGTTCGCGTTGTCGAGGACGGACCGGCTGCGAAGGCGGGTCTGCGCCCCGGCCAGGTGGTGACCGCCGTCAACGGTGTTCCGGTCGAGCATCCCGATGCACTCGGCTACCGGCTGACGACCGCGGGTCTCGGGACGTCGGTAACCCTGGCCGTCAAGGAGAACGGTTCGGAAAAAGAGATCACCCTGCCGCTTGCGGCCGCGCCGGAAACCCGCCCGCGCGACGAGAGGGTGATCGGCGGTCACAGCCCGTTCGCCGGCGCTACCGTCGCCAATCTGTCGCCGAGACTCGCCTACGAACTGCACATGCCGACGGAGGTCACCGGCGTCGTCATCACCGCCATCGACGGCAGCTCCATCGCCGCACGGCTCGGCTTCCAGCCCCACGACATCATTGTCGCCGTCAATGGTACCAACATCACGTCGAGCGCCGACATGGAGGCGCTGGCCGCCACCGACCCCGGCATCTGGCGGGTCGAAATCGAGCGCGATGGCGAACGCATCAGGCAATTGTTCCGATGAGCGACGATCTCTTTGCACCGCAGGTTCCCGACGCCGTCGCTTCGAAGCGGCCGCTCGCCGATCGGCTGCGCCCGACCTCGCTTGCCGAGGTGACCGGGCAGGAGCACCTGACCGGCGAGGATGGCGTGCTGCGCCGTATGATCGACAGCGGTTCGCTAGGTTCGATGATCTTCTGGGGACCGCCCGGCACCGGCAAGACCACCGTCGCCCGGCTGCTTTCCGGCGAGGCGGGCCTTGCCTTCGAGCAGATCTCGGCGATCTTTTCCGGTGTCGCGGACCTCAAGAAGGTCTTCGACGCTGCGCGGACGCGGCGGATGAACGGACGCCAGACGCTGCTCTTCGTCGACGAAATCCATCGTTTCAACCGTGCCCAGCAGGACAGCTTCCTGCCGGTCATGGAGGACGGAACGATCATCCTCGTCGGTGCAACGACGGAGAACCCCTCGTTCGAGCTCAACGCCGCACTTCTTTCCCGCGCTCGGGTCTTGACCTTCAAGCCCCATGACGAGGAAAGCCTCGAGACGCTCCTCACGCGTGCTGAGGCGGTGGAAGGCAAACCTCTGCCGCTCGATGCCGACGCGAGGGCGAGCCTCATCCGCATGGCGGACGGCGACGGCAGGGCCGCGCTGACGCTCGCGGAGGAAGTCTGGCGTGCCGCCCGCAAGGACGAAGTGTTCGACACGGAGGGCCTGACCCGGATCGTCCAGCGGCGCGCGCCGGTCTACGACAAGGGCCAGGACGGTCATTACAACCTGATCTCCGCGCTCCACAAGTCGGTGCGCGGGTCGGACCCCGATGCCGCACTCTACTATCTCTGCCGGATGTTCGACGCCGGCGAGGACCCACTCTATCTCGGCCGGCGGCTGGTCCGCATGGCCGTCGAGGATATCGGTCTTGCCGATCCGCAGGCACTCGTGATCTGCAATGCCGCGAAGGATGCTTACGACTACCTGGGCTCGCCGGAGGGGGAACTGGCGCTCGCCGAGGCCTGCGTCTATCTCGCCACCGCGCCGAAGTCGAACGCCGTCTACACCGCCTACAAGTCGGCGATGCGGGCGGCCAAGGAGAACGGCTCGCTGCTGCCGCCGAAGCACATCCTGAATGCGCCGACCAAGCTCATGAAGGGTGAAGGTTACGGTGAGGGATACCGCTACGACCACGACGAGCCTGACGCCTTTTCAGGCCAGGACTATTTTCCGGAGAAGATGGGCCGCAAGACCTTCTATGATCCACCGGAACGCGGCTTCGAACGGGAAATCCGCAAGCGCCTCGACTGGTGGGCCAAGCTTCGCCGCGAGCGTGGTGGCGCCTGACGGCCTTTACGACGCCTTCTGCTGGCGTTGTTGCCGGGAGGGCGAAGCGATCATTCGGACGGAGGAGTCGGCCAGCCCGTGATGGCCCTCCATGTCGACGATCAGATGCCAGTGCGCGGCTTCCGGAATGGTCAGCCGGATCGGCGACTTCTTGGCGACCCCTCCGACATATTTGAAGTCCAGGGTTTCCTTGAAGCGCTGGAAATTCGTCGCCGTCATCAGCCGCACATTGTTCACGGCGTTCAGCGTCACCTCGATAATCGCACCGGCCGGTTGCTCGTTGAGGTCGTAGTGGGTGAAGCGGAAGTTTGGGTTCGGCATGCAAGTCTCGCGTCAGTCTCTGCTTTGAGGACGCACTCTAAAGCCCGCCGGTTAAGGATTGGTGGCCTGGCTGGCAGAGGTCTCTGCCGTCGCGATCCGGAACCATCGGTCGCCGCCCGGCGTTGAACCGGTGCATGTAGTCAGAAAGGCCCTGTGGGCCGGGGAGGCGATCATGAAAACCGATCTGTTCATCACCGTGATGGTCGCGATGATGGTAAACGCCGTGCTGTTCGGCATCGGTGCCGTCACGGTTCTTTCGATTCCGGCCCTGAACGAACAGGCGAAATACCTGTTGCCGGCCGTGATCGTGCTCGCGTTCGCGCTGACGCCGTTCGTTTCGCGCGCCATCGCACCGCACCTGCGCATCCGCAACTGGTATAACTGGCGGGAAAACAGGTACAACGCGTGAGAACGATTGTGTGTGGGGCGGGCGATCCGTCTGCCCCCTGCAGTCAGGAAAAACGCTTCCTCAGGAAGAACTGGCCGCGAGCACCGTCGCCGCCTTCGAGCTCTCCGAAGACCGTGTAGCCGAGCTTCTCGTAGAAGGGCCGCGCCTGGAAATCATAGGTGTCCAGCCAGACTCCGACGAAACCGCGGCGGCGCGCGATTTCTTCCGCTTCCTTCATCAACCGGCTGCCGAGACCCAGCCCGCGGAGGTTCTCCGGCACCACCAGATACTTGATGAAACCCCAGCCGTAGCTCTCTTCTCCGTAGAGACCGCCGATCACCGCTCCGGTTTCCGGATCGCGCAGCAGTACGGCGAAATCGGCTCCGCGAACGCGCCCGGTCTGCGCCTGGTTGTACGTGCGCAGCACGGCAAGTACCGCGTCACGGTCTTCGGGCGGCGTGTCGCTCACGACGACATCGATAATGGGGCTTTGCATGGGAGAACTCACTTCGGGGAGGGTAAGCCGGTGACGGGAATCACCGACACGATCATAGCCGCGCATAGGGTCGCGCGGGAAGGCCGTAACACGAAGCCTGGTTGGCCTTGACTATATATTCGCATGTGCTTCTATTCGTAAGCATTTGGTTTCTCAGTGATGGATTTGAAGCTCTCACCACTCGTCCAGCGGATCCCGCTGTACATGCGGGAGTTGCGCAGGAAGCAAATCTCTCGCATCATTCTCTTTTCGGAGGTCGCCATTTGCTTGAGCATGCGGGACTGTCCGGAGAACGCGCGATGGTAAAGGCTGCCCTCGGCTTTGTGGTCCGGCCGGTCGGTGTTCTGCTCGCTGGAGCGATCTATTCCGTCCTTGTGCGCTATTTCGACACCCGCTGGACCTTCTTGCCCTACACCATCGCGACGACGGGGAGCATGGCCGCACTCTTCTTCCTGCTGACGCGGCGATACGTGTTTTCCCTTTATGCCGCCGGCACGATCATCATGCTGGCGACGCTCGTTTCGCTCTTGAAGTTCCGGCACAATGGGCTGGCGCTTCATGTCTACGATTTCGTGTTCACGGGCACCGATTGGTCGCTCTTCGGTTTCCTGCTTTCGAATTATACGGTGATCATCGTTTCGGCGCTGCTGATCGGTGGTGCAGCGATTGCTTTTCTCGCAGCACTCTATCGCTTCGAGCGGCCGCAGCGCTTGCCGCTCTCCATCCGGCTTGCGGGGATCGGCGTCTTCGTCGGTGCGGCCTACATTGCGCACCCTGCACGCAACTCGCAGGAGGCGGAATTTCTGCCGTATGTGGCGGGCTACAACGCTTCGGCACTGCCGCTGTCGCTGTGGAACCTGCCGGACCTCTTCGGACGCCTGCCGCTTGCCGAGCAGATCGACCTCGTGCACATCGAGGCGCCGTTCAGGGATGCCGTCGATTGCGGACCGGAACGAAAGAAGCCGGATGTCTTTCTGGTCCTGGCCGAGAGCCAGGTGCCGCCGACCGCCTTCCCGGAACTCGGGATGTCTCCACAGCTTGCCGCGAGCTTCCGGTCGGGCGACGGGGTCATAAAACCCTTCTTCGCCGAGACGCTCGGCGCCGGCACATGGATGACGAATTTCTCAGTTCTGACCGGACTCTCCACCGCCGATTTCACATGGCAGGGAGCCTATGTCACGCAACTGCTCGAAAACAAGATCAAGGGTGCGCTGCCGGACGTTCTTTCCCGTTGCGGCTACCGCACCGTGGCCGTCATTCCGCTCAAGTATCACGCGCTGAACGAAGGGCCGTTTCTGAAGTCGACCGGCTTCCAGGAGGTCTACGACTCCGACCGCACCGGCCTTGAACCGATGAAGGTGCGCGACAGGGCATACTATGCTTTCATCGAGGACCTGATCGCCAGGCATCGCAAGGAGGACGGCCGGCCGCTCTTCATCAATCTGCAGACCATGTTCAGCCACGCACCCTACGAAGAAGTGCTGTTGCCGGAGACCGGGGATCCGGTGGTCGGACGCTCGTCCGACCCCGAAACCAACGAATACATGCGCCGCCTGGGCATCGCCCGAAGGGATCTGGAAGGCTTCCGCGCATGGCTGACGGAAGAGCCGGGGCCCCGGGGTAGCGTTCTCGCCGAATTCGGTGACCACCAATCGGTAGCAACCCGGGAGCTCGTGCTTGCACGTCGTCCGGACCGCGCAATTCTGGCCGACTTGCGTTCCGCGATCTATGAAACCTATTATGCGATCCGCGGATACGGTGCCGAGGTGGACTACAGCCTGCTTGAGCAGGCGGAGGATGCGCCGTTCCTGCCGGCGAGGCTGGTCGCCGCGGCGAGGCTGCCGACCTCTCCGGTCTTCGAGGATCTCGTCGGGTTGAGCGACGCCTGCCTTGGGCGCTTCCATGTCTGCGCGGATCGTGCTCTTGTCGACCGTCACCTCAAGAGGCGGATTGCGGCAGGGATGCTGGAGGTGGAGTGACCGCCGCATCCTCAGCGATCTGTCGCAAGCACCAGCGGGCATAGGCCGGGCCGAACAGTGATTCCGCGAGCCGGCTGAGACGCGTGTCCGGATCGTCATAGTCGATGAAGACGCGAAGATAAGACCTGCCCGCGGCGGGCGAGACGTCGAAACCCATGCGGTAGGCACCGATCACCAGAAGGCGAGGGCGCCCACGCGTCTCCCAGACCTTCCGGGATGGCCGTTGATGCCCGGTCACCACCTCGTCGACGGCAAGGTCGACGAAGGCGAAACGTCCTTCCATCCGGGTCGTCGAGCAGATCGAACACCTGTTCGGGCGGTGCCGCGACGTCGACGTCGACGACGTCCGAATGGGCGTAGTTCATGCCTCCCTCCGTTCGCGCCTGTGTTTGCCGGACCTCACAGCCGCGCGCTTCGCAGCCGCAGCGCATTGGTGATGACGCTGACGGAAGAGAGTGCCATCGCCGCCGCCGCTATGACCGGCGACAGCAGGAGACCGAAGACGGGATAGAGCACGCCCGCTGCCACCGGTACGCCGAGCGCGTTGTAGATGAAGGCGAAGAAGAGGTTCTGGCGGATGTTGCGCATGGTCGCGCGGCTCAGTTGCCTCGCCCGCACGATGCCTTCCAGGTCGCCCTTGACGAGGGTGACGCCGGCGCTCTCGATCGCGACGTCGGTTCCAGTCCCCATGGCGATGCCGACATCCGCGGCGGCGAGAGCGGGCGCGTCGTTGACGCCGTCGCCGGCCATCGCCACGGCGCGGCCCTCCTTGCGCAGGCGCGCGACGATCTCGCTCTTGTGTTCGGGCAGAACCTCGGTCTCAACCTCGGAAATGCCGAGCTTGCGAGCGACGGCGTTAGCGGTGGTGCGGTTGTCGCCGGTGAGCATCACCACGCGCACGCCTTCCGCAAGGAGCGCGCTGACGGCCGACGGGGTCGTCGGCTTGATCGGATCGGCGATGGCGAAGAGACCGGCCAGACGGCCGTCGACGGCGGTGAAGATCACCGTCGCGCCTTCGCCGCGCAGATCCTCCGCCTTTTCGTTAAGCGCCGAAATATCGATCTTCTCGTCCGCCATGATCCGGTGGCTGCCGATGATCAGCCGGTGCCCGTCGACGGTACCCGTTACGCCGCGACCAACGGGGCTGTCGAAGTCCCGCGCATCGGCGAGCGCGACCTTGCGGACTTCGGCGGCGTTCACCACCGCGGCCGCCAGAGGGTGTTCGCTCGAACGCTCGAGGCTTGCCGCAAGTCGCAGCAGTTCGCTCTCGTCGGCCCCGGGAACGGTGGCGATGGCAACGACTTCCGGCCGGCCGGCGGTCAGCGTGCCGGTCTTGTCGACGACGAGCGTGTCGATCTTTTCCATCCGCTCCAGCGCCTCGGCATTCTTGATCAGCACGCCCATGCCGGCGCCACGCCCGACGCCGACCATGATCGACATCGGCGTCGCAAGCCCCAGCGCGCAGGGGCAGGCGATGATGAGGACGGCGACCGCCGCGACGAGGCCGTGGGCGAAACGCGGCTCGGGCCCGACCACCATCCAGGTGGCAAAGGCGACAAGTGCCACGAGGATGACGATCGGCACGAACCAGCCCGAAACGTCGTTGGCGAGCCGCTGGATCGGCGCCCGCGAACGCTGCGCTTCCGCCACCATGTGGACGATCTGCGAGAGCACCGTATCGCGTCCGACGCGACGGGCTTCCATGACGAAGCCGCCGGTGCGGTTGATCGTGCCGCCGATCAGCCTGGCGCCGACCTCCTTGGTGACCGGCATCGACTCGCCGGTGATCATGGATTCGTCGACGGAACTGCGGCCTTCGAGGAGCTCGCCGTCGACCGGAACCTTCTCGCCCGGACGGACGCGCAGCCGATCTCCGACCGCCACGATGTCGAGCGGCACGTCCTCGTCGGTCCCGTCGCTGCGCACCCGCCGGGCGGTCTTCGGCGCGAGATCGAGAAGCGCGCGGATCGCGCCGCCCGTCTGCTCGCGCGCCCGCAATTCGAGCACCTGCCCGAGCAGAACCAGGACGGTGATCACCGCCGCCGCCTCGAAATAGACATCGACCGCGCCGTCGCCGGAGCGGAAGGTGGCGGGGAAGGCCGACGGGGCGACAGTCGCAACGACGCTGTAGATCCACGCCGCGCCCGTGCCCATGGCGATCAGCGTGAACATGTTGAGGTGGCGCGAGACGAGCGAGGCCCAGCCGCGCTCGAAAAAGGGATAGCCGGCCCAGAGAACGACCGGCGTCGCCAGCACCAGTTGGATCCAGGAGCCTGTCGTCGGCGGGATGAGCATGTGCAGGTCGAAGAGGTGCTGTCCCATTTCCAGCAGCACGACCGGCAGCGTCAGGGCAAGTCCGATCCAGAAGCGCCGCTGCATGTCGAGGAGTTCCGGGCTCGGCCCCGTCTCCAGCGTCGCCGTCTCCGGTTCCAGCGCCATGCCGCAGATCGGGCAGTTGCCGGGTCCGAGCTGGCGGATCTGCGGATGCATGGGGCAGGTGTAGACGGTTCCGCCCTTGCCGGAGGCAACCGGTGCCGGCGGTGCCGATCCGCCCGTCTCATGAGCGTGATGAGTAGAATGGCCGGCCGGCTTGTGGTCATGACCGTGATGGTGGTGATGATGTTGTTCTTCAGCCACGATTGCCTCCTCGCGTTAACGGTCGGGACACGGGCGAGGCTACACCTCGCCCGTGCATTCTATCAGGCATTGTCGTAGGCGACGAAGGCCATCATGCCCGAGGCCATGTGGTAGAGATGATGGCAGTGGAAGGGCCAGCGTCCGGCATTCTCGGCGTCGAACTCCAGCGTGACCTCGGCCATCGGCGGCAGCAGCACCGTATCACGAACCGCACCGGCGATCGCGACGCCGTTGACCGCCGTCACCTGGAAGTGGTGACCGTGCAGGTGCATGGGATGCGCCATCATCGACATGTTCTGGACGACGAAGCGGATGCGCTCACCGGTGCCGACGGAAAGTGCATCACCGCCGGCGATCGACCAGGTGTAGCTCGCCATGTCACCGCCGAGCACCATGTGGTAGCTGCGGGCGGGCGTTCGCCTGTCGAGCGGCGTTACGGCCCGGAGCCGCTGTTCGAGACCCAGATCGAGCACGGGGCCGGTTTCCTCGCCGTCCCCGGCGAGCTTTCCGATCGAGGCTCCGGCACTCGCGAGCACGATGCCGGTCCGTTTCGTCGAGCCTTCACGCAGGGCAAGTACCGGGAAGGCGCCACCCTCGCTGGGAAGCTCGACGACGATGTCGAGCCGCTGGCCCATGGAGGCCGGGAAGCGCGTGCCGGCGATCGGCTGCACCGGCTGGCCGTCGACCGCGACAAGGCGGCCGAGAACCTCGCCGGTGTCGATGGTAAAGGCGGTTGCGGTGGCACCGTTGATGATCCTCAGCCGCACTCGTCCGCCTTTCTCGACCTGCACGACTTTCGGATCGTCGAGTGTCCGGTCGTTGGCGAGATAAGCGTCGTATTCGATGTCGTTGAGATCCATGCCGGCCATTCCGCCCATGCCGCCCATGGCCATGCTCTGATGACCGCCCATCGCACCGCCACCCATGGAACCGCCCATGTCGTGGCCCATGTGGCCCATGCCGGACATTCCGCCCATCGACATTCCGCCCATATGGGCGGCGCCGTGGCCGTTACCGCCCTTCAGCTCTTCGAGGAGTTCTTCGGGCGACCGGAACGAGAAGTCATGGAGTAGGATGACCACCTCCTGCTCGTCGCTTGACGCTTCGTCCGGCCGCCGCACGATCAGCGGGGCGGCGAGCAGGTTCTGCTCCTGCAGCGTATGGGCGTGCATCCAGTGGGTGCCGCCCGCACCGACGGGGAAGGTGTAGCGGCGGGTTTCCTGAGGCGCCAGAAGGGCGGCCGGATTGTCCGGCACGCCGTCCATGGCCCAGGGCGGGGTGAGCCCGTGCCAGTGGATGAGCGTCGGCTCGGCGGTTTCGTTGGCGAGCAGCACGTCGAAGTCGCTTCCCGCATCAAGGGTCAGGCCGGAGGTGCCGTCCGGCTGGACGAGCCCGAACACCTTGGCCGGCTTGCCGTTGACGTCGAGCACACGGCTGGTGACGGCAAGGCGCTTTGCCGGTGTTTCGGCGGCGCGTGCGCTGGTTGAACGGAAGAAAGGGGCGAACCCGGCCGCGGCGGTGCCGAGGGCGAGGGTCTTCAAGAATTGACGGCGATACACGATCTTTTCTCCTGATCGTTGCGTCGGCGTGGCCGACAGCAGTTTCATCCATGCATGTGGGGACATGCCGCCGTTGGAACGCGGCTGGCGGATCGATCAGGCGAGGGGTCGGGGCGGTTCGAAATCCGGCGGCGGTTCGCTGCCGGAAAGGCCGAACTGGCGTTCGGGATAGGCAAGGTGGAGGAAGGCGACCGCATGGGGAGCGGCCGCGGCAGGACCAGCCGCCGAAACGCAGAGCGGGCAGGCCGTCGTGCAGCAGGGAACGGCTGCCGCTTTCGCAGCCGTGCTGTCGTCGGATTTCGTATGGTGGTGCTGATGATGGGCGCCGTCGGTCGCGACGGTCACGACACTGCCGCAGTTCACCTGGTGCGCGCTGGCGCCGGGCGCACCGGCAAAGGCAAGCGCGGCCGCAACGACCAGCACCAGCCAAGCCATTCTCCCGAAATCGCGCAATCGCCGCATCAGGCCAGGTCTCCGCGAAGAACGATGCATCGGATCGAACGCGACGCCTTTATCACTCGCGTTTCATCTAGGGCGCATTTGCGGCATTCTCAAGGGGAGACGCCCGGCCGGTGTCAGCGGCCGCCGCAAACAGCGCCCGCAGATGCGCGGCGATCGCATAGGCCTCCTCGAGCGGCACCGGCGGCGGCGGCTTGGGCGAGGGGTTCTGGTGATAGCGGGTGTCGGCGATGGTATAGTGCTTCCACTGCCGCGGTGTGTCGTAGCGCGGGATGGCATGCACATGAAGCTGCGGCCACTCGTTGCCGAGTTGCGTATAGTTGAAGCGCGCCGACTGGAACGCGGCCCCGACGACGCGCTCATAGCGCTGCAGGACACGCCGAAGATCGCCATATTCCTCGTCGCTGCAGGTGGCGAGCGAGGTATCCGAGACGCGCTTTGCGATGACGAGGCAGCGTCCGAGATAGCTCTGGTTGAAATGAAGGCGCGTCAGCCAGTGCTCGCTCTCGCAGACGTCCATGCGCGAGAAATCGACGTCTTTCATGTGGATGTCGAAGGAAGGAGACATGGTCGGCCCTGCCGTGGAACGGAAACCCGATGTTCCTGCGATTCGTGCGGAGGTTGCAAGGCTGCGTGCGGCCGCAGCCGCGGTTGGTTGCACCATTGTAAGGTCGGGCGCACGGCCCTCTCCTGTCTGAAGGAAAGGGGAAGGCGCGCGCCGGGCTCAGCGCGAATCGAGGATCGCGTTCAGTTCGTCGATCTGGGCGGATGTCAGCGTCAGGCCGAAGCCTGCTTCCAGCTGGTCGACCGCGGCGTCGAGAGCGGCCGTCCGGGTGGCCGGATCGGTAAGTTCGAAGGCTGCGACGCGGGCTTCCTGATAGGTCGCCACCTTGCCGACCCCCTCACCAACAAAATCTGCGACTTAGCTGACGCTATGACCGCGCTCTTGTAACCTCTCCCACAGGGGGGAGAGGCGGCGTCGACCTGGCTAGACGGATTTCTCCACGAGAGCGACAGCTTCTTCGTCGTATCCAAAGCCGGGGCCTGCAAGTCCTGACTTTGATGCTTTCTGTGCTTGCGGACATGTGCGAGTCTTTATGTCCAGAAAGCCAAAAACGACGAAAGCCCAGGGATACCCCTGGGCTTTATAATTTTACCAACCGATCTCGTCGGTGTAGGATGACACGGACTTTGCCACACATTAACCAACGAAACCCATTGAAATCATTGGCGTAAAAGACATAGAAGTTGTCATTGTTTTTGTGCGCCAGTGTCACAGCACGGTTGATTGATCTACCGTTCTATCCGCCGCAGGCGGGACCCGACCCGCGAATGGTTAGGTAGCAAATGCCACCAAGCCAGACCGGACCGTATGAATGCCGGCTGGCGCCCATAAGAGACGTTCGCGTCAAGTCGATGAGTAACCGCTTCGGGCCCGGAGAACGAACCCGCTGCGCGGGAGGGTGTCCGCGGCTGAGGTAGCG